>JABWCM010000040.1 GCA_013360285.1 Myxococcales bacterium
AAGAGGGCTGTACCCACGTCAAAGCCACCTGCGACGACTTAGACCTCTGCACCGATGACTGGTGCGACGACGACAGCGGCTGCAAACATGACCCCATTGTTTGTAACGACCAAACGGTATGCACGACCGATTCGTGTTCTCCGATCGAGGGCTGCGTTTATTCGAAAATTTCCTGCGATGATCAAAACGCCTGCACAAACGACGGATGCGATGTGGTGAAAGGCTGTGCCTACTCCATACTCTCATGCAACGACAACAACGCCTGCACGACCGACTCCTGCAATCCAACCACCGGCTGCGTCCATACCACCATCGTGTGCGACGACACAAACGAATGCACCGACGACGCCTGCAATGCAACCACCGGTTGCACCTACACCACGATTTCGTGTAACGACGGCAAACCCTGCACCCAGGATTCGTGCAACGTGTCCAGCGGCTGTGTCAATACGTTGATCAACTGCAGCGACGGCAACCCCTGCACGGCCGACTCCTGCGACAAAGCCGGCTTATGCACACACACGTCGGGCGGCTGCAACGACAACAACGCCTGCACAGTCGACTCCTGTCTCTTCGGCAATTGTTTTAATGCAAACGTGGATTGTAATGACGACAACCCATGTACTATTGACTCCTGCAATGCCAAAGTCGGCTGCCTGCATACCCCGAAAAACTGCGATGATGGCAATGTATGCACCAATGACGCCTGCGCCCAGGTCTTTGGCGGTTTGTGTATCTATTCGCCCAAAGACTGCAACGATAACAACCCCTGCACCACCGATGGTTGCCTGTCGTTGGCCGGGGGAGGCTGCTTCAACGTCAACGATGACAACGGCACCTGCACCGACGGCAATCCGTGCACCATCGACGTTTGCCGCGGCGGCGTCTGCCGCCTGTCTCAGGATGACAAACGCGCCCAGCTTAAATTCGAATCGTCGAGCAACGGCAAAACCCCCGACTCTTCAGGCTCGCAAAACGACGGTCTTCTCGAAGGCAATGCAGCGATTACGTTTGGCGGCAAAGTCGGGCTGTACTCGGTCTCGTTTCCCGGCAATGATGCCACAAGTGCGGTTCGTATTCCGTCCGCCGGAATCCCGGGCAAAAACTTCACGTTTGCTGCCTGGGTCAAGCCCTCTATCGCCGGGGCACGTTACTTCGTTGGCCGCACCAGCGCGGTACACAACAACGGCCTCGTCATGGGCGTCAACGGACACCTGATCCTGCACGGTACCGAGTTTGTAAACGGCCTCCCCGTGCTGCCTGTCGGCACGTGGACCCACATCCTTATCACCTACAACGGCACCGAAGCGCGCATCTACCAGAATGGTTTACCATCGCGCCTGCACAAAAAAACGGCCAACACCACCTGGACCAGCGATTTGTGGCTCGGCCAGGAACTCGACTGCGAAAACGGCTGCACGAGCGCCTCTCAGTCCTTTGGTGGAAACCTCGATGAAGTCCTGTGGTTCGAAAAAGCCCTGACCCCCCATCAAGTTGCAAATCTCTGGGCCGGTCAAAGCACGTTGTGCAGCGACGGCAAATTCTGCACGACCGACGCGTGTTCCACAGGAGGCGGCTGCACTCACGCGAGCTCGAACTTTTTGTGCAACGACGGCAACCCTTGCACTTCCGACACTTGCAATTCCCAGGGGGTCTGCACGTATACGCGCACCGATTACCCATGCAGCTCCGACGAGTTGTCGTCCACCCTGTATGGTGGCATCTGGTCCAACAAACCTGGCAAGTCTGACGTGTATTGGTCGATGACCGAGGCCCAATTCATCGACAAGTGGTCGACCGTCAGCAGCACGAGCAACATGCGCCTGACCGACATCGAAATCACAACGAATTCCGGCAACGGGCAGAATGTATTCCATTCCTTGTTCCGACCCAAAACCGGTAATTATGCTTTGTGGATTTACACCAAACAGGCATTCATCAATCAAATGACCAGCTACAACCAGACCACCAGCTTACGTCTCGAAGACGTGGAGACCTACGTTTCCGATGGCACACGATACTACATCGGGAGTTGGACGGATCAACCGGGCACAGGCGCCAACCAATTGTCCCTCGAATTGTCGTGGAACCAGCTCACCACTGACTGGAACATCAAATCCGGCAATGGTTATCGCCTAGTCGATCTGGACGTCTTCGTCCAAAATGGCACCACCCTGTACAACGCCTTGTACAAACCCGGCAGCGGCGGCTATGCACTCATCGGCACCTCGTGGGATCATTTCGCCTCGACGTTCGAAGGGTACTCCGGTCAAATGGCGTTGGTCGACGTGGAATTTTTGAACCAGAATGGGGAGCTGACGGTCTACGGCGTTTGGAACGGACCGGACGACTTCGAGCGCACCGTCGGCGGCTGGAAATATGATCAGTTCATCACCTACGACAACAAAAACGAGGCCGAGGCCCTCAATCTGGTCGATATAGAAACACGTTTGGGTGAACCCATTGCCCCTGTCGAAGTCTCGGCCTACCTTTATGACAATCTCAAACCCTTCGCCATGGGTTATTCCTATGCGGCGGGCCGCTATGGAAGTGTGGTCGGATATGGCGGTGTCGGTTTGGCACGCGCATCCTGGGAGGTTGTTTCCCCCAACCTCCCGTTCGACCCCGGCACCCGCGTTCATCTGGCCAGTGTGTCGAAGACGATTATGGCCATGTCATACGGTGTGTTGGTTGACCGCGCAGGTTTCGATTTGGATCAGAAGTTCTGGCCGTGGGTTGCCGACATGTACCCCAATGTTGACGCCGACGTAAAACAGATCACCTTCCGTCAGATCATGCAGCACAAAGCAGGCTTCGATGGCGACACCCAATATTACGACGCCTGTGCGGACCCGCTGGAAGATGCCGTCGGAGCACTGCTGGCAGACGGACCGCTTGAGCCGGTGGGGCAGGGCAACTATACGAACTCTTCGACGTGTATCAACCGGGTCGTCCTGGAACACATTACCGGGATTCCGTATGTTCAGTGGGCGACGACGAACGTGTTGTCCAAGGCCGGCGTGTATGACACCACTCCGACGACACTGGGTCCCCCGACCGCTGCGGCGTATTATGCAAACCACCTCGAATACTCGACGACTTCAGGTATTGAGCCCAATCTCAGCGTGTATTTCGAACCGACCTATGCGCCGGTAGTCGCCGCGTGGGGCTGGTACTCCAACGCACGCGACATGTTGAAATACCTGATGGGATTGCGTAATGGCCTGGTCGTCGATACCGACGTGCTCGACAACCTGTTTACCACCGAAGCGGGCTTTTTCGATATTACCACCAATGTGGGAACCGGGTATTGGCATAACGGCGGCTGGGGCTCCACGTATTACCCCAACAACAAAAAACATACCGCGGGGGTTTCAACCGTCATTATGCATCTGCCGGAGGAAACCGATCTGGTGATCCTCATCAACACGCTGAAAAACTCCGCTCTCGATCAAGGAGCCGGGGCATTTAACGCCTGGTTCGAAGATGACGGACCCAATATCATCCAGGTACCGCCTGGCGTGGATCTTATCTTCCCTTAAATACAATTCGAGTCATATCGGGACTATTGTGCAGGCTTTTTTCTGGGGAGGGGGGACAAAAGCACCCGTCCAAGTTCGTTCAGCTATTTTTTCACAAACTCAATGCCCGGCGAAACACCGCGGCCATTTTTTCGGCGGCCGGTTTTGCCGTAAACGAATACAGGGCCTCTTCGTTTGGAATCAACCCAGCGCCGCCGCGGTGATCCTTAAAAAACCCCTCCAGCGCATCCGTGATCGCGTCTTGGTCCAGGTCAACCCGTTTCCCCATTTTTGTTTCCGCAAAAATTCCATCCAGTTCCTGGTTTGGCGACACCGACAAAATCGGTCGCCGCGCAGCCAAATAATCGTAAAACTTGCCGGAAATCTGGGCTGTATGCCCCGGTCCCATGAGATCCAGCAACAGAGCGGCTTTGCCCAAAAGAATGGTCGATTCCGTAAACGGTACCCACGGATGGGATTGGACGTACGACTGTAATCCAAGTCGGGCGAATTCGGCCTGATCGTCGTTCGTGATTTCTCCCAGCATCACCAATTGGGTATCACGTGGCGTTAAGTTTAATTTTGTGATCAACCCGCGATATGCTTTGGCAAATAGCAGGGCATTTTTGGACGGGCGTAAATGTCCATAATAAAGGATACGAAACGGGTCATCCGGCATAGGAGGGGCGGGATTTGGGGCATATAGTGCGGGGTCAAAATGGTTGCGGATACAGGTAAACAACTCCGGAGGAAATTCTGCGGCATAATGGGTCTGATACATTTTCTGAGCCGATTCGGTATTGAGCACCACTGCGGCCGCGGATCGAAACAACCACCGTTCAATCCATTCCGCTTGACGAATCGCCTCGGGGGACCATCCCGCCCGCAGGTTCGGCTCCAGGGTGTAGGGGTCGCGAAAATCCAATACCAGCGGGAGCGAACACAACCGGGCGACTGCCGCCCCCAACAACACCCCTGACGGGGGACCAAAAGTGGCATACACCAGCCGGCACCGGGCGGCGATGGTACGCCACACCACTTGCGGAAAGGCTCTCGCAACCCCCATTGCATACCGGTCCAACAAGGTTTGTAGGCCGCGGGTTTGTAAGGTCGCGGTCTGGACGGGCGGGAGTTGGGCCAGCCACTGGATCCATCGTGGCGATGACGGGGCCTCCGCGGATACCGACCCCACCGGCTTTGACCGTGGACCGGCCGAAGAGGGTGAACCCGTCTCGATACCCGCGGTCGCTCCGGGTTTTGAACCGGTTTGGATTGCCTTTTTTTGAACCCCCCCCAGGATACGGTGAATTTCCACATCGGGCACAAGCGGCAAAAGGGCTGAATCGGCTTCAAATGCCGCATCCAATGTGATCACCACCGGTCGGTAACCATCATGTTGTAAATGTGTGGCAAAATGGAGTGCCCGCTTGGCACCGACATAATTGTTCGGCGGGAAATAGGGGGCAACCATTAAATAAGGTAAAACAGGAACCGATGATGTCATGGGGTGTTATTTGATAAAGGGCCCGGGGTCTAAATAGATCGAATCGCGGTATTCTTCGATGGTCATCGACGGAAAAATCTCTACGAATCCAACTGTTTCCCCGTCGGACGAAAAAGCGAAACCATGGGCGGGAAACACGTACAACCCACTTGTTTTTCCTTCCCGGGAACGGTGCCAAATCCCTTCGGTGCCCAATTCCCCTTCAATGGTGGCCGGGGATAAACGGGACAGATAGGTTTCGTCGCCGATGTACAACAAAACGAAGTCGTCGCCACGAAAATAAAAACGTCCAGGAAAGACCTGTGGATAAGTCAGCTCCGACACGCCGGTCAACTTTTCGTAAACCGCATTGGGGCGGACGTTGGTTTGGGTGGCTCCCAACATTTTCTGAACTGTTGCGAGCGGTTGGGATTGCCAGATCAATAACGATTTGACGTCTGCGGGTTTGACTCGAAAATCCTGCACTGTGGCCTCCAAAGCGGCGGGATTCGGGGAACGGGTTTCGTCGGGGCAGCGGCAGCTTATCACCAATACAAAAACAAGGAACCGGCGGAAGCCGGGGTTTCCATTAGGCATACCGGGTGTCGCCCTGAGGCATGGGGAAATCGCCCCAATCTTTGGTTTTGTTTTCTTTTTGTGGGGACAACATTTTCCACCACACCTTTACGACGAATTCCATCCACTGAAAACGAATGGGGCATTTGGTTTTCAATGTCTTGGGATCCACAAAATAATACATCACGGTTTCCGACAAATCCTCCGACGCATTTTTGCCGCCGTAGGCCGTGATCGGTGCTTCGCCGGAACCGGATTTGGTTTTGCGGTCGGTCCAGTATCCCGTTGCCTTCATGAAGGCGTCCACGTATCCCGCCATCAATCCGTGGGCGATTTCATGAATCGCCGTTCCCTCCAGTTGTTTCTGGTTGTCGGTAAAATCGACCGTCGAATTGGTGCCCGCGGTAAACATCGAAAAGTTTTTGGAGCCTTTGAAAAACTCCCCAAGGGTGGTCGTGTCGAGCTGGCCGGCGGCGGTATTCGTGTCAATGGCCTGATCGACCTTACTTGCCGACGTAATTTCCTGGCCACCATAAAGCAGGGAATACAAGCCGGACCGATTGGCGCCGAGCAGGGGTGCAAAGTGGGCCAATGCGCTTTGAAGGGCGCGGAGTTCTTTCATTTCCCACTCTTTCGTGACCAGGGTGTTCGTCACCGTTGCGGGAACGTTTGTATATTGTTGTTTGATGGCGGCAACCCCCAACGGGGACGATATCTCGATACCGTACAACTCTTTTATCGACTCAATGATTTGTTTGGCTTCTTTTTCTTCGTCGGCGGATCCGACCCGAACCTTTTCATTCCCAATGGTCACGACTTTGGGATAGGTGGAAGTGTCTACCGTTTGCCGGGAAACGGCACCCGTTGGGGATTGGGTAATACTTTGATGAAAATTTGGTTCAAAAATACCCGATGCGATGGAATCCGCTTCTTTTTCCGCAGCGTCGCCGGGTTCACTTACCGATGCCATGGGTTGTGGTCGGCCGCCGTCTTGCGAACGATTTTGTTGCACCGTATGAACGAGTTCATGCGCCAACAATGATTGACCTTGCTTTGTTTCGGGCGCAAAGGCACCTGATGCAAAGTGAACATCGCTGCCTGTTGTATAAGCGGCGGCGCCCAACTGACGACTGGATTGGTCGGCTTCCGGTCCGGTATGGAGGCGCACGTCCGCTAAGTGACTGCCGGTGGCCTGTTCAACCTTGCCGGCTATGGCTTTTGCCGGGCCTTCAAGGGGCAGACCTTTGGTGCGGCGCGCTATGTCGCCGGCCAACGCTCCCGGTGCCGCGGAGGTCGCTTTTCGTTGTATGGTTGCTGGGGAACGCCGGGATAATGGGTCGGCGGAAGTAGGGTTTGGTTTTTGTAACGCTAACATAGTCGGTACCTCGGCCAAGTTGTCCACGTTATCATGAACCGGGTTTTTGCCCGTGGCAAGTGGTGATAGGGACATTGGAAAGGGTCGCCCGGTGTGGTATGTTGGCGCCGCGTGATGGTTACGCGCTGGAGGAAGTGATGACATCTGCCGAAAAATCGCTGTTTCCAACCCGCCACATTCTTGTTGGCGTTTCGTTTTCCGACCCTGCCGAAGACGATCCGTTTCAGTTATGTGCCTCCGACCATGCCCCAATCCGTCAGGCTGTATGGTTGGCCGGGCATACGAATGCGGAGATCACCTTTTTTCATGTTCTCGAAAACGTACCGGACGACATCGATCCAACGTTGGCCAAAACCTATGCTGATATTCATCAACGGGCAACTTGGCATGTAGACAAGGTAGCGCAGAAATTCCGCGAGCAGGGGTTGGTGTGCCATACCAAAGTGACCCACGGTATTTCCTGGGAACAGACCATTCTGGAAGCCGTTTCATCCGGCTGTGACCTGGTGGTCGTGGGGCCGCGGCGCCAGGGGGCGGGGTTGTTGGACCGGATTGTTTACGGCTCGACGACCAACCGGCTCATTCGCCAGTGCCCGCTGCCGGTATGGGTGGTGGCTCCCGAGGCGGCGACCGGAATTTCTCACATCGTGGTGCCGATCGATTTTTCTCCCGCCAGCGAACGATGCGTGGCGTTTGCCGACTGGTTGTCCCATTTGGCAAACGCCGAGTGTACCGCCGTACATAGTTTGGAATACAAAGGTTTTTTCTCACTACGGCCCTTGCCCCAAACCGAAGAATCGGTCGAAAAGTTTCAGGAAAAGGCGCGGCAGGATGCTGAAGACAAACTTCGGGGTTTTCTGGGCGCCAAAATCGACCAGTGGAAAGCGGTGATCGATGAGGATCGGATTGAACGGGCGTTGCCGCGAGTGGTAAGTCAGTCCGGCGCCGACCTCGTTATCTTAGCGACTCAGGGGGCCAAGGGGCTTCCGGGAATTCTGCTTGGCACTACCGCGGAAAAAGTGCTGAGCCGGTGTGTGGCATCGGTGCTGGTCATCAAGCCGGTTGGATTTGAAGCACCTATGCGCTCCGTCATCAGCCTGACCCTCTAACGGCATGATCCTATGTTCTGTTAAGGAACCGTGTTTTCACACGCCAGAAACCGTTGATATAGTTGCCAATTTTTCCCACCTTGTGCTTTGAGGCGCCGCGCCAACTGGCGATTTTCCAAAGCCCGCATCAACCGATGCAGCGGTGCCGAACGTACCCGGCTGTCTTCAAGGGCGATCTGCGCCCGTTCAGCTTCACGCAGTTGATTTTGAAAGGTTCGGGACAACTCGTGACGTTCCAGCAATGCTAAGATAACGTCGCGTTGTTCGGTCAACATCGACCGATAAGCCGGATGGTAAGGGTCGTCCAACACCGGCCACCGGGAAAGCAGTTCTCCCGCCAACATTCGAAACGCTTTTTCTTCTTTTTCCTGCGCTTCGGTCACTTTATCCAATGCCGTTTGACTCTGTTGTTGAAGGACTTCGAGTTGTTTTTGTGCTTCTTCGAGTGTTGTTGTGTTGAGCCGACTGCTCAACTGGGCAATCACCATGTCTTCTACGGGCAAAGATACATCTTCTTCAGGACCCTCGGCCGGTGCAACGTGTCGTAACCAACGTTCGGACGTGGTGGTCGGCACTTCCAAAGAGGCCGACGTGATCCGCACCCATCCGTGTGCTTCCAGCAGTGAGATTTCGCCGTTTTTGTCGGCATCGATTTGATGGCGGTCCAGCGGTTGGCCCAGCCGATCTTCGCTGCTGAGTGCATGCCAGAAATGTTGCCCGAATCCCTCCTGCGCCCGGCGATCGGGGTTGGGATCACATCCGCTGGCTTCGAGATCCCAGGTGGCGGAAAACAAACCACACCGGTTTTGGTGGGTTACGCCGGCGTCTGGATCGGCATCGTGAAATACCATTTCTGCAAAACCACCGCTGAAACAAGTGGTGATGACAAACCGAGTCATACGTTGGGTTTGCGTCGAATCCAGCTCCGCGGTCAACTCGGCGGCGGTCAGCGTGTCGCCGGGCCAGAAACCGGCCAGGTTGTCTCTGGCGACTTCTCCCTGATCTCCGTGGCCTAAAATCGCGACCAACAACGGCTTTTGACCTTGTCCCAGCGCTGCTTTGATCGTGGTGAGGGTGGCTTCTTTGGTGGCCGGCTGAGCGTTTAAAATCGTGACCGCACGATAAGTCGAGTCCCGACCGCCGCGGGGTTGAAAAATTTCGCCGAGCGCAAATTCCAACTCATCAGCGACCATCGGCTGGGTTTGTACTTGAACCGTTTGAGACCCGGTGCCCGCCGCAAAAAAAATCCGCCCAAAACCGGGTAATCGGGAAATCGCCAACTGGGCATCTTGCTCCAAAGAAATCTGGTTCATTTCCGGCAGCGCGCCTCCGCCTGTGACTATCCACTGAATCGGTGGGTCGTCGGCTCCCGGTAACATGGGGTGGGGCTGCGGAAACATGGTGGACGAATCGATGGATTGTGACTGAACGTCGGGGGTGGGCAAAACAGCCACCTGGACTCGATCCTCTTCGACGAATGCGGCGTCGATGTCGGTCTGGCTTTGCGTATCGGTAAGATAAGACCAAAACCCAATGCCACCAACGAGGGCGATTATGGCAATGATAACACCAATCATAACACGGTACATGCTGTCTCTGCGGGCGGTTATTTTGTCAAATTCTGCCGGGTCGTAACATTCCTTATCTATTAAAACGCCTGTTCAAATCCCGCGGTGACCACACCATGCTGAAATCCGACCCGGTCTCCGTTGAGAGGAATCCCGTAGTCGACCCGGATCACGTTACGATTCAGCGGCAGAATCAGGACGCGAGCGCCGATGCCCAGCGTGTGGAAAAACTGTGGGTCCGAGCCGGTATCCCACGCGCTGCCGACATCATAAAACAGAACCCCACCAAAACGGAGAACCCACAGCCGAAACGACGTGGAGCGGTATTCCAGGTTGGCGCGTAACAGATGTTCGCCGATGAGGCTTCGGGATTGGAGACCACGAAGCCCGCTGTCACCTCCCAACGTTACCTGAGCATTACGCCGGTTGTCGAACCGGTACTCACCCAATGTTGTGCCAAAAAGCCGGCCGGCGCCACCCCAGGATGGCGTCACAAACCCGCCGCTCCAGGAAATCGCTGTGTCGCCAAATGAACCTTCCAGGCGGGACGAAACGCCGGAGCTAAGATAAGCAAGCGCGTCGTCTCCTATTCCAAAGGTGTAACCCACGGAGCCACCGAGCCGCAAATAGTTGACATCGCTGCGAAACAGCGCAACGGACGCCCATGTTGCGGTGGCGGACACACTGGGTCCAAGACGGATTTCTTCGGACAACGCAAAGGTATCGTAGTCATATAACTCGATATAATCATGAACAAAAAAGTCGTATCCCAACAAGAAGTATCCCGAATACTCGTCTTTTGCCATCACATAACGCCGAAAATCTTCGGTCGCTTGTTTGCCGGCGGAAAAGTTGTCCGGCAACGACGGGTCGGAAAACGAAAATCCGATGCCGAACCGAATGACGTGGCGAATGTCGGTTCCAAAAGCACGTTGGCCGATGACCGAACCACTCATGCCGAACCAGTCGTACATGCGGTCCAATTGCTCTTTTTCCAACGTGCTGGGAGCATCAAAGGTGCGGATCGTGGTACCGACATAGTCTCGGAATGTCTCTTGTCGTGCAGCAAAGCCAACCGAGTACCCCCAACGGGTGTCGCGTGAGTACAAGGGAACTCCGAAAGAAAACCCTCCGTAAGCCCCTTCGGCTTCAAAGGAAGTCCGGTTGAGAATGATCGCGGAGTCCACAATAAACGTGTGCCTGGAGCCTACAAGCCGAGGATCTTCGTAACGGGCGCCAAAATCCATGGTGGCCTGCTGCAACAAAAACGTCAGCGCCGCTCCTTTGTTGAGCCCTGCGAGATTGTTTTCACTTAAGCTCATGGAAAGAAAATTTAACGCCGATCCGGTGGTCTGAAAATTGGTGTTGGCCCGTAAACTCCACACGTCGCGGGTTACCACCAACAGGTCGACCGTGTCCAAAGATGGTGCGTTTTGCCTCTGGACAGGCAAAATCACTACAATGGATCGCAAAAACGGGTTGCGGAGATTACGTTCGGTGTCGGCAATGCGGGCGTGGTCGTAGACATCACCCGGCTTGAGCAACATTTCTCGAAGTAGGACTTCGTCTTGTGTGGTGGTGTGTAATACGTTCAAAATCGTGACAAATCCGTCTTCTTCTTCAAAAACCTCCCGGGTGTCGATCAACATGTCCTGGATCGTTTTTCCGTCGGGGTTCGGTTCAACCACGAGTTGTCGGCTAGCCAACACCCGCTCTACCGTTTGGCGTTCAAAGTCCGACAAATCCTGCCAACGTGTAGCGTTAGCGACGCTGGGAATGCTTAGGAGAACCACCCACATGACGGCCACAAAAAAACGAGGGATGCCACCGGTCATGAGCCCCCCAACAGAGGCAGGACAAAACCCAGAAACACGGTGGTCACAATCAGGACTCCAGCCAAATTGATCCAGAATCCGGCTTTGGCCATTTGAGGAACCGTCACGTGTCCGGTTGCAAAGACGATGGCGTTGGGAGCGGTGGCCACCGGTAACATAAAGGCAAAACTGGCGCTCAAGGCTGCGGGCAGCATGAGAGCCAACGGCGACAAACCCGTGCTCAGAGAAACCGCGGCCAGAATGGGCATCAAGATGGTTGTCGTGGCGGTGTTGGAAGTGACTTCGGTCAAAAATGTGACAACCAAACACACGGCAGCGACAAGAACCACGGTGGATACGTCGGCAAGCGGCTCCATGCTGGCGCCAAGCCATTTGCTTAAATGAGTGGATTCAAATCCTTTGGCCAATGCAATTCCGCCTCCGAACAACAACAGCAACCCCCAGGGGATTTTGGATGCGGTGGCCCAATCAAGAAGCCGGGTGTGGCGAGTTCCGTCCCCTGCCGGTAAGATAAAGGCGATCAACGCGGCCCCCATTGCGACCGTCGAATCGTCGACTTTGTCGCCCACGCCGATAACGCGCGCCCAGCCGGAAAACAACACGGTACCATCGGCCCCCACGATTTCTCCACGGGTGATCCAGGCCACCGCCGTTAGAGCAAACAATACGGCTATGCGCAACTCCGGTCCGCGAAGTGGTCCCATGCTGTGCAAATCGCGGCGAACGAGGTCACGAGCCAGTTGTTCTGCAGAAGTATCCGATGATGATGGGGAACCAAATCGACCGACACGGCGAGCGAGGTACCAAGCAGTGAATGTCACCATCAACACCACAATTGGCATGGCTACTGCCATCCATTGTAAAAAACCGATGCGTGGGGCATCGGGGAACAACGTGTGGTATTGCCCAAGAAAAATCATGTTGGGTGGTGTGCCGATGGGTGTACCGATTCCGCCAATGCTTGCGCCGTAAGCAATGGCCAGCATCAAGGCAGTTCCCAACCGTTGTTGGGCGCCTTTGTCGGCTGGGTTGTCATTTGTGAGGGCATCGCCAAGCCTCGCCACCACCGCCGAGGCGATCGGCAACATCATCAGAGTGGTGGCGGTGTTGCTGATCCACATACTCAACAGGGCGGCGGTGAGCAGAAATCCCACCACCATTCGTTGAGGAGACGTTCCGATACGGGAAATCACCGACAAAGCCAACCGCCGATGCAGATGCCACCGTTCGATGCATGTGGCGACAAAAAAACCACCCATGAGCAGCATCACAAACCGGTCGCTGTAGGCCAAAGCCACGTCTTTTACCGATGTGATCCCGAATATGGGTAAGATAACGAGTGGCAACAACGACGTGACCGCCAAATCGGTGGCTTCAGTGATCCACCAGAGTGCCATCCAGAGCGCCAATCCCAAAACCAGCAGAGCATCGGCAGATAGACCGCCGGAGATTTCACTACGACCGAGGCCCATCATCCAGAACAGGCCAAACACGATGGGGCCGGCCCACAAACCAATCCGCTGGAATGGGGTCATGGTTCACCCTGAATCGCTTTACGATGTTCCGCAAAGGTTTTGGAAAAAAAATGACCGCCGCTTCCGTCATTTTTTGCAACAAAAAAGAGATAGTCCGTGACTTCAGGTGCCAACACAGCTCGTAAAGAGTCGCGCCCGGGATTGGCGATAGGGCCGGGCGGTAATCCGGGAAAAGCGTAGGTATTATAAGGGTTGGTATCGTCTTTTCGGTGGGCGGGAGACGGTTTGTCGGCATAGTGTACCGCCGAATACACAAGGGTCGGGTCGGTCTGAAGTTTCATGGATTGGCGCAGACGATTGTAAAAAACACTTGCAACAACGGGACGTTCTTCACTCCGCTGGACTTCTTTTTCAACAAGAGACGCTAAGATAACAAAGTCGTGGTCGCGAAATCCGAACTCTTTGGCCAACGCTGCTTTGGAATTGGCGTATTGCTGCGAGAGGCGGGTCCACTCCACGTTGAACAGATCGAGCATCGTTTTGACGATGTCTTCGGTTGAGCTGCCCCAAACAAATTCATAGGTGCTGGGAAACAAATATCCCTCCAGCGCACTAACATCGGTAAGATTGCGGCCGGGAAATTGTTCCGGAGTGGGTTTGTGGGCAATGGGTTGGTGTTTGGCCGCCCAGGTCCAATCGGAGCAGGTTTGGAGGAACTCGGCGGCGGTTGCCGCACCTGCTTGGTCAAGGCGTTGGGCCGTCTGCCAAATATTGAGGCCCTCGGGCAAGGTTACGCGATAAACCGCCCGGTTATCTCCGGCAACAATATGCTGCAACAACTCGTGGGGGCTCCAGTTTGGGTCCACAAAATAAGCGCCGGTGCGTACTTTGCGGCGCGCACCCAGGAGTGTTCCGTGGATTTCAAAAAACAAAGCAGGGGTGACGATCCCCGAAGCGGCAAACACGGCCGCAGTGTTGTGAAACCCGCCCGAAGGAATCGAGATAACAATCCGGTCGGCATGGTCTTTGGCAATCGGTCGGAATATTACCAGGCAATACCATGCCAAAATAAACAAAATCGGTGCTAAAATGACTGCTACTATCCACGGCCACCTACGTGTTTGTCTGGACGGTATGGACGCAGAATTCGAAAGATTTGGTTTGCCCATTCCTTATCCCTGCGGTCGACGTTGCGCATCCAACCAACCCTGCAACATGACACAGGCGGCTGCCATGTCGATTTTCATCTTGCGGTTGTGCACCGAAACGCCCGCTTGGTCAAGGAGTTGGTTTGCTTCCCACGTGCTATAACTTTCGTCCCACAGATGTACGACAATCGGTGTAACGAGTCGGAGGGCATCGGCAAACTGCATCACCTCTTTTGCTTTTTTGCCGACCGAACCGTCTTGATCCAACGGCAATCCGATCACGATGGCCTCAACCCGTTGTTCGGCCGCGATTTTTGCCAACATGGCGAGGTCCTGCTTTCGTCGATAACGGCGAATCAAGACCTGAAACGGTGATGCCAACGTTGCTGTTGGGTCACTCAGCGCGAGGCCGATTCGGACCTGACCGTGGTCAATTCCCAACACTCTCATTATGGAACCCACTCCACCATTCGGCCGCGAATCGCAAAAATATCCATGCTGAGCGCCACCCCCCAATGGGTGGCGACTCCAAGCCAAAACGAGCGGTGGGCAAGTGCTAAGGAACCCAAAAACAAACCCGTAAAAACAGCTCCCAATGTTTCCGGCCAGGGTTTGCCAAAATGGCTTATCACGTAGGGAATAACCATAAAAAACAAAGCGTTGGCGCCAAGTTGGCGGTGTAGTCCAAACAACATGTACCCACGCCAAAATGATTCGCCGGAGGCAAACACGAGACTATACGCCAGTTGATAGAGGACGAATGAACTCACCGACAGCGTATTGGCGGTGATAATCTGCTTACATAAGGGGTATTTCTGCAGAAAAGACGGCAACGTGGCTGCGTACATCACGAGCGGAATGGCCACAAGTAGTGTCACCACATAAATCCAGGTGTAGCGAAGCACGCCGTGGAATCCGTAACCATAATCAAGCGGGGACCTTCCTAAAGTGAGTCGCGCCAACAACAGCGGAACCATCATGCGTAAACAGACAGCGCTGGCGACAAAAAAATAAAACGGAAAAAGCGGCGCCATGGGATGGGACACATCGACTTGGCCGAACCAGAAATGAAAACTGTCGCGGCGGCCATACTCCCAAAGCACGGTCAACAAAACGATGGATGAAACGGCAACAACAATGGTTTCTTTGTGAATCGTACGCCAAGAAATCAATCGAAATCCGATACAGAGCCCAAAAAACAACACCAGGCCTCCCCCCAATAGATACGGAACCGTTTCAGAACTGCCGAACCATCCATCGCGATTGTTGTACCAAAACGCGATACAACTGAGCACGTAGAGAAGGCATCCGCCGGCTACTCCGAAGTGCAGTGGCATGGGGGGACGGTCTGACGGTACGAAACGCATAAAGATTGAGGGCATTACAAAAATGGCGTGGGTTGGTTATTCAATAACCCGTACGGTTTCTGCCACACGAAAGTTTGCTTCCGTTGCGGCACGAATTTGTTCGATGGATACGTCGGACGCTCGCTCGACGAGCAACAGTCCCTCGGGAGAGACTTCAAACACACACAACTCGGTCACAATCAGATCAACACACCGCCTGCCGGTCAGCGGGAGCGTGCACTCCTTTCTTACTTTGGATTCACCGTCTTTAGAGGTATGCGACATCGTCACAATCACCCGCCTGGCCCCGGCGACAAGGTCCATGGCTCCCCCCATCCCTTTGACCATCTTTCCCGGTACCATCCAATTGGCCAAGTCACCTTGTTCGCTGACCTCGAGCGCCCCCAATACCGTCAGATCCACGTGCCCACCGCGGATCATTGCAAAACTTTCCGCACTGGAGAAAAACGCGCTGCCCGGCAATGACGTAACGGTTTGTTTGCCCGCGTTGATCAAGTCGGGGTCTTCGTCGCCTTCAAACGGAAATGGGCCGATTCCCAACAAACCGTTTTCGCTCTGTAATACGACCTCCACACCCTCGGGAATGCAGTTGGCGACCAACGTGGGCATCCCGATGCCTAAATTAACGTAGTAACCGTCTTTCAGTTCCGAAGCGACCCGACGGACGATTTGTTCACGGCTTAGCGGCATCGTGTCCTCCTATGGATTATGTGGGCGCGTCGTGCGCTGCTCAATGGGTTTACGATAATGTGTCCCCTGAAAAATGCGCTGAATATAAATCCCCGGAGTGTGAATCTGATCCGGGTCGAGTTGGCCCGCATCCACCAGTTCTTCCACTTCGGCAATGGTTATCTTACCAGCAGTGGCGATCATGGGATTAAAGTTACGTGCCGTTTTACGAAAGATAAGGTTGCCGTGTCGATCGCCCTTCCACGCCTTCACAATAGCAAAGTCCCCCACAATCGCCCGTTCCATGACACAGAATACCCCGTTAAACTCACGGGTTTCTTTGCCATCTGCTGCTTTGGTGCCATAACCGGTGGGTGTGAAAAATGCCGGAATCCCCGCCCCGCCGGCACGGATTCGTTCCGCGAGTGTTCCTTGCGGGCACAACTCCACTTCGAGTTCACCGGCTAAAAACTGGCGTTCAAATTCTTTATTTTCACCAACATAGGATGAAATCATTTTCCGAATTCGTTTCGCCTGCAACAACACGCCCAATCCTTCGTGGTCGGTGCCGCAGTTGTTGGAAACAACGGTAAGTGAATCGATCCCTTTGTTCAGAATTGCGGTGATCAGGTTTTCCGGGTTGCCGCACAAACCAAATCCGCCGCTCAGAATGGTCACGCCGGATTGCATATCGTAAATCGCGGCATCGGCGTTTGGGAATGTTTTGTCCATCACGTCCTCCAATGTTGAACACGATGTATCACGCCGCAGGGGGGACTATCAACCTCATCAATGGTGATCGAAAGGGACACATCGAAGCGGCTGTTGTTTACGGTTTGGTGGTACGACTCTTGACAGGTCGTGTCCTGCGCTGTAAGGGAACGCGGTTGTGTGAACGGTCCGGCAATGGATCGGTAACACAAACGCAAACAGTCCTGATAGTGCTTAAGTTACGCAATGCGCGGCGAAATATAACATTCTGCCAACCTTGGTTTCGGGTTGATGCGGATGAGCCGGCCTTTTGGTTCTGGAGGAAAAACCGTGAATCCATCCCGATGCTTACAGTGGGGGTTGGTGTTGGTGTTAGGTGCTTTTTTGGCCGGTTGTCCACTTCGGGGACGGGATTTGGACGCACCGGAAAACGATCCCGGCCCGGGACGTACCGATCCAGGGGCGGCAATCGTGACCGAGGCGCGGGACATCGCCAACGACTTGGCGAACAAAATCGAGTCGCTACGCGGGCTGAAAGCCGACGTTGAATCCAAAACCAACCGATTTTTAACGGTGGATGCCGAAGTGCAAACGAAAATGCTCAATGCCAAAGCAGTGGGCGCCGCATTAAATGAGTGCTGGAACGAACCGGGGTCCGAAAAATGTGAACCGAAAAGTCTCCCCAAAGCCGCGGTAAAAAACAAAAAAGCCAATCCAGTAACCCAGTCGTTTGCGTGGGACAAAGTGGCGCAACTCAGTGAGTTACGGGGACTTATCAAGGGGAAGATGCAGCCCGCCGCCGAAGAATTGGCCAACAAAGTGACCACGGCCGAACAGAAAATCGCTGAACTGAAGTCGCGGCTGAACGACGAGCGGAACAACAAAGACAACAACCAGGAATTGTTGGAAAAACGATTTGCTGAATTGGAAGAAACCGCTACTTCGTTAAACGAATCGATAGCGACCGGCACAAAAATCGCCGAAGAACTGGCTCAGTCAGCCGATGCGTTGGTCCTGGCCATCGGCGTGGCACTGGAAGACGTGCTGGGGCTGCAGAAAAGCCGCCGTTAATCGACTTTCTCACCGGTCTTATGGGGGGCTACACATTCTCATGAAAACCCCTAAAAAACACCAGCCACCTAGCCAGAACCGCTTATTTATTGCCGTTGAGCGTCTCAGGTTCCAGCTCCGGGGGGTGATCGACAGCAGGTAACACTACGCTTTCGCGTACCCGGTTCATGATTTCCAATGCGCGTTCGGCTTCATCCATTCGCAAAATAACCGAACCCCATGATTTTTGAGCAAGAAAGATCCCGGAAAACGGTGTTTCACGGTAAGACTGCACAATGCATGGAATACCTTCTTTTTCCAAAGCATCGCGCATCATTTCAGCTTCAAATTCATTCTCGATACCGTCGATTCGTCCCAGTTCGGCACCCCTGAGCGGGGATTCCAACAGTCCATCCAACAAACTGCTGTCGTCCTGAAATGGATGAATGGTATCAAGGGTCATGACATTGGGTTTCATCTTACACCTCCGATTTTGTCGGAGCGTTTTGCTCCTTTTGGTATTACAACAGGACTTTGGTGATGACGCAACGGTCGGGTAACGCGACCATCGATGATGGTTCTTGGTTTGGGAGTACGCTGTGAGTTCTCTGGCTGGAAAAAAGGTATTGGTGACAGGTGGAGCGGTTCGAGTGGGCAAGGTGATTGCCGAAACATTTGCTAAACAAGGAGCGCACGTGGCGATCACGACCCGATTTCATTTGGAATCGGCCCACGATTTTGCCGCACGATTTGAGGGGAGTGGGAAGATCGGGCCAATCATATACGCTGATTTTACCGACAACACGGCCGGCGACCAAGTGACCCAGGTGTTGGCAAACGAGTGGGGCCGTGTGGATATCGTGGTACACTCCGCGAGCATGTTCGTGAGATCTCCTACCGATCACATGGACGAATCACACTGGGACGCCGTGTTGGGCGTCAACTTGCTGACGCCGTTTCGATTGTCAACCGCATGTTTGCCTTTGTTTGCCAACGCCGGCGGCGGAAAAATCATTCACATCGTCGATTTATCGGCTTTTCGTGCATGGCCAGGTTATTTGGCGCATTCGGTATCCAAATCGGGGCTTCTGACTTTGACCGAAGGGTTGGCCGCCGCTTGGGCGCCGCGTAATATTCAGGTCAACGCGGTAGCACCTGGAGCGGTGTTGTGGCCGGAGGACTTTTCCGAACAACAAAAACACCGCGAGATTCAGAAAACACCCGCCGGCGATTCGGGGTCTCCTGCCGATGTTGCGAACGCGGTCCTCTATCTTGCCCAGGGAAGTTCTTTTCTAACTGGTGCATGCATTCGGGTTGACGGCGGACGATCGCTTATTTAAGATGGTCTCATCCGGGAAATTTCGCAATGATGACAAAATATTGCAAAGGGTCGGCAATCTGCATGCAAAAAATTCGGGCCAGTTGTCGTTCCGTGATAGTATCTTGATTCTAGGTGGCTGGTATTTTTTGATGAAATTTTTGTCCTGGCCGCCTTTGGCCACCTCGCCCGTAAAAATCCCTGCGCCACTACCCGGATATGACTGGGGATTTTTCCGGACGATCCGGCTCAAATTCGGCTGGCCAAAAATTCCCCTAAAAAACACCACACACCTAGCGCCGCGTCGGGTGGTCAAGGAGAGTTCATGGAAATTCGTTATGAAGTTGGGCTATCTGCCCCCCACACCCACTTATTTGATGTGCGGCTGACGGTTGTCGGTATCGGTTCTTCTCAACTGGTTTTCCAGTTTCCGTCTTGGACACCGGGATCGTACCTCATTCGTGAATATGTGCAGCATGTCCAAGATGTTAGTGCTGCCGACGTCAACGGTCATCCGGTGGTCGTGACCCAAATCGACAAACGGAGTTTTGGGGCGGCGCCCAAGGACGGATTTCTTGCGTTAAGTTATCGCGTTTACGCCCATGAACTCAGCGTCCGCACCAATCATTTTGATGATACGCACGCGCTGATCGTTGGCGCGGCCACGTTTTTTACGGTTCAGGGTTACGAAGACCATCCGCTGACAGTGGAAATCAAACCACCTGCCGGCTGGGGTGTAGAAACCACATTACCTCCGGTTGCCGACACGCCCAATACATGGCGCGCCGACAATTTTGACCACTTGGTGGATTCTCCTATCGATTGTGCACAGCACGAAAACGAAAACTTCGTTGTTTTGGGCGTACCCCATCGGTTCGTGGTGTGGGGACGGGGAAATTACGACCTGAAAAAACTCCGAATCGACTGCGCCAAAATCGTTGAACATGCCGCAGCGATCTTTGGCAAGACATTGCCCTATGATCGGTATTTGTTTGTGTTACAGGCCATTTCCGGCGCGCGGGGTGGTCTCGAACACAAAAATTGTTGTGTGTTGGGTTGGCATCCCAACAAATTTGCGCCGCAAAAACAATATGAGCAGTTTTTGAGGCTTGTTGCGCATGAACACTTTCATGTATGGAATATCAAACGGATTCGCCCAAAATCCCTGGGGCCTTTTGACTACGGGGTGGAAAACTACACACGAATGCTGTGGCTGCACGAAGGCGGTACCGTGTATTATGAAGGCCTTGTACCCGTTCGCGCCGGCGTGATCACTGGCGCTACGTGGCTTGCTGATTTGGCGGATTCAATTCAAAAGTTGGACGCCACTCCTGGTCGAAAACATATGAGTATGGCGGATTCCAGCTTCAACGCCTGGACCAAGTTATATCGACCCACCGAACATTCCCGGAACAACACGGTATCTTACTACCTAAAAGGCGAGTTGGTGTGTTTTTGCCTTGACTGGGAAATTCGCCGCAACACCGAAAATCAACGGTCACTGGATGACGTGATGCGCGCGTTGTACGCCGCAACGTATCCCGATCTGCCCGGATACGAAGAGGACGAATTTGCTAAGATAGTGACTCAGGCAACCGGAGTACACGTCGAAGACTTTTTGCGTCGATTCGTGGATTCCACCGAGGAGTTGCCGCTTGAGCAAGCGCTTTCTTGGTACGGATTGTCGCTGTCACGTACCTGGACGGAAGAAGCCGCGGTGGAACGTGGAGCCTGGTTGGGGATTCAACTGGAATCGGCCTCGTCAACCAACCGATTAAAAGTGACTTCGGTGGATGAGGGAAGTCCGGCCATGATGGGTGGGATTTATGCAGGCGACGAACTGTTGGCGGTGGATGGATTTCGTGTTGACCGTGCCGCGTTAACGGACCGCGCTAAAATAACCGATCCCGGCACCGTATCTACGTTTACCGTATTTCGGCGGGATATGTTAAGAGAAATCACGGTGACATGGGGAAGCCCGCCGCTCGACAAGGTGATGGTCAAACCGAGGGCTAATGCGAACGAAATCGAAAAATCGAGGTGTCGTTCGTTGGTGGGTCAGGATTTGTTCAATTCCGTATCCCCGCTTTAGAGGGTGTTTGGGTAAAAAATTACGTTACTCGAAACATTGGCCTACTACGTGGGCGTACCTCGGTCGGCCCATCCTCAGCGTACCATTGGGTACGCCTCCGGTGGGCGTCAGTCGGCAGGCCCGCCTCGCTACGGCCACTGTCCCGCTCGCCGTTATTTTTTTTCCAAACACCCTCTTAGTGGTCGTTGACTGAAACCAAATCTTCGAAGGAGAGAAACGATGAATAAACGGGAATTGGCGACGGATGTAGGGTTGCTGTTGTTGCGGGTTGGTTCAGCAGCAACGATGTTGGCTGTTCATGGATTGGCCAAGGTCAATAATTTTTCGTCGTTGTCGACCAAATTCCCCGATCCGTTGACGATTGGATCCAAAGCAAGCCTGCTTTTGGCCATTGGCAGTGAGGTGATCTGTTCTGCGTTGGTGATTTTGGGGCTCGGTACACGTATTGCGGCGATTCCATTGTGGATCACGATGATGGTCGCCGCGTTTTTGGTGCACGCACGTGATCCGTTTCAGAAAAAAGAGTTGGCATTGCTTTATGCATTGGTGTTCCTGGTGATTGCATTGTTGGGACCGGGTAGGTATTCCCTGGACCAACGATTCTGGCCCCGCAAAGGTCGTTAACGCGGTTTTGACGATCTCGTTGCCAATTCCGACGAGAAATCCGGCTTAGCCGCCGCGAAATTTTGTGGGCAAATTAATTGGGTTGTAAGGACATCCGAAGTCGGCTGGAACCGTCGTCGCGGGCCAGTTTATCGGCAATTTGAAGCATGGTGCCAAAAACCACGCCGGGACGTGCACGAATATTGATAAACTGCGGTTCGAGGCCATTTCCCGCCACACGAGCCGCCCAATCGGCCACAGCCTGGGCATCGGTGGTGTCGGTCTGTGCAAACAATCCCGCTTGAGATGGGCAGCCATTGTCGGTGGCGGTTGTCAATGTTGCGCGTACGCCGGAGGTAGACAACGTAATGTCGACCAAGGTCAATGGCGGCATCAACGTGGTCATGGGTGGTTTGTCCGGCTGCACAACGATGTCGTAAATAGCCCCTGCGGCGAACATCACCGTGCCGGAAAGGACACAAGTGCTGGGTTGCTGTGCAAAAACAGGGGCCGATATCGTTTGCAGTAGGCAGTTTCCAAGCGAACGATCCATCGGTAAAAAAGTCGATTCCGCAAATGCGCCCTGCACGTGGCCGTCGGGCTGGATGACTACAGAAATCGTTGTTTTTGCCAATTCTCCCTGTAATGACGGTATATGGGCCACTGTGCGTTGAAAACAAGGGCCTAAGTCGACCAATTTCTGCTGAAAAATAAGTTCTGCTGAGCTGAGATCACAACTGCCATACGCAACCGTCGGTCCAACCGCCAATACGTGTGGTTCTCCGGCTTTGGTTTGTGGAAAGTCCAGTGTAGTCGACGGCATCGGCAATTCGGGGCAATTGCGGGTTCCGGACAACGTGACAGCCGATGGTTGACCGTCCGTATCCTGAACAATCCACTGTGGTGGAGCATAACCGGCAAGGCGTCCGGTGATCGCAAGCTGAATCAAAAGCTCCATGGGCATCCGATGGTCAGCCAGTACAAACCACCGGCGGGTCCCTTTGCCTGAATCCGCGGTGTCCATCCGGTAATCCGGGTTTTTGGCGCGCATTTTATCCCAAAGATCCACAAGAAGTTCTCCGCCCGGTACTTTTCGTGTGCGGGGGGATGACAATGTCAAACGATTCCCTGCCAATTGTCCAACAATGACCCGTTCACCACCGAATCGAATGCCTGCGGGCTCAACAATAACAAGCTCGTCGCTGTTGGGTTGAAGTAAGTTACGCTCGGAAGTCGAGTTATTTAACAGCGCCGGCGATAACTCGACGACACGAAGGCCCAGCGTATTTTCCAATAACGACAGCCATGTAGAGGGTCTGGAGGTCGGCGTGTGGCTCACTGGAGGTGGCGCGGTGCTGCCGCAGGCCGTTACCAAACCTGCAACGGTCGCTATAGGCAACCATAGGCCCATGACATAGCTTACGAATCGTTTCATAATGTTCCTCGGTGGCGGGCAATTCAAAGTTGCAGTCATCAAACGGAACCGTCGCGCTGTCGGGTGCGGATGTCAAGCAAGCCGGAGTAGGATGATGAAACAACTTTACCGCCCAACGCTTCCCAAATGGCCTACGGAGCATTCAGGACCCCTGGAAAACCGAGGAATTTTCGGTATTCGGCAGGTTGTGCGCACCTCACCACGAAATGGGCGACGTGGGACCTATCAGATCTTGGAAATGGCGTCTTGGGCGAATGTTGTTGCGTTGACGCCCGATCATCACGTGGTATTGATCGAGCAATATCGCCACGGAATTGACGCGATTACGCTGGAAATACCGGGCGGCATTATCGATTCGGAAGAAACCGCGGCAGACGCGGCACAACGTGAACTTGCGGAGGAGACCGGCTATGCTGGGGATCCCCCGTGTTTTTTGGGGAGTGTGTTTCCCAATCCGGCAATTCAAGTGAATCAATGTTCGTCTTATCTTATCACAGGTGCAGAGCCAAAAACCTTGCCCCACCTAGATGACGGCGAACACATTGCAGTACATCTTGTTCCCTTGAACGACATTGCGGGATTGATTTTGGACGGAACTATTTCCCATTCGTTGGTTGTTGGGGCGTTTGCATTTCTAAACCTGCGTCCGGAATTATTGCGCGGACGGTAATTTAGCAACACAGGACGCAAGGAACGTAGACAACGCGTGGTTGACCCGGCTTGGGATTTCATGTCCACCGCTAAATTCGATCCATTCGCCTATCAATCCGGCTTTGGCCAATAGTTCGTTGAGTGTTTTGGCAGCAAAAAGCGGCAACAACAAATCATGGTCACCGTGGCTTTGAAAAAACCGAAGGCCGGCCCGGCTTGGCGCAAGACGTTTCCAGGTTTCTTCGTTGAGCAGTGTTCCCGATAAAATGACCAAACCAGCGGGATTTTGGGGGGCATGCAGCGCCAAATCGGTAGCCAGCATAGCTCCTTGGCTGAATCCGCCAAGGATGAGCCGATCCCAGGGAACACCGATTCGCGAGATCATGTCGAACGCGGCTTTGCGGGAAGCAGCCAACCCCTGTGGCTCCCCCATGGAGATTTCCCTGGGACGACCTGTTCTCATGGCGCGCTCAATGGCGGCAACGTCGATCGGAAACCATGCACGACCCGAATAAAACGGCGTAATCGGTACGTGTAGTGGACCATTGGGAAAAAACCAATTGACGCGGTGGTCATTGGGGAGCAAACCTCGCAGCGGCACGAGATCGTGACAATCCGCGCCGTAGCCGTGAAAAATCAGAATGGCAGGGCCATCTGACCGCCCATCAATTCGCACAACTTCGAGTTCGCCGATGGTTTCGGAATGGGGTACGTTTCTGGAAAAACTTGTCATTTCAACGGATTCGGTGGAGGTAGTGGGTTATTTCCCCAACAATCCGGATTTCAAACCGCTGTTGGGAGGTGAGGATCCAAGCCAAATCGAAAACAAAGCGCGGGCAAAGTCGTCTCCATCAATGGTTCCTTTGGATTTTCCGTTGATTTCCACGGTCGTACCTTTCTGTGGAATATAGGTAAAACTCAGATTTTCTCCCTCTGCCATATCCGCCATCCATCCGTTTAACTTACTGATTTTTGATTTGAGGGCGCCCAGTTGTCCCTTGGCGTTTTTCTCAAATCCGTCTGACCAAGCATCGACAATGTCGTCGCGTTCGACATCCCGCACAAACTTCAACACCAGCCGTTTGGTACCGGTCGATGACAAAATCGCAGCCGCGTCGGAGGATTTTTGTTCCAAATAAAGCCCTGCAACGTACACATTTACGTTAAAAACGGTCGCTTCGCGTGTGCCAAGGCCATTGAGTACCAGTGTTTTTCCGTCAACGGTAATCGAGTCGGGAAACGACACCCCTTCTTTGCTGCGTGCAGACAAATTCAATGGCAACAACACACAAAAACTAAGGATGAGAGCCAATGTACGATTCATATTGTTCTCCGCCACCTGTGGTCAAAGGATAAGCCTACAATGAACCTGTATGTTGCGGCAGTCAAGCTGTGCAACTTTTATCGCCTTAGCCACTGCAACTCATCGATGATGTGCGGATTGAGTTTTTGTGCAGCTTTTTCCAGCTTTTTTGCCTGAGCACGTTTTGAAGGCACCAACCCATATACCATTGCGGCGGTGGCCAACAATTCCGCGGTGCGGGTTGGCTGCGCCAACATTCGGTCGATTGTTGTGACCGCATCATCCAGCCGTTGCGCCAACAAATAAGCTTGCGCGAGTTTCGTCAACGCCTCACCGCCACCACGTAACGCAGCGTTTTTCTCGGCCAATTCAATCGCTTTCGTAATTTGGCCCGGGTCGGCCAAAAAATGGTCGAGTGCATGCCCGACAGCAGCTTCCGGAAACGCCGTAAGGTCGGTTTCGTAGGCCGTCCGTGCTTTGTCCCGCCACTGTTTTGCCAACTCGGGGTCTTTTTTTTCCAAACCATCGGCAAGCGCATCCATAAATTCACCAGCCGGCACTCGGGCCACAATGTCCGTATAGAGCGTATTGGCTTCGTCTTCTTTCCCCAACAGCGCCCAAGTTTCCGCGAGATGTTCTTCGGCGAGATACCAGCCGGGATACGTTTCGACTGCCGTCACAAAATGCGGCAACGCATCTTTCGCCCTTCCCCGATCCAGCTCTAAAATACCGAAATGAACGTGTAAATAAGCAACTGTGAGCGGAGACGCCCCTTCTGATTTGGCATGCTTGAGGGCTATGGTTAACTGTTTTTTTGCAGCGGGAAAATCGCCTGTTTTCCATGCTATCTGAGCAAGACGTATCAGCGTAGCGGTCGTTTTTTCAAGGCGTAAAGCGGCCACGTACCCGGCTTTGGCTTGTTGTACTTGCCCTCGCTGAAACGAAATATCGGCTCGCATCGCTTTTAACTCCGCCATTTTCGCGTTGTCCAGCAGCAGGATTTTTTCCGCCCGGTCGATGTCCGCTAAAGCAGCGTCCAGACGATGTAAAGTGAGGTGTAATTTGGCGCGGGTAATAAACGGACCACTTCCGCTAGGGGCTACTCGAAACGCATCATCCATGGCCCTTTCAGCAACCTGGTAGTCAGCCAGTACTCCAGTCAAGCGGGCTCGGGTCATAGCCAAAGAAGCAATGATTTCAAAGTCCAGCCAAGACGGTTTCTCCACCTGTGTTCGTGCTCTGGTCACCATTATCTTAGCGTCAATGGCCGCTAGATCCTCGGCAACTTTTCCGCGGTGAGGGGTCGGCTGTGCGGCTTGTGCCGTGGCAAAAACACTGGTCAGGACACATGTCAAACCAACAAATAAGATTCCAAATCGTCGCATGGGTATACTCCAAACTGACCACCCAATCGATGTATCAGGAAGTTTACTTACGGTATGGGGTTTGGTTGATGAAAAAAACAGCGTTATGAGTTTGAGATGCCCGTGGACCGGTGCTGCAATTCCCACGGGCAAACGGTCAACAGTGGTGGATTACGGGGTGTGGGGGGGGTGTACGTATGGGAATTCGGACAAAAACGCTCCCTCAACCCCTTTGTCATTGGTTTTGGGGTTAACTCCTACCAACGCGTTGGCCGCATGGGTGGTCAAATCAAGCATGATGACGCTCAACGTAATGTCGACAACCGGATCAGCGAGTCGCCGTCCGTTGGGGAAACCTGCCGGGGCAGTTGGATCGATTTTCAACGTGTCCGGAACGACCAGGCTGACTACCGGCAGACCCGGAGCCACTTCCTGATCAGCACAGTTCGGCAATCCATCTTTGTCCGTGTCTTCCATGGAGCACGGGGTCAATCCCAACCCAACCAGGTCGTCGTCGAGAGCGGTGTGAAGTGCGGTGAGACTCTCAAGGATTTCAGCAGCGAACTTAAACGCTACGTCATCTTCGGGAGTCGATGTGTTGTAATCGGATTTGTTCTTGATGAGAACGGTTGCAACCGCAGGCATACCCATGCGGTCTTTTTTGACATAGTCCGTGGGAAGTGCAGTTGCAAACTGAAACTCGGCCGGATCGCCAATGCAAAAATCCGTCGGGTTCGCGCCGGCGTGGGAACAATGTGTACCCGCATCCGCAAACGCAGGAGCACCAACGTGGTACAAACGGCACTGAATTGTGTCGAATTTGACGTCGCCCGGTTTTCCTTCATCGGAAATCGTTTCACATCCCGTTGCACACGCCGCACCATCGGCCCACAGCGAGTTGGCGCCCGTGCAGTTTTTCATCGCAAGGTGACAGTAATTTTCGCACCAAGTTCCACAGACTCCGCCACCGGTTGGGCCGGCGTGAGGGCAATGCAGGGCAGGTGCTCCTTGGGCCGGCGCTCCGGCATGATAGGTTCTGCACGCGATCGAATTGCCATCAGTGGCGCCGTCGTTGCCTTGTTCCCATGCCGCGACATTGTTGCAATAATCCAAACATTCCTGGTTGGAGCCATATTGCGTGTTGTCTCCCGTACAATTCGCCATGACGGTTGTACAATATTCTTCACACGTTGCGGTCTGCGTTGTGCCGGTGTCTTCAGTGCTGGTGTCCGTCGACGTAGAATCTCCCGGACCGCCGGTGTCTTCTGGGGCACCCGTATCTTCCGTGGTCGCATCGCCACCACCCCCGGTATCTTCATCGGGAGTGCCCGTATCTTCATTGCCGGTGTCGGTAATGGTGCCGGTATCGGTACCACCACCGTTGCCATTCGAATCTTTGTCATCAGAGCAGGCCGCCGCGGAAAACGCCGCAACCATACCCAGAATCAACCACGTGCTATGCAAGTTGGTTCGCATGTTTAATCCTCCGCCAATCGCCGGGTGGTTGCCCATGCGGAAATCTGCGTGCCGGCGCCCAATGCCGCAGGCACGGGCATTTCAAGCACAATAGAAGTCACGTTCTTTTTCGCAAAAAAATCTCGGGTGGGATCAAAACTGACCTTACCCGTGGCCAACGTGTCCTGAAATCCTTGAAAATCGAAGAAAAAAGCGTCATCGGCTAATCCGGCCCACACCCTGGATGTTCCGGCATCGATTTTGGTTTCAACGGGTCCAATCACCGGTGCGGCAGTACCGGGAAGATTGATGACCTGGATACCCCATTCTCCTTTGGCGTTTTGGCCAAACCGGACCCAGATTTCAATGTTGGGTTTGTTATCCCCGGTGTTGTCAATATGAATGCCGTACAACACATTGGCATCATAGGTGCCGGTTTGGCCTTCTTTCGGGTCCAGTGGGCCGGCGAAATTCAACACCGCAACCAACATCTGATTTGGTTCGGTGCCCTTGGTCCACATGTACAAATCGGTAATATCCGCGGCATCGCCGAGGATCACGTCTCCTGGGGGATCCAGGTGGTCTGCTGCCTGACCTGGCCCCGCGGGTAACAACAGCGCTACCGTAAGCGGAATCGCTGCAACGGCTCCCCAAAGGGATCGCCTAAAAATAGTTCGAAGTTGCATAAACTTTCCTCCACGAAAAGACTCAAGTACCCGTCTGCATACGAATCACAGTGCAATGCGGATCGAGCTACACGTAACATGATCTAGATCAAGAAGCAACGAAGATGGTTCATTCTTCAATTATCCTATGATCTTGTGCCGTTTGAGCCCCTAGTTGGCCGCCGCTTCAGCCGAAGGATCCTTCCGGGATCTACATCGGTTCACCCGGATTTCTCACGACTTCGTGGGTGAGAGCGGCGAGCTTGTGAGCCGAGCGGTGTGTAACTCATTTTTTACAAATTCGGGTTGGAGAATCCACGTAAACGAAGGTATAGATTTTCTCGTTCGGCCACAACGCCGAGCCGAGGGTACCTGAAGGAGAGACCGATGAAGTTGACCGGCCGAATTTTCCACCTTGTAGACGATCCCAAAATGCTGCGTGACCAACTAGACGGTATCAACGTCGACGCAACAGGTATGTCTTATACCTACGGTGTCAATACCGATGCCATGATATCGGGTGCCGCGTGTCTTCTGGGTTATACCAATGCGGTTTTAGGACCTCATTTTCTTGAAACGTTTCAAGACGTCGTGCGGGATTCCGATGTTGCCGACGGTGGATTCCAAATCATTGTGGCTGGCCATGCCTATGGCAGCGGGTCCTCGCGCGAAGCCGCAGTTGTTGCTCACAAAGGTGCCGGTATTCAATTGGTCATTGCCGACTCATTTCAGCGAATTTTCCAAGAAAATATGGTGTATGGAGGTATGCCATTCACCGCAGACCGCGACGTGTTGGTCCGGTTGCAAAATGGGGAAGATATTCCCGACACCGAGTTTTTTGACGCACTTCCACCATTTTTTAGAGCGGTAGCATATGAAGGGGGGCTGCTTAAATACGGAACCCGTCTGCTGGCCGGTAAGATCGCACCGATTTTACCTCAACACGACGCACCCGCGCCGATGAACATCGTGGAAAAACTCATTGCAGCACGAACCTACGTAGGACAAGGCAAAACCGACGGCGTTCCTTATGTTACTGAAGGCGATCAGGTGCTGGCACGCACAGCATTTCGTGGTGTTCATGAGTACACGGCTGGTATGGTAATGAACCTGTATCGGGAGGAATGGGGGGACGCACCGATGTATCGCCCCGATTTGGTTGCTGCTTTTGAAGATCATTTTCCGTTGATCGGTCACGAGGCAACTCCGGCCAAGGTTCGTGCTTTACGTCTGGCTCCGGCACAGAAGTTGGCCCAGGAAATGGTCGATGTGTGCGAGGCAAACCACATTCGCCTACATGGACCAAACCGCCCTTACCCCGCCGGGGTCTGCCACCGCCTTGTGGTAGAACACTACGCTTTACCGGGAGATATCGTTGTATTGACGGATTCCCATACCCCCACCGCCGGGGTGTTGAATTCACTGGCGTTTGGCGTCGGTTCGGCGGCGATTGCGTTTTCACTTCGTACTGGACTGATTCCGGTGACCGTTCCGAAGGTGGTACGTGTGGAAATAGTTGGCGAAGCACGGGGTGGGTTATCGCCAAAAGACGTGATTTTGCACCTCATCGGTGACCCCTATTTTCGTGAAGAACAATGGCGAGAACGCCCGACCGATACCTGTGTTGTCGAATTTTGTGGACCCGCGTTGGAACAATGGTCCGTTGATGAGTTGAGCGTGTTGACCAATATGACGGTCGAAGGTGGACTCATGACCGGCGTGGTCGAACCCTGTCGGCCGATTGTCGATTTTCTGAAACAAAAACGTGGATTAACGCAAAAACAGGTGGAGGACTTGTTTGTGTATCCGGATGTGGGGGCGACCTATGCAAAACAGATCCGCATCGACCTGGAACGGGTTCCGCTCACGATTGCAACGCCGGGTGATTCCCGTAACCGAGCCCCATTGTCCGAATTCGGCCACGTTCAAATTCATAACGTGGTCATCGCGTCATGCACTGGCGCGTCGGTAGCCGATCTCGCCGCAGCCGACGAAGTGCTGACAGGACACGTTTTTGCGCCCAACGTACGGGTCACGGTCACTCCGTCTTCGGAAGACGTAGCAAAAGAAGCAGAAAGTCGGGGTATTCTCACACGATTTCGGTCACTCGGAGCTGTTGTGACCGAGCCGGGGTGCGGATCGTGTATCGGCAATGGTCCGGGTATTCCGCTGGATGGCGAGGTCACGGCGTCTACCACAAACCGAAATTTCGCTCGACGGATGGGGGCGCCAGGACCGGTGTATCTCGTATCCC
>JABWCM010000041.1 GCA_013360285.1 Myxococcales bacterium
CCCTGCGCCATATTCCCGATATGACTCAGGATTTTTTCGGACGATTCGGCTAAAATCCGGCTGGCCAAAAATTCCCCTAAAAAACACCAGCCACCTAGCGGGATGGTATCGGAATGGAGTTGTTGGAGGTGGTCAGGACAGCAGCGCTGCAGAAGGCGATCGGTCCGAAAGAATCAAGACACTCTGCGAGTCTGATAAACTACCAAGTGTACTTCAGGGCAACATCAACATTCATATGGCCAGCTCCGTCGGTCGTGGAGTTGCCGCTGATGATCGATGGACCGTTCAAGAAAAATTCCGGTTGAAGGTGTGCATCAATGATCCAATTGTCATTTTCACCGAAAATCAGAGAAAATCCGGTGTCAAATGTTGTAATCACCTTGGCGTCGCGGGTATCTGTTTCCGTCCCGCCGCTTACAAACGTCCCTTCTTTGTCAAACAAAACATACTGCCGCGCACCCATCCGGAATACGAACCAATCCCAGATCCGCGCGTCCAGCCCAAAACCGTAGTAGGGCAACGCCAATCGACGGTCGATTTCCGGTTCGTTGCCGCCGAGAGCCGCAACTTTCCATGTGTCCAGACGGAAACCAAAACCGGGATAAATGTATACCCGTTCAAACGGCTCGATTTTCAGATCCACACCCAATTCAAGCCCAAAGTGCGAGTAGTCACCAAATTGGCCTTGTTGTCCCGGTGGCGGGTCTGTATCGGTAAGACCCTGTACTTCATAGAGTATATGTCCGTAAGGAATAATCTGTGTTCCCTGGAAGAAGTTCAATATTCCGCGACCAACGAGATCGATAGCAAAATTGGTCTCAGGACCATAGTATTCTTTTTCCTGCGGAGGAAGAACGTAGTCGAAGGTACCAAATTTGATGCCAATGCCAAAATCCAGGCTATTATCGCCTAGAAAGTCGAAACCCACTCCGAGATCGAAGTCCATTACCAAAACCCCAATATCCTGAATGGCTTCATTCGGAGCTTCCACTTTCGCCGAATCACCAAAGATGTGGATACCCGCACCAAACCGGAACCCACCGATATCATGGGCGAACATGATTGAACCTTTGTAATCGGCAGTAAGATCCGGGTTGCCGCCCGACGCATCTCCGGCAGGATTTCCGACGCCTGCGGCAGCAGCGGCAGATGTTTGGCCACCCGCCAAAAACGGGCTGGTTGGCTGATAGGGCGCGCCAAACGGAACACCAAGTCCCACGCCGGCGTCGACGTTACTGCCATAGACCGCCAACACGGTATAGTCACTAATACTATAATGAATACCAAATCTTGCACCGCCAAATGTGTCGAACGTGCCTTGCAGTTCGTCAATCATCACGCGGTTGCCATACTTCGTAAGAGTGGCTGGCAACTGAAAGATGTTGGCTTCGTCCTCAATGGCCAGGTTGCCGGTAACAAACACCGGAAACTCGCCGACAAAGTAGGCGCCCGCGGCCCCCATGCTATTAAGCCGGGTACCGGTCGCGAACGCCGATCCGGCACACACCAGCAACAACCCTGAAACGATTGCGACGGCTATGATGCGATTTGACATGATCTGACTCCTGTTCTCAGCGGGCACCTTTGCCACAGTGAGGGTGAACCGACCATTCCACGCTCCAACACGCGCGCGCTTTGACGCCCCCGCCACCTGCGTGACACGCGGCTGGAACCGTCGGACCGTGGAAGGCAACATAGAAGAAAAATGAAATGCCACGAAAGCCAAGCAAATCTGCACATCCTCGTGGTCAACGGCGCCGTGCAGTAGCACGGCACTACCTAGGTGTCAACTTGCCTCAAGAAAATACAAGAAACGCCGACGCGGAGCGCGACTCACTCGTAAAGTTGCGGGGTTTTGTAATGAATACTAACATAATGAAATGTTTGAATTGCGGGAACGACAATTATCTGAGAGCAAACAACATTGATCGAGCTGTACCACGTTACCAAACGATACCCCAACGGAGTAAGTGCGCTGACCGACATTGATGTCGCCGTGCAAGCAGGAGAATTTTGTTTTCTCGCGGGCCCATCCGGTGCCGGCAAGAGCACATTTATTCGCCTCCTTTTGTGCATCGAACCCGCGACAGAAGGGCAAATCCTTATCAAGGGTCGTAATTTAAGAATGCTCCGACCAGCCTCCATTCCGTATTTACGGCGTAACATGGGAGTCGTGTTCCAGAATTTTCGATTACTTCCACACCGAAACGTGTTTGACAATGTCGCTATCGCTCTCGAAATTCTAGGAATTTCGCGACGAGAGATCGTCCCTCGTGTGGAACAGACACTCGACATGGTGGGACTCTCGGATTTTGATCGGCACATGCCCCAGATGTTGTCGGGAGGAGAACAACAACGTGTTGCGATAGCGCGGGCGCTTGTCAATGAACCAGCGATTCTTTTGGCGGATGAGCCGACAGGCAATCTTGATCCAACGCTGAGCCTAGAAATACTAAATATTTTTAGCGATATACACAGGCGCGGAGCAACGGTTATATTTGCAACTCATGATGTTACATTACTTGACCGCGTACCAGCCCGTATTCTGTCACTTAACAGGGGATACCTGGTTTCTGATTCAGGAGCCCGATTCGTGCAGAGGGATACAACCGACGCCGTTCCAGGTACGGCAGCATCTGACACACCTGGTTTTGAGGACTGAAGCATGGCATTGCTTAGCACCCGAGCGGCATACTTTTGTCGCGAAGCACTCAAAAATCTTCGTTTTTCTCCTTTTCTTGCCCTGGTAAGCACTTCTACGATTGCGGTTTCTCTTATCCTTGTTGGATTGTTTGGTTATACCCTGCTGCACGGATATCAGATCCTAGATGAGGTGGGCCGTGAATTGCGGATTTCAGTCTACTTAAAACCCACCACGACCAAAGAGCAGGCCGATGTGGTCGCAAACGAAGTGAAAGCCCGCCCGGACGTCGCTTCGGTAACGGTGTTGTCCGCCGAGTTAGACCGTGAACGTAATCGACAACTGCTGTCCGACGACCTTATCGCCGGCCTCGACGAAACCGCCATTCCCGGCAGCCCAGTTCTGGACATTACGCTGACCAACGACAAGAGAGAGCAGGAGGACTTCGATGCGCTTCAAAATTGGTTGCAATCGCTGCAATCCGTTGACGGAGTCGATGACATTGAGTTTGCCGCCGACAAATTCCGACTGGTCTATTCGATTATTGATATTATTGAAATGGTTGGGTTAATTATTTGCGGTGTTATCTTATTCGCTGCCATTTTCTTCACATTCAGCACCATTAAATTAGCAGTTTTGGCCCGACGGGAAGAAATAGAAGTTCTTCGACTAGTCGGCGCAACGGACCAGTTTATTAGGACTCCCTTTTACCTGGAGGGACTCGTGCAAGGCGTCCTCGGGTCATTCGTGGCAGTTTGCATCGTATGGGTCATTCACCTGCGAATTCGTCGATTTGTACAAGTAGAGCAGGCCATTAACGTCGATATCAACCTTCTTGGGTCAGGGATGATAACCTGGTTTGTTGTGGGGGGCATCACCCTTGGCCTGCTTGGCAGTGCTTTGTCCATCGGACGCCACTTGAGGATTTAATTGGTACCCAGCAAACCAAATAGCCGAGGACGGCAAGTGGCCAACACCACCCAATGCGGCCACGTTACCCCGAGACGACACACGAGCAATGTTCGCCGATTTCTGATCGTCGTTTGGGTAACCGCGGCGCTGTACTCGGTTCCGTTCCCGCCAATATTCGCTGCGCCGGGCGACAGTTCACCTGCCCCGCCGCCCTTACAGATCAACTACGAGGAATTGCTTACAACTCAAATCTCGATCCTCGAAACATTGGACAAAATCGACGACGATATCGAACGAAGATCGATCGAACTCAACCAGCTTCAAGACGAACGACAAAGACTGAGCGTCAATCTAGTTGCACTTGAGGTGCAAGCCGAAGAAACGACAGATCTTATTCAAAAAACACGACAAACGATTCGTACGCGCCTGTACAGCATCATCATGGCCAGACGTTCTGCATCCATCGACTTCTTGTTCAACCCAGAACACTACATGGACAATATCCGGAAAGAACGCACGTTACGTCTTATGCTTGACGACGACAAACGCCGAATTAACGCCTATCGCGAGCAACTCGCCGCGTACCGACTCGAACAGAATCGGTTAGACTCAAAACGAAACGAACTTGTCAAAATTGAAACATCTATTCACGAAAAAAAGAAGCGATTGGATGCAGACCGGGCTACACGGTCGGAAATCATGCGCCGTATTCACGACGAACGGCGGTATTTTGAAAAAGCGCACCAAGACCTGACAAGGGCATACGAACAGGTTACAGCGAAAATCGCGAAGATTGAGGCTTGGCAAGACAAAAAGTTACATTTTGGCGACATAAAAGGGCAATTCCGCCTTCCGATGAGCTACGCACACATCGTAACGCCATATGGCCCTCGGAGAAACGACCGACTGGGTACGGTGACACACCATCCCGGCATCGAACTGAAAAGCACGGGCAGTGTAAAGGTGAGATCGGTCTACTGGGGGAGGGTTGTGTTCGCGGGATGGCTTCTCGGGTACGGCAACACAGTCATCCTGGACCATACCGGTGGATATTTCACCGTGTATGGCCATCTGGCGCAAATTGACGTTTCACTGAATGAGGTTGTGGAAACGCGCCAAGTGTTGGGCACGGTCGGCGGGCCAGCCGCATTGGGGACGCCCGGTACACTATACTTCGAAATTCGGGAAAATGGGCGAGCTACAGATCCGACGACCTGGCTCGCCCCTGCTGCCCTATCCGGTCCGTTAAGTGAGTAGCCAGGATTTCTCACAAGCCTGCTGGCGAAAGTACCAGGGCGCCAGGAGCTTCGGACATGGCGGGCTTTTTTTGCCCGCAAGCAGGCAATGCGTTATTGACGGCAAAAAGCCCACCGTTATGAAACGCCATCTAACACAACAATCATAAACTATACCCCATACAGACAGACGATTGTTCACAGCGCAAACAAGCCGCCTAACCACGCCAAGAACCCTCCGACGGCAAGACCTCCAAAACGAAGCAATCCGGATTTGGCGACTCGCCCGTCGTTTGAAAAACCGAACCGAAGCGCCAAAAAGGTCCCCAAAATCCAGCCGACGAATCCGAGGCAAATGACCACACTCCAAAACGCATTCGGCGCATAGTCCGTTTTCAGGCGCGCAGCAAAAAACTCCTTTAACGCTGTCTCATCGCCGGGAGCTGGTTTGGGGCCGTGTTCATGAGCAAGGCGTGCTTCCCACAATACGTCCGGCAAACGGGCATTGATTTCATTTAACCGAGACCCGTTTGGGGTATAAAAACTTCGTGTTCCTAAGATGGCTGCACGCGCCGAATCGTACGCGTGAACCGCCAGTTTCCAGTTTTTTTCCGACGCCGCGATATCCGCAATGGCGATAAGTTGACCAAGTGATGGACCAACCCATGGATTTCCAGGGAAATACCAACGGGCAGACGACCTGAAATGAAAAACGGCACCCTCCAACTCGTTTTGTTCAAGAGCCACGTTTCCGGCATCAAACGAAATTTTGGATTCGACCGCCACACGCAACGTAATCGCCATCAAGACAAGGCCCATTACGCCCATCACGACAAGCAACACCCGCCATTTTGACCGTGGAGCCGACATTCTAAATGAAATCCCGACGCTGGAACAAAATTACTGCTAAAGAGATAAAACACACGATATATGCAACCGCGTAACCGATGCTGGCTACGACGTATGAAGTGGACACGGGCAGATTCAGCAGCAAATCCTGCGTGACGTTGAACACTTGTAAGTCGGGCACCACCGCCACCAATACCTCACCAAAGGGACGCAACGCCGGTACATCCACAAACAACCCACGCCGCGCATTCAACATTTGGTCGACCATATGTACGACTCTGCCAATTACAAATATCCCGATTGTAAAGATTCCACTCAAGATTGGGCTTGAAAAAGACGAGAAGAGGATTGCAACAGACGCAACCATCAATATTTCGCAGAAGATCAGTATTAACGACTTCAAAATATCCCAAGAGATGGGCGCGTCTTTCAGCCACAACGCCAATAACCACACGACTGCCATCAGCCCCACTTCAAGAATCAATAGTGCAGTCATTCCAAGGTACTTGCCGACAATGATCTCAAACCGATGTATCGGCTTGGGGATAATTGTAAAAATCGTTTTTTTCTCAATTTCTTTGTAAACCAGTATGACTCCCATCACGACTGCAATTACAACGCCGAACAATCCCACTGCAAAGTAACCAAAATCCAAGATTACCCTGACTTTTTCACCGCGAACGGCCAGTTCCGACAAAACAAGCGAAAAAAACAAAAATGCGATAGCCAGGATCATCAGTCCAATGAATGCGCGGTTTCTTACCGCTTCCCTGAAGGTATTGGACGCAATCGCAAGAGTACGATCCACCGCTGCGCTCATTGGTTTCTCTCCATCTGCTGCTCACGAGCGCCCCGAATTGCTTCCTTAACGAAAAGGTCTTCAAGGCTTTCCCGCTTTGGAGTCACGGAGTCAATGGAAACTCCGCCGTCCACCAACATCTTAAGGACGACGTCTGGGCGTCCATCCACAACGCAACGCGAATAGTCGCCAAGCCGATCAACCCGTTGTGACACCTTGGCCACGCGCTCAAGCAGCTCTGGGTCGTGGCTCATAAAAGTAATTTCGGTGGACATTCGATCCGGGTGCAACAGTTGCTCAAGCGTTCCGATACTCTGCAGCTTTCCAAAGTTAATGATGGCCACTCGATCACATATCATCTCGATATCACTCAGAATATGACTCGAAAAAAAGATGGTTTTTCGCGCGGCTCTCAGATCTACCAGGATGTCGCGAATTTCTTTTCTTCCAATTGGATCGAGCCCACTCAGTGGCTCGTCCAAAACCACCAGATCGGGATCATTGATAAGCGCTTGGGCAATTCCGACTCTCTGCAACATCCCTTTCGAAAACCGCCGCAAGGTTCGATCTTTTGCGTGGGACAGGCCAACGCGGTCCAGCAACCGCTCAATCCGCCGTTTTCGCTCCCGTTGTTCGATCCCGAACAATCGTCCGTAAAAGTCGAGAATTTCAACAGGTTTCAGATAGTCGTAAAAATAGGGGTGTTCCGGTAAAAAACCAATCCGTGTCCGCACGTGTAAGGATTCGTGGTCGGCACCAAAAAGCCGAACCGTACCCGAAGTCGGTCGAATCAAGCCCATACACGTTTTGATCGTCGTGGTTTTGCCGGCACCGTTTGGACCTAGAAAGCCAAAAACTTCGCCAGGTTGAACCTGGAATGAAATCCCTTTAACCGCCTCGACTCGCTTCATCCGCAAACCGATCCTAAAACTTTTCCGCAAATTGGAAACTTCCATTACCGGCGGCGGCGCGCCCACATCATTCACAACAAACTCCTGTAGTTGTTCGGTGCTTAAATTAGTCGACTCTTTCCGCGCTGACAGCCGACCGCAACTGCATAGCGACGTGGTGTTGGGCAGCGAGACTCATTCCCGGAAACAACGGGATCGTCAAACCGAGGTCGTGAAATCGGCCGGCTTGCGGACATACATCCGAACTAAACCCATATTTTCCTACAAAATAGTTGAGCCGTGGTATGGCGTATCCCGCAGTAGTGGCCTCCACACCTGATTGTGCCAACCGTTTAATCACATTTGCGCGGTTGGTGGATTCCGGCAACACCACCACAAACGACTGAACCACCGTACCTGCAAGAAACATCCCCGCGGGCATGTACAGCCCACGGATGTCCGACAACAAATCCCTGTATGTCGCCGCTAAATGAGCCCTCTCGGCTATAAAATTAGTTATTTTGTCGAGCTGTCCTACCCCGATTGCTGCATGTACGTCGCTCATTCTAAAATTATGACCCGGCACCGGAAATCGATCCGCAAATTCCTGTGCGAAGGTATCTTGGCCGTGGTTGCGAATACGCCGATACCATGCCGCTTCCTTCTCGGTTGTTGCAACAATCGCCCCGCCTTCACCGGTTGTGATGATTTTTCGCGGGTGAAATGAAAAACAACCCACGTCCAGTAGTGTTCCGCAGGGACCCGTGTCGGTATGCGCTCCCAGCGCACAGGCAGCGTCTTCAATCCACACTATCCGGCGACCATCCGCCAAAAACGGATCAACATGGTCCATCAATTCAGAAACCTGCACCGGGATACCGTATTGATGTACGACCACAATCGCGCGTGTACGAGGCGTTATCGCAGCCCGGAGCGCGGGCAACGACATTCCACAGGTGTCGGGGTCAACATCCACTGGAATCACTCGTGCACCCAATAATTCCGCAATGTTGGCTGGCGCCGGAAAAGTGAGTGCCGAAACAAGAACATCATCCCCCGGGCCAATGCCGTAGCGCAGAAATGCCAAATGAAGCGCGGTGGTACCGCTGCTGGTTGCCACCACAGGTCGACCGCTTGTGAGTTCGCTGAGCCGCCCTTCAAGGCGCGCAACCCACTGCCCTTGCACGAGATGACCCGATTCCAGAACCATGCGCACATGCTCTAGATCCCGCCCATCGAGTTGCGGAACGCACAACGGAACAATCACCGAACCACCTCTTGGCGATACCAGTAGATTGTGCGCAAAATTCCCTCCTCCAGGTCAACCCTCGGCGAAAATCCAAGTATTTCCCGCGCTTTGTCGATGTTGGGAATCCGCAGTTCTACATCCGGGAATTCCCATCGTACAAAATTCAGCGGCGAACTAGAACTCGATAACCGGATGATCTGTTTAGCCAGTTCGTGAATGGTCACTGTGCTTCGTGGATTACCAATATTAAAGGCATGCCCGATCGCTTCCGGCTTCTGTAAACTTAACACGATACCATCGACAATGTCGTCAATATAGCACCAAGAGCGAATCTGGCTTCCATCGTTGTGAATCGTCAGCGATTGCCCTTGCAACGCCCTTATAATGAAGTGATGGACGGCCCCTTCCCCAACTTGGTTGGGTCCGTAAATGTTGAACGGCCGAATCGACAGTGCCGGCAATCCAAACTGTTTGTAGTAGCAATGGGCCAGATGCTCCGTCGCCAACTTGCTAACCGCATAGGTCCATCGTGCTTCTCCGACGGCACCTAATTGGGTTACGTCTCCTTCACTCACGCGGTACGCAAACCGGCCAAACACTTCGCTGGTCGAAAAATCGACAAATCGCTCCAGTCCGTCCGACTGGCAAGCGATTTCCAGGGCGTTGTAGGTCCCGATCAAACCGATCCGCATTGTTTCAACCGGCATTCGCATCACCGTGTCCACACCGGCAATGGAAGCCATATGAACAACAATCTGACACCCGCGCATGGCATCCCCCAGCGCTTCCCGGTCCATGACGTCCCCCAAAACGAATTTCACCCTTTTGTGATCAACCAAATCGGTCCGCTTCATCGCGTTACGATGTAAGTTATCAAACAAAGTTACTTCGTTACCGTCAGCCAACAATCGTTTCGCCAAAGATGTACCGATAAACCCCGCGCCTCCGGTAATGAGTACTTTTTTGTCGGAAATCATAGTTCCTGTCCCTTTTCTGGAGAAAGCAAAGCGTTCAGCTCGCTTGTGGCCTCAAATACGCGGTCAAGCTCATCCCAACTCTTTTGTATACGATAAAACTCGGTCGGACCAAGCAACTCAAAAAACGGTCTTGGCACAAACGGAAACGTGCTTTCCCACTCTTCTTCTCGACGTTTCAGAGCCATCACAGCTTCTTCATTCTCAATTTGGCGGATTCTTCGCAGAATATCTTCCCTCTGCTCGTCTGTTGCATCAATATACTGGCTATACGCATGAAAGAGCGCGAGTTGCTGTTCGTCGTTGTCCAGAAACAAAGCGGTGAGAAACGACGGGCTCAACTGCGAATCCGGTAAGCTAGCGGCAACGGAGAAATAATCCAAAGCCAACGCGCGAGTGCGCGCCTTTTCCTCCTCATTTTCCGGATGCCATTCGTAGTAATAGTTGAACCCAATATCCATGTACAAACGCCAATCGTTCGGAAAATACTTCAGCCCCAACTCGGCATAGTGGTTACTTTTCTCAATGGTTTTCCGCGTGATGAGTTGGCCCAATTTCACACTTTGGGACGCCCAACGATAAATGGTGGGAACGTATGGATCGAGTTCAATGACGGTGTCAACGTAAGCATCAAGCCATTCGTAGCGGCGATCACCAAACAAGTGGTCTACAAAGTATGCAAACGCTCGAATATAAAGCAAATCGGCCATAAAACTGCTGTATCCAAGTGAAATAACCCTTAGGACCGGAACAGGGGGGATGTAAAAACCCTCGGTTGCCTTAATTGCCGCCTGATTTTGTTTTGCGTACGTGAGGTCCAAGGCGAAGTACCGAGTACCCAAAGCTCCCAGCGCGAGCGCCAGCATGCCGGCGAGAATCACTGTCCGGTGCGTGTTGGACGATAACGCGAACGTTTTCACAAAATGCCTCATTAGATGGCAATAAACGAACTGAAAAGAGAAGAAAAGAACAGAAAAGGAGCAAATAGCGTTATATGCTAGGGCGTTTCCAAAATTCTGATAACATCATCACCACGTTTCCTCAAAGTCCAGCGGCTGTCTGTCGACCGAAGGCATGTAGTATGCTTGCCGGTACGCCGTCTGAAAATCACAATTTCCACCGGCCAATACAATCAAGATGCGACAACATTACGGCCACTTGATTGATTCTTATATGTTGAGACGTTGACGACAACTAAGATGCCCGAATGTGGGCAAAATGCGGTCAATAGCGCATGAAATCGACATCCATCAACCAGAACGAGGCTAAAGCAAGTTACACGGCTTGGCAACTTGTCTTGATGGTCTTAACCGTAATCCTCGTCGCGCTGTATGCCGCACGTCCACTGTTCAACGTCGACGTGTTTTGGCACCTAGAACTTGGCGAGTGGATCACCACCCACAAGGCGATCCCTAAAACGGACATGTTTTCCGCGGTGCACCCGGAGTCCTCTTGGGTCCAATTTCAATGGTTATGGGAGCTTTTGGCATATTTGCTGGTATCATCCTCCGGCATTACCTCCCTACGGGTTTTCCAGGTTGTGATACTCACAGCCACCTTTGTGGCTCTATTCGGCACATTTTATCAGCGCACAAAAGGCACTGCTTTAGCGCTTTTCTTGGTAATTTTCGCCCTGCTTCTGTACGAAGAACGATTTCAGGCGCGACCAGATGCTCTAAATCTTCTGTTTTTCACCGCTGTTCTCTCATTTTCGTTAAAACCCCCACCGCAAAAACGAATACGAATGTTGCTCTCGATATTCGTGGTCTGCATGGTTTGGTCGAATATCCACGCCGGTTCGGCAGTCCTGGCAGCCGCAGTTTTCGGCGCAGCGGCAATTGGTGGAACCATCCAACACTTGGTTAACCGTTCGAATGAAAACCCCACAATTAGATGGGCCTGGACATGTTTAGCGACGTGTGTGGTTGGTTTAATATCAAATCCGATATTTTTCTCCGGTTGGTATCATTTTATTGAGATATACCCAGCGATGCGAGCTACTGGAAACTGGGAATGGGAGCCGACTTATCGAATGACAGCCAATGGGCTTCACCCATATTTTATCTTTTTGTCTTTTGCACCGTCGGTGGTCGCACTTGTTTACTTAGCAGACCTCGTCACACAAATACGACGCAAAGACCAACAGCCGATCGCTTGGGGAGAAACGGTACTGTGCATCGGTCTGCTATTGTTGGCGCATCAGGCCTCACGGAACGCTGTTTTGGCGACATTTCCACTCGCCTTCAGCCTTCCTCGTCTGTGTAGTCGCCTGGAGATCCGAAAGCTTACGCTTTCACTTCTTCTATCGGCCACACTCCTTCTTTGCATATCGTATGCGTATCGTATCGAACACGTTCGCGGCGGCTTGATACCGACAATCAATATGCTGTCCTACGACCTTGAGCCCACCGCTTATCCGGAGGAACTCGGAGCTTTTCTGTCCGAGGCAGGAATCGAAGGAAAAATCTTGAACCAGGGTAAGTGGGGAGGATACTTGATTTGGTCATCGTGGCCCCAATGTCGTGTATTTGTTGACACGCGACATCACTTGAACAATCCCATGTGGGAAACTTATTACTCATTCCACAATCCCCAAACCCGCGCTGACGCAGCGAACAGAGCAGCGGATAATTGGGGACTCGATCTGATTGCCTTTTCTGGACCCACCTTTCCTTTTCAACAACCTCCCAAGGGCTGGGAGCTGCTGTTCAAAGCCGGCCCTCAGGAGCTTTACCTCCGAACCAACTCCGCAAATGCCGAAAAAAATCGACTACGAGCACTCGAATGGGCTGGGGCACAAAGACAAGACCCACGTCACTCGGTCGCCGCGGCGGTGATTCCCCAAGCCGCCCAACGTTGGCTTGGTCATCCGTTTAACAAAAGCCGGCTCACGGAAGCACAAGCAACAATTGGTAAAGACCCGAGTGGAAAATCCGAACGAACAATCGGCGGGATTTTAGCACAGGCTGGCGCATACATAGATGCAAGGCCATATCTCGTCGAATCTTCACGTCTTTCTCCAAACAATGTGAGAACATGGTACTGGCTGGCATTGATTGGATGGCATACCGAGGACCGGAATCTGCTCGCGCACGCACTCACAAAATTAGCAAATTTGCCTCTAAATAAGCTGGCACCAGTAGAGCGAATCGAGCTGGCAATGCTTTCGAGCCAAAGTCCGCCGGGCACCGAACCGATACGCCAAGACTGATCGCGCCGCCCCCCTTTACCCGCGCACGACCGCCATCATCGACACCTTGCCGTAGTCCTACTCAGGACTATGCTGTGTTTGTTTGGCGAAAAAGCCAAACCGAAATGTTAACTTACTATACCACGTTACCATGGTGATGAGCCAGACGTGGGCGGTGACGGAGCGAACCAATGGAACAGATGTCAAACCAATTGGATGTACAGCTTGAAGGGGTCGACTTTCAAGTGGCGATTGAACTCACGAAACGAGCCTTGTCAACAGAGGGGTTCGGCGTTCTTACAGAAATCGATGTAAAGGAGACCCTTCGAAAGAAACTCGACGTAGATTTCCCACCGTACACCATTTTGGGAGCATGTAACCCAAAGCTGGCGCACGCCGCACTGCAGGCGGAGCCGCAGATTGGGCTGTTTCTACCCTGCAATGTTGTGGTGAAACAGGTCGACACTGGGATATCTGTTCAAATAGTTGATCCAACGATGATGATGAGTGCTGTGAAATCGCCGGCCTTGGAGGACATTGCCAAAGAGGCGAATAATAAACTCGTTCGTGTAGCGTCGAGTTTAAAAAGTTCCTCCGCTCTCGTGGCCGGACGATAATGAAAACCGCGGGATAAGACGTTACCGGACGATACCAGCCAAAAAAAAAGGCGCCTTGGTTGGCGCCTTCTTTCCGCTTTCGCTTTTGTGTTATTCGGTTTCTTGGTCAACGAAGAACGCCGCGGAACCGTACATCGAACATTCGGCCAATGTGGCGGTCGGGTCGCCGTAGCCAATTCGTTGGAAGGTGCTCTCGACCAAGTCGCAGTCGAGGTTACCAAACGCGCTGGCGGTAAACTGTGCAGTGTCCAAGCTGCCGGTGCTGTCAAACGCATACACGAAGTAGTGAGCGTCGTTCATCTGGAAGGTCAATGCGGCCCATGTTGGTTCGTTCCACACTTCGGAGTTCGGATCACAGCGGTCATCACCGTCGGTGTCCGGTCCGCCGAGACCGTTGGTCGAACAGCAGCTCGCCTCAACAGGCGTTACGTCCTGAGCAGCGGGGAACTGGCACTCAATTTTTGCACCGGTGTCATCAACTTTCGGAGCGGCATAGTAGAACGCTGCGCCTTTTACGATTTTGTCGATTTGGTCAATGGCTTCTGTTGTTTTCGCTCGACGCATGTACTTGATGAACGCAGGCACCGCAACAACGGCGAGAATTGCCAAAATTGCAACTACGATCATCAGCTCGATCAACGTAAAACCTTTCGCATTCATATTTCGGATTCGAGTAAGCATGAAAATTCCTCCTAAACTACTTTAACGTGATCCCAACCCTCCACGATCGAGACCAATTTTTGATTGCCCTTGCGAAGCAACTCTGTCCGCAAACCGATTCGTTGCAAACATGGTGCCAAGTTGGCCCAGCCACCCAAAATCAAACTGTGGTCGTGTTTACGCGTTCCCCAAGCCACTGCCTGACCCATCCTGGCGGATGCGCCGAGTGACAATTTTGGTCACATATGGCGCAAAATTGCGGGCAAAAATTGTCACATGGTGACAATTTTTGCTCACGCCCAAACTGTTCCCATTTTCTCATAGGTCTTTGGGTGCGTTCGTCAACCTGAGCGCACGTTGGGGTCGTGTTTCCGTTTTCTTGCTCGACGGACTGCAAGCCTGCCTCCGCGCGACGACGGTCCGCATGCCCGGAATTCGTTTGCAGTTTGACGGTCTCGCAACCGCAAAAATGGCCCGTCAGCAAAAATGACGTGTCTTGTAGCCTCAGCGTGACGGCTCCGCATACAGCATTGGTTACAATTAATCGTTTCGGTTACACTGTTTTAAAAATTCCCCTTGCGCCAAAGAACGATTCCGGCAAATCATAGACGTGTGAAGAGCTTAGGGAGTGACCAGCGGGAAACGGCCTTTTTGCGACCGTAATGGACACCCTTGTATCAAAATCACGATTTGTGACGATTGGAGTTGACAGTGGCCAGATTGTGTGCACGAAAGGGAGCCAAGATTGGGTGTTCGGAAAACAACGTGCCGAATCCTGAACTACTCCTCGTTGCAACGCGGAACCGGCGAAAAATAGCCCGGGTCGCTGATTTACGAATCGAAAAAGGCGCGCGCCTTTCGTCAGCGGTCAAATCAAGTGGAAGCGTTTACTTACCGGAAGTCGACCTTATCGAAGGTGCTACGGTAAACACGCTGCCGTCACAGATCGAAGTCTCACCAGCATTGGTTACAAACCTCTTGCTAACGGCAAGCGGCAAGGCGGTTCTCAATCGTGGACCCATGCAGAGACAGTTTAATTATTTCAACATGTTACGAAACAGAACAGGAGAATTGCATCATGAAAACATCCGAAATGACTACAGCAATCTGCACGACCATGGGGTTCGGTACACGTTATCAACCACTTCCGCCAAAAAATACTCGGGTTGCCGAACCACGTTGGCTCCAAAAACTTGCGCCGGGTTTGCTCGACACAACTCCGCAACCGGGCACCAGAATGCGAACCGCTGCAGCCCAATAATACGCAACCCAAAACCGGAATTTTTGCTCAAACGCGCCGTAGCCGTAGACACAAAAAAGCGCGGCGTAAAGCTCGGTGCGCCCAATGAAGGTTTGGGCACACAACAACAACATATAGAGATTATTAGATAAACGCAGAACAAGAACCACCAAAACATCATCCGACGAAATCACGGATGTGGATACGCAAGGAGAAATTGCCATGTTGACCATTAACAAAATCGCCTCCCTCATCGTTGTCGTTTGTACAATTTTTGCATTGAGTCTGACTCCAAACGCCGTTGCACCCGCCGAAGGTGGATTTGCAACATCGGTTGGCATTGTTGGCGTGCTGTCCACTATGCGGGAACCGTCGGAATTGGTTGTTTCGGTCCGGCTGATACGAGACGACGGACGCGTCAAATGGCAGGCAACATCAGGTCAAATGAACGTGTCCGACCTTGGAAACATGTTGCGTTATTCCGTGAATCTGCAAGCCGGCGACTGGAATTTGAACGAAAGTTACGAATGGTCCATCCGCGTTGATGCCCGCACCGCCGGTGGCTCGGTATCGATCGTTTCATTGACCCAAAGTGTCGACCAAAGCCAATTCACCAGTTACGGCAACGGATCAGATATCCAGGGAATGGTCGGAGAATTACTCCTGGAAGGGCTCACATCACCCGCGTACGCCGAATAACCAGCGGAAACCCGCCCTCACCACCCAAATCCGCAGCTTTTCTACACCGCGGCGGTGTAGCGCAAAGCGACAATGCCCCACAAGACCGCTGTTGCCCCGTCACCCGCTGACCTATTGCGGAACATGCCGCGATATTCATCAATCGTTCTGCGGCCGGTCCGGGAAAAAATCGTTCTTTTGGGGTCGATTTTCTGTCTTTGTCAGGCACCGAGACATGATTCTTCACGCAACTGAAGCTGTGGCTGCCAATCTGCTAACATCTTTGGTCACAACAGACCTTTTTTGCCTCAACTGGGCAGTGCCATGCTTGCGGGCAAAAAACATCCATCATGCCCGAATCTGCCGGCGTCGACGGTCGCGCTGCGAACCCTGGTGAGAAATCCGGGCTAGATTCGGGGTGTGCGGGCCACGGGCGCGTACAGACCACCTGCTGTCGGGCATAGATGCAGGCGCACGACCTCAGAGGGTCGGCCCCCCACCTATGCAACATCGAACCCGTCGGGTTTCGGTTACAGTCGCCTTATAACCGCATGTCGACACCGCCGGACGAAATCCATTTAATTAACTAATATTATTATTGTTTCTACTAGATCTGTTCCGATCTGTGCCCCCATGCCGAGCATCAGGTGGGGCGGGTTAGTTGTTTCCCCGAAAATGCAGAAGGTCCGCATCGCTGATGTTGTATTTGTCCAGTTTGTATCGAATCGAGCGAAATGAAATTCTTAGCAGCTTTGCTGCATCGGTTTTATTTCCATTTGTTCGTTCGAGTGCTTGATACAGCAATGCTCGCTCCAAATCCGCCAAAATCTGGTCCAAATCGCATCCATTTGGCGGGAGAATCTTGAGATCATCGACGGTTTGCTGAACTATCCCTTCCACGTCAATCACGTAACGCGGCAAGCTGTCGATGGTGAGCATGGTTGTGGTTTCAAAGGTTACAGCACGTTCCATGATGTTTTCCAACTCACGAACATTTCCCATAAATGGGTACCGCATGAGCGCATCCATAGCGCGTGGTTCAATCTGAGTTATTTCTTTTCCGAGTTCCTTAGCGTATTTTTGACAAAAATGGTGAGCGATCAACGGGACATCTTCCATTCTCTCTCTGAGAGACGGCAATCTTACCTGAATTACGTTTAATCGGTAGTATAAATCCTCCCGGAATGTCCCCCTCTGAATCTCCTCTTCCAATCGTTTGTTTGTTGCAGCAATGACCCGCACATCCACATCCACTTCAGCCGTGCTTCCTACTGGCTTTATTTTTCTTTCTTGAAGTACTCGTAATAACTTTACCTGTAACACCAGTGGCAAATCCCCGATTTCGTCCAAAAAAATAGTTCCACCGTTTGCAACTTCAAAGAGGCCCTTTTTCGCAGCAATTGCGCCCGTAAAAGCACCTCTCATGTGGCCAAATAGCTCACTTTCCATCAAATTTTCTGGTATTGCTCCACAGTTTATCACTACAAACGGCATATCTTTTCGAAGACTGTTATAGTGCAGCGCATTGGCCACCAGCTCCTTTCCTGTTCCGCTTTCACCAACGATCAACACACTGGTTTTTGTCTTGGCAACCCGCCGTATCAGTTCGAACACCTGCTGGATTCGTTGACTTCTGCCCACAATATTTTCAAAAGCGTACTTTTCCTCCAAAGCGCCCTGCAGTTGAACCACACGCAAGCTCAGATGGCGCTTTTCCAATGCTTTTTCTATTATTACTTTGATTTCATCGACTTTGAACGGTTTGGAGATGTAATCATACGCGCCCTTCTTCATTGCTTCGATAGCCGTTTCCGCAGTGCTATACGCCGTCATCACAATGACCTGCGTGTTTGCCCAGAGCGATTTCACACGTTCAAGGACCTCAATTCCCGTCACTTTGGGCATTTTTAGGTCGGTGAGTACCAGATCAAACTCTTGGTTCTTTGCCAGTGCGATGGCTTCTTCACCATTGCTGGCCGTTTCGACGACATACCCCTCCTGGCGGAGAAAAATCTCCAAAAACTCTCTCATGCTGGTTTCGTCGTCGACTATCAAAATACGTTCCATTCGTTATTCGCCTCCTGCAAGCGGCAATACTACACGAAAGGTAGAGCCCCGCCCCACAGCGCTTTCCAGTTCCATGATCCCGCCGTATTCTTGGACAATTCGATAACACGTCGGCAATCCCAGCCCGGTTCCTCGCTCTTTTGTTGTAAAAAACGGTTCAAACACTTTGTCGGCGATATCGTCGGGAATTCCTTCGCCTTCATCAGCGATTTCAGCTATCGCCCACCGCTGATTTGCTGTTTCCCGAATCCCTACCGACACGTGGATGATTCCAGGAGACGGCATCGCCTGCGACGCATTTTTGAGCAGATTCCAAAATACTTGTTTAAGCCTCATCGGGTCCGCATGTACAAAACATTGTATCGGCGCGTTCACCACCGCGCGGTGAGACTCCATTAACGGATCCAGTTGAAATGCATCAATAGTGTCCTGTAGCACCCGTCCCATGTCGACTTTCCGAGTCTCAACACCTTTTGGCCGCGCAAAATCGAGAAAATCAGTAATCCACCGATTCAAAGTGTCAATTTCACGCAGCACAATGGTCATCAGCCGCTGCCCCGTTTCGGGATCATGAGTCGGCCGTTTCATGAGTTCTACGCACCCACTGATCGAGGCGAGCGGATTACGTATCTCGTGAGCAATACGCGCAGACATGTTACCGATGACCGCCAACTGCTCCGAACGTCTCATTTTTTCCTGCATGTCCATCACGTGTGTAACATCTTCAAATGACAGAATGCGGCCGATCTGTGCACCTCCCGCATCCCGCAGCGGAGAAACCGACCATTGAACATATAAGGCTCTGTTTTTGAGAGTCTCTCGCACAATTTTGCCAACAGTATAGTCATCCGGATTCACCACGCTTAAAACAGGTGAAACCGAGGGAAATACCCTATCAACTGGAACACCAATCACCTCCGACTCTCTGAGACCGGTCATGTCCTCCGCGGCAGCATTGAAAAACGAGATGCGGTTTGTGTTCGTAATGGTCACCAATCCGGTACCAATGCTTGCAACGATATGTTCGTGTCTCGCTCGCAGATCCTCGAGGCTTCCAATCGTTTCGCGGTGCTCCTGATCCGTGCGCCGCACTTGCTCAGCAAGGTAGCTCGCCAACCCTGCGATGCTGAAAAATGCCAACAGGTTAACGATTACTTCGTTCCAGCGCAGAGAATCGCCGGATACGAACGTGATGACGAGAAACGTAACTGTTGCGGCAGCAGCGATGGTAAACGCACCACGTCTATATAAGATGATGGCGGCGTTAATGATTGTAAGAGAGAAAAAGAATGTAAAAACGCTTGCAGAACCACCCGTAATGGCGACAAATGCTCCTGCGAGACCGACATCCCCCATAAGTTGAACATATGTGAGCGCGACCAGCGCCGCACGAGACCGCAACCGCCGCAACAAAATGAGGTATATGAGCGACGCGGCATAGGCAATAACCGTACAAAAGTACAATACCCGGTTTTCGCGATCACGAATCAGCGCAACGCTATCGTCCAGATTGAGCAGTACAGTCGCCCCGAACAAAAAGGAGATAGTGACGACCCGGAACAGGGTCAACCACTTTAATTTCTTCGGGAGACTCCCTTCTATCACCACACTAACCGCCTCCGGAACCCGCCGGCACTACCGCGATTAACCCGCATTTTTGACAAGCTGACTGATTAATCGTCGCTCGAGCGCACAACGAAAAAACGTAACTGGGAATCATCGCACGAACAAGAACCACGGTAAGAAAACCCCTCACTTTACAACCTGGATGTAGCTCTTTCGATTGCGGTAACTTAAGAGGATGAGGGTCGGAACGTCGTTAAGATTCCTACAGCAGCGGGGAATATCAGCTCAGACCGTTGAATTTGCCCGATAGTGGAGAACGATTGAATCGGATCACGAACCTGGAGAAAGATTGTCGGCCATGGAGAAGATCGGCATATACATCCCGATTAGCACAAACCCAATAATCCCGCCGAGTACTACCATGATGAGCGGCTCGATCAAGGAGGTTATCGCGTCGACCGCCTGTTCAACTTCGTCATCGTAAAAGTCTGCTATCTTAGCCAACATGATGTCCATCGCGCCGGTGGATTCACCAACGGCGATCATCTGAACCACCATTTTGGGAAACACACCTGTTTCCAATAGCGGACCGGCAATCGACTTTCCTTCGCTAATCTTAGCGCGGGTATACAACACACCGTTCTCAATAACTTTGTTCCCCGCGGTTTTTGCCACGATTTCCAGTGAATCGAGAATAGGTACCCCGCTCGAAATGAGTGTTCCCAAAGTACGGGTAAATTTTGCGACGGACGCCTTGCGTATTAGATCACCGAAGACCGGTACTTTCAGCAAGACGGTGTCAACAATAAGACGCCCGCGCTCTGTTCGATAGAACCACACGAACGCCACCACAGTCAGCACTGAACCGCCAACAACATATGGCAGGTATGCCAGCATGTTATTGGACAAATTAACCATAAACTGAGTAAGTGCCGGCAACTCCTTTTTCCCCATCGACTTGAACATTCCGGCGAATGTTGGAATTACCTTCCAGAGCAGACCAAACGTAATCGCAATCGCGACAACAAATACGGTTGCGGGATACTTCATGGCACTTTTTACGCGCGCCTTGAGCTTCATGCTCTTTTCCGCGTAATTTGCCAATCGGTTGAGAATTGTGTCCAAAATACCGCCCATTTCGCCAGCGGCAACTAGGTTCACGAATAACTCATCGAATATCTTTGGATGCTTCCGCAATGCATCGGCAAACGTCGACCCACTTTCGACGCTCATTTTGACGTTGGTGATGACCCGTTGAAACGACCGGTCGGGCTCCTGCTGACCCAAAATATCGAGACACTGAACCAAAGGCAGCCCTGCATCGATCATAGTGGCCAACTGTCGAGTAAATACCACCAGTGTTTTGTGGCTTACCCTCGTAAGCAGGGGAATTTCGACATTCAGGTTAATAGATCGCGCGCGCTTTTTTACTTTTGCATTCAAAATCTGCAAATCACGCCGTACGCGATCTTCGGCGTCCTGAAGAGTAGGTGCCTCCAGAAACCCCTTTTTTAATTCACCGTCACGAGACCGGCCTTCCCATGCAAAACTTGGCATGCGTCGTTGCTCCTATCGCCTAGGTAAATTCGTTCCTGGACGTTGCTCTTTCGCCAACTGCGCCAAAATCTCCTCCGGATCGTAGCTGTGCTGCAACGCCTGTTCGATCGTGATGTTTCTTTTTTGAACGTGGGCCATCAACGACTGATTCAGTGTAATCATTCCGAATTTCGCCTGTCCCATCTGCATTTGCGAATAAATCTGATGTGTTTTGTCGTCTCGAATCAGATTTCGAATAGCGGCGTTTGGAATCAGCAATTCCATTGCCATGACGCGTCCTTTGCCATCCGACCTTGCAATCAACTGCTGACTCACGATTGCTTCCAACACAAAAGACAACTGTGTTCTTACCATATCCTGCTGCCGAGCCGGAAAGAAATCGAGAATTCGGTGAATGGTCTGAACGGCGTTGTTTGTATGCAATGTCGCAAGTGCCAGATGCCCAGTCTCGCTGATTCGAAGCGCTGCCTCCATTGTTTCAATGTCTCGAATTTCGCCAATCAACACCACATCTGGGTCCTGCCGCAGCACATAACGCAGCGCGTCTTGAAACGACGCCGTATCGGACCCAACTTCACGCTGATTTACGATGCAACTTTTGTGGGAGTGCAAAAACTCAATCGGATCTTCGATCGTGATGATATGACCACGATGTTTGGAGTTGATCGCATCAATAAACGATGCCAACGTTGTCGATTTTCCGCTGCCTGTTGGCCCCGTAACAAGAATCAAACCACGCGGCTTGTCGATGAGTTCCGTCATCGCCTGGGGCATACCCAAGTCTTCTAAGGTCTTTACTTCGAAAGGAATCTGCCGCAACGCACCGGCTACACTGCCTCGCTGGCGAAAAAAATTCGCCCGAAAACGGCTGATACCTTTCCAACGAAAACTCAAATCAATTTCGTTCCGTTCTTCAAACGTCTTTTTTTGCTTTTCACTTAACACGCTGTACGCGATTGCCTGAATGTCCGCTGGCTGTAAGGGGGCCGATTTCACCTTGTAAATGTCACCATTTACCCGAAGGCACGGAGGTGCTCCAGCGGTCAGATGCAAATCGCTTGCTTTCGTTTCCACCATCGTTTGCAGCAATTTGTGAATATCCAGACCCGCTGAATCCCGGTCCGGTGTCTCGTCGGTCATTCGTCCGACCTCCTCCGAAAATGGTTACTATCTGGCGGAGACACGACAGATAGCCCGTCCTTAGTTTATCGTGGGCAAAGCGTGATGACGACCCATTGCTGACGAAATCGGTTACAATTGCCGATTTGTAGCATCTAATCTGCTCGCGTTACACGAAGTATCTCTTCGACCGTGGTGACCCCCTCACGAATTTTCTTTAGGCCGGCCTGCCTTAAGGTTTGCATGCCGATCCGAATCGCTTCACGTTTTAGCTCAATAGAGGAATACCCCTGAAGTACACACTCCTTCAGTTCATCATTCATCGGCATAACTTCGTACAACGCGATGCGCCCCTTATATCCGGTATCGTTACACATCCGACAGCCGCCTCCCCGAAACGGTTGGGTCCCCTTCGCCTCCGACTCGGACATTCCGGCATCCATCAACACCTCAGGTGCTATGTCCACCGGTTCTTTACAATCTTTACAAATCTTACGTGCAAGGCGCTGTGCGAGAATCAAATTCAACGACGCAACCACAAGAAATGGCTCAATACCCATGTTCAGAAGGCGGTTGATCGTAGACGGCGCATCGTTCGTGTGGAGCGTCGACAACACAAGGTGGCCCGTCAATGCCGCTTTGACGCCGATTTCGGCGGTTTCAAAGTCTCGAATCTCGCCAACCATGATGATGTCCGGATCCTGACGCAAAAATGAACGTAATGCCGTGGCGAAGTTTAAGCCGATGTTATCGTTCATCTGCACTTGGTTGATCCCAGGAAGGTTAAATTCGACGGGATCCTCCGCTGTACAAATATTTTCGGAAATTTTATTGAGTTCTTGCAGTGCAGAGTACAGCGTCGTCGTTTTTCCTGACCCGGTTGGCCCGGTAACCAGTACCATGCCGAACGGCTGATGAATCGCGTTTTGAAACTTTTGTAAGGGCTCCGCATCAAACCCCAACTTGGTCATGTCCAATTGAAGGCTTGATTTGTCCAAGATTCGAAGGACGACCTTCTCACCGAACAACGTTGGCAACACGCTGACGCGAAAATCGACCTCCCGTTCTTTGCCCATCACCAACTTAATGCGGCCATCCTGAGGTAAACGCCGCTCGGCGATATCCAGCTCCGACATGATTTTGAGGCGCGACGTGATCGCATCCTTCAACTTTAACGGAGGGGTCATGATTTGGTGGAGCACACCGTCAACCCGATAACGAACCCGAAATTCTTTTTCGTATGGTTCAATGTGAATATCGCTGGCTCCGCGCTTAATCGCATCAACCAAAATCAGATTTACTAACTTTACAACGGGCGCTTCTTCGGTGGACCGCTCGAGTGCCTCAAGGTCAATTCCGCGTTCCTCACTTCGTTGTAATTCAACCTCGGCTTCGCCAATTAGGTCATTAAAATCGGTGGACTGTTCTGTTTCCTGATAAAATCGCTCCTGAGCTTTACGGATCGCACTCTCACTCGCAACAACCACTTCGACATTAAATCCAGTAAGGAACTTGATGTCGTCCATGGCGTAGATGTTGGAGGGATCCGCCATCGCGACGATCAAGGACGACCCAGCTTTATTGACGGGAATCAAACAGTGTCGATCGGCCACGGATCGCGGAATGAGGTCGACAACATCTTTCGGAATCTCGACTTCTCCGACATCAACAGACGGTACACCATATTGCCGAGACAAAAACTGAACCAATTGCTGCTCTTCGACATATCCTAACTTAGCAAGTGTATTTCCAAGGCCCAATCGACCGCCCGCCCGCTGAATTTCGCGTTGGGCATCCTCAAGTTGTGACAACGACACAACTTTCTCACGAAGCAACAACTCCCCCAAACCGGCCGTATCAATTTTGGCTGGCGTATGAGCGGTTGCTCCGGCACCGGAAAGTTCCATGTGGCGCAACTCAAGTTTTGAAAGATCCGACATCGGTGATGCAATTCCCTGTGACCCCAACCCGTCTGGTCGCCCGGTCGGCTTCGTCTGGTCTGCCATATCGCTACTTGTACTCCTATTTGCCACTGAGGCTGGTGCGGTCTTTGCCGACTTCAAACAAAATGATACGACTGCCGGCTGCGCTAACCCTGTGCAACCCACCGCTTCTCTGGGACCGCGGCTGCCATATTGAGTGACCGAGTGAACATCTCAACGCAACACCATGAAATCACGGCCATTTCCACATAATGCACCTGGCCAAACGGTACAGTGTTCACCGGGTAGGTGTCAAGGACGGCGGAATCGAGGACCAACCAAGAACACGACAGCATTGCGTTGGTCAATCGACAGCCTCATTCCACGACGGCCGCCCCACAATACTTCGAACGATCTCAAGCCATGGAATCAGTGCCTGTTCCGCACGATCGCGATACGCCGCCTTTTTGTCCTGTTTTCTTTTTTTTTCGTCCAGCGCCGGAAATAACCCGTGATTGACGTTGGTCGGTTGGTAATCGTTGTTTTCCATTACGGTCACGTGGTGGTGGAGGCTTCCCAGCGCGGTTTCCCGTGGTGGAGGGGGTAGTTGAGTTCCTCTCAGACGGGCTAAAGTGAACAAGCCTGCTAACATACCACTAGCTGTCGATTCGACGTACCCCTCAACACCCGTGATCTGGCCCGCAAAGGTGAGTTGTTCGCGAGTTTTTAGCCGAAATTGAGAGTCAAGCCATCTTGGACCGTGAATATACGTATTGCGGTGAACCGAACCAAAACGAAGGAACTCCGCTCGTTCCAAACCCGGAATTAGCGAGAATATTCGTTTTTGCTCCGGATATTTAAGTTTTGTCTGAAAACCGACCAGATTATAGGCCGTTGCATCCCTGTTTTCTTGACGTAATTGGACCACCGCATAGGGACGCCGTCCTGTTGCCGGATCGACCAAGCCGACAGGTTTCATCGGTCCAAACGCCAAACTGCGCGGCCCACTTTCAGCGATCACCTCTATCGGGAGACAACCTGGAAAATATTTGGGCTTCTCAAATTCCCGTAACGGAACTTTTTCGGCAGCAACCAACTCGGAAACAAATCGTTCATATCGTTCGCGGTCCATTGGACAGTTCAGATAATCCGCGCCATCCCCCTTATCCCATCGAGATTGAGCAAAAATAACCGACAAGTCGATTGAATCTGCGTCAACAATCGGTGCAATCGCATCGTAGAAATACAACGATTCAGCCCCCAACAGCGAAACGATTTGGTTGGCCAGCACGTCGCTTGTCAGTGGACCGGTTGCCACAATGGTCGGCAAAGGCTGCTCAAGTTGAGTGACATGTTGCCGAACTACGCGGATATTGGGGTGCTGTGTGATGGTGGTGGTCACATCGTGGCTAAACCGCTCTCGGTCCATGGCCAGAGCATCCCCCGCCGGAACTGCGTTGTTTTTGGCAGCACGAAGAATAACCGATCCTACGGCATCCATTTCCCTTTTTATCAACCCGACAGCGTTATCCGGATTATTGGAACGAAACGAATTGGAACATACCAATTCCGCCAATTTGTCCGTTTTATGGGCTTCAGATGTCCGAATTGGCCTCATTTCATAAATGATCACCCGAAAACCGCCCCTCGCTATCTGATACGCAGATTCACAGCCCGCCAATCCGCCGCCGATCACGACTACATCGGGCAAAAAGCCAGACTCGACAACCATGGGTGCTCCACAATGAGCTTGGTGGGAAAGCACTGCTCGTTACACTTTTTCCGAATAACCGCACACTTCGCAAAGGATTTCGTTTTTTCCCTTGTAGTTTTTTTCCGCGAGGAAAGAAAACGAGCACTGTGGACAAGGCCGGTTCGGAAGTGGACGGTTCCACGTTGCATAATTGCAGTCGGGATACCGGGAACAACTGTAAAACACTTTCTTTTTTTTGCTTAACTTTTCGATAAGATCCCCACCACAGTTGTCGCGAGGGCACTTCACGCCCACTGGAATCGGGCGTGTATTGGCACATTCCGGGTAACCGCTGCATGCCAAAAAACGGCCGAATTTGCCGCTCTTGACCAACATGTCCCGGCCGCACTTTTCGCAACTTTCGCCGCTGCGTTCGGCGTGCTTGATGGAGACTTTGCCGTGCTCATCTCTCTCATACTCGGCGGTATTTTTGCAGTCCGGGTACCGCGGGCACCCAAGAAATGAGCCATTCTTACCAAAACGAATGGCTAAGTTCGCCTGCCCGCATTTATCACACAAAATATCTGTTGGAATTTCTTCCGTTTTTAGGTTCCTCATGTTTTCGCGCGCGTCGCTCAGGGTTTCGCGGAATGGCGTGTAAAACGCGCGTAACATGTTCTGCCAAACGACGTTGCCGTCTTCGATCCGATCCAGGTCGTCCTCCATTTGCGCCGTAAATTCCACATTTAAAATGCGCGGAAAACTTTCCACCAGCAAATCGGTAACGACGGTACCTAACTCCGTGGGCCGGAAACGGCCACCGTCCTTTTTGACGTACTCCTTTTCCTGAATGGTGCTCAGAATAGTCGCATAAGTCGACGGACGACCAATGCCTTTTTCTTCCAACTCCCGAATCAATGTTGCTTCGGTGTAGCGGGGAGGAGGTTCGGTGAAGTGTTGATTTGGTCGAATAGACCTGGAAATAAGCGACATTCCCTCATCAAGCGGAGGTAGTACCCGTTCATCATCTTCCTCTTTCGAATCTTCATCCTTTGCTTCCCGATAAACAACAGTATAGCCGTCAAATTTCATCACCGAACCGGTGATCCTCAGCGTGAAATCGGGACCACCGTCGGTTGGTTTTGCCGTGACATCCACTGTGGTGCCGTCATAGACCACTGGCGGCATCTGACAGGCGACGGTACGTTTCCATATCAGCGAATATAGCTTGTACTGGTCGTCGTCCAGAAACGGTCGCACCACCTCCGGAGTTAGCGTAATGTTGGTTGGACGTATCGCCTCATGGGCGTCCTGCGCCCCTTTCTTGGTTTTGTACTGGATCGGATTTTCAGGAAGATAAGAGGAACCATAAGTAAGTTTAACAAATTGCCGCACCGCTTCCACCGATTCGTTGGACAACCGAAGCGAGTCGGTACGCATGTACGTGATGAGCCCTACCGCGCCTTCCTCGCCAAGCTCGATGCCCTCATACAGTTGTTGGGCCACAATCATCGTCCGTTTGGCAGTGAACCGATACCAACGAGCGGCTTCCTGCTGCAACTTAGAAGTGATAAAGGGTGGCTGCGGATTCCGCCGTCGTTCTTTACGTTGGATCGATGTTACCGCCAATGATGCCGACTCAATTGACTTTGCGACGCTTAACGCGGTTGCTTCATCAGAAATCTGGGCTTTTTCATCGCCGATGCGTACGAGCCGGGCTTCTATGGTCGTTTCATTGGGCAGCGCCAACTCAGCGGTAATACTCCAGTATTCCGTCGGAACAAACGCCAATACGTCCCGCTCACGTTCCACTACCAACCGCACGGCCACAGACTGTACCCGTCCTGCTGACAATCCGCGGCGCACTTTGTCCCACAGCAGCGGACTGATTTCATAACCCACCAAGCGGTCCAGAATTCGACGGGCCTGTTGGCTTTCAAACTTACTGACATCGATTACTCTGGGTTGAGCAATCGCCTGCGTAACAGCGGCTTTGGTTATTTCATTAAATGTGATCCGGTAAATGTGTTTATTACTTCGACGAAGTTCCTGGGCGATATGCCACGCGATCGCTTCTCCTTCACGGTCGGGGTCGGGTGCGAGGTATACTGCGTCCGCATGTTTGGACGAAGACTTCAATTTCTGAATGATTTTCGCCTTTCCCGGAATCGCAACGTACTGGGGTTCAAAGTCGTTATCGACGTCCACCCCTAGTTCTTTGGCCGGCAAATCTTTGATGTGCCCGACGCTGGCTTCCACCTCAAAGTCGTCGCCGAGATACTTTTTGATAGTCTTTGCCTTTGCAGGCGATTCAACAATGACAAGTGATTTGCCCATACTGTATCTATTTCCTTGGCTCCTTGTTTCACCACTTCCAAGAACTCAAAGCTATGCGCAACCCTTACCGCTAGTCAATGGACTCGCGGTAACAAACCGGTTTCCCGCAACACGCAGAACTCGCCTTTCTAATTGAAGAACAGACAGTGCTGCAACTACTTCCGGGAGCGGTCGGCGGGCACGTGCGGCGATTTCCTCGGCAGGTCGAGGTTCAGTATCGACAAATTCCAGTACGGGATCCATTTCCGAAGCCCACAACCCATCGTCTGACCGCTGTGGGGGCAATGACTGCGTTTTTCGCCACGACGGAGGCAGCGTCTCCAAACGGGTGCCTGGTTCCGGCCAGGGCTCACCACAACCCTGGAGAGGACCAATGAGTGGACGACCACACCGCCTAAGGGCCGCCAACACGTCGTCCGGATGGCACAACGTTTGGGCCACACCTGCGGTAAGCAACCCGTTGCTTCCAATGTTCAGCCGGTAACACACGTCACCGGGAACCGCAAGCACCGGTCGTTTCAGACGACATGCTTCGTATGCTGTGTGTAACGAGCCGCTTCGTGCGGCCGCCTGAATAACCACAATCACATCGGCTGCCGCGGCGATCAACCGGTTCCTTTCGGGAAAATGGTGCTTCAACGCCGGTACATCCAAAGGAAGTTCCGAAACCACCGCCCCACCGTTGCGTAGTATCCGGTCCAACAATTGGGTTGTGTCGGCGGATTGCCGAAAACGAAGACCAGACCCAAGGAAAACAACGGTTTTTCCGTTCACATCCAACGCTGCGCCATGTGCCGACTGGTCCACACCTTTGGCACCTCCGCTGACGATGACCGCGCCGCGAACCGCCAATGCATGCGAAATTCGGCGTGTTACGGCCAAACCGTATCCGTCCGCGGCTCGGGCTCCGACCACGGCCACCGCCGGCTCACGCGGAATCGACGCTCCAAGTCGGTAAAGCACGGCCGGCGGATTACGAAGGTCGGAAAACCCCGGCGGATAACCTTGGCATCCGGGCAGTTCGATGGACACACCCGCTTGGGTTGCGCGCTCACACTCTCTAACGGCGAGTCCCATCAACCGCTGCTGCTCGACCTTTGGCAACGAATCAAACCACGTATGCGGGTTGAGCCAATGTTGCCTATTCCGAACGGGACCGCGGGAAACGGCCGCCAATGCCACATGTACTTCTTTATCAAAAGGAATTTCTGCTTTTTTCGATTCATCCATGGTTGTTTCTCCAGTTGAGAAAAAAACCGTAGTTTTCGCTCAAAAACAGGGTCTGTTGTCCGCCTGACGAGCTGGGGTCAGGCGTCGGTTCTCGATTGACGCGTTTCCGAGCCTGGGATAACTTCGAAACTCACAGCAACCGGAGGACTTTTCATGCAGAGGATTACAACGTTTGTGTTGGCATTAGCGCTCGCAGCGTGTGGTGAGCCGGAGAGCACGGTGGATGTATTCGGAATGGACTCGGCATGGAACTACCCAGAAGGGTACGGCGCTCCGACGGACGTACCCTGGCCCGATAGCGGGGGTACGACCCGCGACGGCGAGACCACCGACACATTCGATTCAACCGTCGTGGACACGGGTTTAGACACTGACGGTCGATTTGTCGAGTCCGATCTGGAGCGTTGGCCTACCGACTTGGGGTCGCCGCAGGAGGACACAGCGACTCCCGATCCGGACCTGGGGATGCATGATCCGGACCTGGGAACACCCGATCCAGACATGGGGACGCGGATTCCGGACCTGGGGACGCCCGATCCGGATGTAGGATCGTCGGATTTGGATACGACTCAGGCTACGCCTGACATCTCGTCGCCGCCTCCATGTACGGAATGTGGCCCCGATCAGATCTGTCAAGCCGGAACGTGCGTGCCGGCGTGCCAGGGAAGTTGTGGGTGTCTGCCCCCTCCGGACGCATGCCCAAACCCCCCAGGCGGCGGGGTGACCCCGGGTGCTCAGACTCCCAACGAATACGGCGCGCTTGCTGCCCACACAAGTGTCTCCGGGCATTGGGGCGCGTGCCACGACGGTGACGAGGTGGCATGTCACCTATTTTTGCGCGAATGGGTCCTCACGATGTATCAGAAAGACCCAAACTGGGGCCTCTTGTCAAAGACACCCGGCCAGAACCAATGTACGCTCAGCGCTTGCGGCAATGGTGTGGCTTGCGGCTACGCAGCGGACGCGATCATTTATCGTGCCACGAACCAGGTGATCGACATCATCACGGGAATCGGTGCACCCGGCTCCAACGTGGCGTGGCAGTTGGTTGGCAAACTCGCCACCAACAACTGGGCGCCGCCCACATGTTTGCCGGGGTCGACGACACCCGGGGCATCCGACACGCTGGAATCCGGCGAAGGGCTTGCCGCAGGTCAGAAGCGGGTGTCAACCGACGGACGTTTCCAACTCGAATATCAAAGCGACGGTGACCTTGTACTATCGTTTCTCGGCGTCGGTCCGCTGTGGTCGTCCGGGACGAAAAGCGCACCGGGGGCCGCCCAGATGCAGGGTGACGGAAATCTAGTGGTCTATGATGCCAACGGGACACCGCTGTGGGCCAGCGACACGGCGGGAAATGAAGGCGCGAAACTCGTTTTGCAAAACGACGGAAACGCGGTCATGTACAACGGAAGTGGAACTCCGATCTGGGCGACCAACACCTGCTGTTATTGAGCCGGCGCCGGAGGTTGCCACATGCTGCGATGAGAGAGTCGCTCATCTATTTCCGCTGACCCTCTCAGAGGGTGTTTGGGAAAAAAATAACGGCGAGCGAGACAGTGGCCGTAGCGAGGCGGGCCTGCCGACTGAGGCCCACC
>JABWCM010000315.1 GCA_013360285.1 Myxococcales bacterium
CCCACACCGCAACCGCCGGCGACATCTATTCCAAAATGGTGACAGTGGGGTTGAAATTGCGCAAGCTCAAGAACATCGACGTGCTCCGGATCGAAGGATGCCCAGTGAGTGTGGCTGAGCAAGTGCTGGTATTGATTAAGTTAGGTCATCTAAAAAATCCCTACTTCGACCCAAAAATGGCCGCGGGTTTCACGTTATCTTACTTGTCATGGAGAACACGTACCGCGATCGCCCGCATTTTGGGAACGCCATATCAAAAACCTGGTGCGGTTGAGAGGGGTGAGGCCCGGCCGACACAGAATCTGCCTCCGGAAGGAGCAGTCACACCCCTCGAAGTTCACTGATTGGTTACGATTGTGTGACCACGGGGCAGGCGATAGCGTGATTCGGTCTTATGGAGACCAACTCCGGTATGCGGTCGGCACACTCGGGGCGTGCAAGGGCACAGCGACCCCTGAAGGTACACCCCGACGGCAGATCAATGGGGCTTGGTACTTCACCTGCCACATGAATACGTTTGGTTCGTACCGTGGGGTCGCGTTTCGGAAGCGCGGAAAGCAGCGCCTTGGAATAGGGGTGTAGCACTTCGGTTTCGAGATCGGTCGCGGGTAATATTTCGACGATTCTTCCCAAGTACATCACCACGACACGATCACAGAAGTGTTGAACGACTTTCAGGTCATGGGACACAAAAAGCACGGTCAGGTGAAGTCGTTCACGTAAATCCGCAAGCAAATTGAGCAATTGTGCCTGGATGGAAACGTCCAATGCGCTTACCGGTTCGTCGGCCATCACAAACTCCGGTTCCACGGACAAAGCCCGGGCAATTCCGATCCGTTGCCGTTGCCCGCCGGAGAATTCGTGGGGAAACCGGTGCGCCAGTTCTGGTCTGAGGCCGCAAAGACTCATCAACTCGGCGATTCTTTCTGGAATTTGCGATTTGGGAACCGTGTGGTGGAATCCAATCGCTTCAGCCAACGTGTCCGCGACGGTCATTCGGGGATTTAAGCTCGCGTACGGGTCTTGAAAGATGATTTGGAAACGACGTCGCAGTGTGGCGAGGTCCTTTTCGGGAGTAGAAGTAATGTCAATCCCGTCGAAAAATAACGTTCCAGAGTCCGGTTTGTATAGGCGGACGATCGTTTTGCCCAATGTGGTTTTGCCGCAGCCGGATTCACCAACGAGACCCACGGTTTCTCCTCGAAACACATCGAGGCTCACCCCGTTTACTGCGTGAACTCGGGCCGTTTCCCGGCGAAAAAGACCGCCGAAGATCGGGAAATGTTTGACCAGATTGTGTGTGGATACCAACACTTTTTTGGATGTGATGCTCATGTCGACATACCCCCGAGTGGATAGTGACAACGCCATGAGTGTGTTTCGTGTGCTGCGTTGACCTCGGAAACCAACTCCGGTTCTTCTTGGACACATCGCTGTTGGGTAATGAGGCATCGATCAGCAAATCGGCAGCCTGCAGGTCTTTGACGGAGGTCAGGTACAAGACCGGAAATGGTTGGAAGACGGTGGTGGCGACTGTGCCGGTCGGATTGCGGCAACGATTCCATGAGCCTGGCTGTGTACGGATGTCGGGGATTTTTAAAGATATCGACCGCGGATCCCTGTTCAACCACTCGACCCGCGTACATTACAACAACTCGGTCACAAACTTCGGCAACAACGCCGAGATCATGGGTCACAAGAATGATGCTCGTTTTGTGCTTTTCACGAATTGTGTCCATTAAATCAAGGATTTGTGCTTGCAGTGTGACGTCCAATGCGGTCGTTGGTTCGTCGGCCAGCAGAACCTTGGGATTGAGCACAAGGGCCATCGCGATCATCACACGCTGGCGCATTCCGCCGGACAACTGGTGTGGGTAGTCAAAAAATCGGCGTTCCGGAGACGGTATTCCGACCTGTTTCAACATGTCGATCGCCATGGATTGTTGGGCTTTTCTGCTTATCGAACGATGTTGGGCGATGGCTTCGGTAATTTGGTAACCTATCGTAAATACGGGATTTAGGGCCGACATCGGGTCTTGAAAGATCATGGCGATTTCCGCGCCTCGGATCTGTCGCATTCGTTGTTCGGTTACACGGACAAGATCGTCGTTGCCGAATTGGATCTTACCGTTGGTAATTTTAGAAAAATGCTCTGGAAGTAAACGTAAAATCGCTTTACTGGTAACGGTTTTCCCACAGCCTGACTCTCCAACAACCCCTAGTATTTCGCCATGGCGTAGTTGAAATGACACATTCTCGACAGCAATCAGGCTACCTTGGTCACTGTCAAAGCGGACGGTCAAGTCTGTTACCGATAGTGCCATCGGGGGCATTCTGTTTGGGGACGACAGGTTATTCATAACCACCCGGCAACTTTATTTGGCTTTCGGATCAAACGCGTCCTGCATCGCGTCGGCGAAAATGTTAAATGCCAACACCAGCACAAACATGGCGACAGTTGCACCACCGATTTGCCAGAAAAAACCGTTGATCAATTCGGCGCGAGCTTGGTCGATCATGGTACCCCAACTGGGTTCACCTTGTACGCCAAGCCCAAGGTAACTTAAGATGACTTCTGACTTGATGGCACCGATGAACAGCAATGCAAAGTTGACCAGTACCACATGCATCGTGTTGGGAACGATATGGCGTATCAGGATACGCCAGCGACCAAATCCAAGTGCGCGCGCCGCTTGAACAAATTCAGCCTCACGTAATTTTAGAACTTCACCACGGACAACGCGGCACGGGCCGACCCAATAGGTCGCGCAAAATGCGACGTATAGGCCACTGAGGCCTTTGCCGGCGATATAAGTGACAGCCATCAACAACAAAAGGTAGGGTATCGACTGGATCGTGGAGTACAGCCACACTATCACTGCGTCGACTTTTCCGTGGAAATACCCGGCTAGGCTACCCATTGCCGTGCCAATGAACACCGACACCACAGCGGCGACAAGTCCAACCGAGAAGGCCACTTTTGTTGAATAGAGAACTCTTATGAAGATGTCCCTGCCTTGGCGATCGGTCCCTAATAGATGTTCTAAAGAAGGTTCGAGGTATTTCGCACCTACCCGGGAGTCATGATCGCCGGCGAACCAACCAAGCGATACCCCAAGAGCAACAATGGCGTAAACGCTAATGATGCCGAGGCAACCCATCGCCACTTTGTTGCGGCGAAGTTTTTGAAAGGAACGTTGGCTCCAGATACGCGCGACAACGTTCATGACAGCTTCACCCTTGGGTCGAATATGGCATACAACACATCGGTTGTAATGTTGGACAGTACAAAAAGAATTGAAATAACCACGGTGTACGCTTTAATGACCGGAAGATCGGCTTGGTCAAGGGCGGTAAGCAACATGTTTCCCATGCCGGGAATGCCAAAGAACGATTCCAGCAATAACGAGCCGGTTACTAGAAAGGGAACAGAAATCATCATTCTTGTGATGATGGGAAGCGATGCATTCTTTAGCATGTGGACGAACATAACCCTTCGTCGTGAGAGGCCTTTCGCGAACGCGGTGACAATATAGTCCTTGGTCGTTTCCTCAACCATCACGGACCGATAAAATCGTGTATCGTACCCTGTTCCGACCACCACCATGACAATGATGGGCAACGATAGGTATTGCCATCTGTCGATGAAACCCGCTTCGTATCCGTGGATTTGAAACAACGGTAACTTAAATGCCAGAAGGTATTGTCCCAATACGATGTAGACCAAAAAACTGACACTCATTCCGATAACGGCAAGAAAAACGAGTAATCGATCGACCAATTGACCACGAAAAAATGCGGAAACAAGTGCAATGCTCACCGAAATGAGGCTGGTCAATAGAAGCGCAGGCAACGTGAGACTCAGCGACGGACCAACGCCGCTGATGATCATGTCCACCACAGGTTCACGGGTGGCAAAGGACCGACCAAAGTCAAAACGTATAATTTGGTACAAATAATCGAGGTACTGCAAGGGTAAGGATTTGTCGAAACCGTACTCCTTTTCCATTGCTGCGATGTCTGCTAACGTCGCGTTCTTTCCGAGAAAACTGGCGATCGGATTCCCGCCGAACACGTGAAACAGGATAAACGTAACAATCGTTACACCTAAGATAATTGGAATGCCGTGCAGCAATCTACGCAGGACATAAGCCGTCATGGCTCCACCTCCACATCGAGATATTTGTGCCAGCCATACCACGTTTCTTCAGGAAACATGTTCTTGAGACGCGAGTTCCAAACATAGTATCGAATTCGTGCCATGCTGCCATACGCCGGTACGTCCTCGATCACCATGTCACGCATTTTTTCATAAATGGCGGTTCGTTCAGCCGATGGATCCATGGTACGGATTTTTTCGTACAGGGCATCATACGCCGGATTTTTATAATTAAAGTTGTTGGAGCCGGGCGCTTCGTTGGGACCGTAAAAAAGGGCGAGGTTGTTTTCGGCATCGGGATAGTCCGTACCCCAGGCCAGGGAAAAAAATTGGGCTTTTTTGCGTTTCAGCTTGCGGTCCAACTCCGGAAAGCTGTTGTAATTGGGTAAGAGTTCAACACCGATGGCTTTGAGCTGTCGAGCAAGCATATCGCCTTGCTCTTGAGAATTGCCGCCTCTGGAAGTTTCAAAGACGAGTGGCGGTAACCCTTTGCCGTTGGGATAACCCGCCTTGACTAGTAAAGCCTTTGCTTTATCGATTTGTGGGCCGCGATAGGGAGACAAAATACCCTTCTTATATCCGTCCAGTCCGGGCGGAATCGGACCGTCGTAAACTACACAAGTATTGTTGTAGAACGCATCGTTGATCTCGTTGATATCGGTGGCCAAAGAAACCGCCTGTCGCAGTAACTTACCGTTGCCGAACCCGCCCCAAATGGGGTCCTCCATATTGAATCCGCGGTAGATAAAATCGATGAGTTCCAAGTTGTAGTTCTGTATTCCATCTGCACTCAGTTGAGAACGTAAGTTTCCGTTGGGACAATAGATAGAATCAAAATACTCGGCCGGAACCTGGCTATAATCAAGGTCCTTTGCCCGAAATTTTAGCCACATTGGCTGATCTTGCTCATAGACGTACATTACAATTCCGTCAAGAAACGGAATACGTTTACCGGCGGCTTGGTAAAGTGATGGGTCAACGTTGCCGAGGGCACTTGGCGGGGGAGATGGGTAAAATTCCTCTCGAAATGTGGGGTTCTTTTCAAAAATCAACTTCGAACCGCGAATCCACTTCACAAGGCGAAACGGTCCGGTTCCGACCGGGTGAGAATCAAACTCCTCCTTGTAGTACTCAACCGCCTCCCGAGACACTATGGCAGTGTACTGCATGGCGAGAATGTACGTAAATTGAGGAAACGGCTGCTTTAAATGAATGCGAAATCGGTAATCATCAATAATTTCGAATCCTTCGACTGGTTCGTCGAAGTTGAATGGAGCACCAACCGGTCGTTCGTCTTGTTTTGCCCGAAATTCGTCAAATCCGACAATGCGGTCATTGTAAATCCACCAACCTTTGGGGGAATTCGCTCGATCAGCCATTCGTTTCATCGAAAAAAACACATCGTTCGACGTGATTTCTCTGCCTTTTCCGTTGGGAAAACACGGGTCATCTTGGAAGTTGATGCCTTTTTTTAGTGTGAATTCATAAATGGTTTTGGAAGGATCAACAGATGGCATGGCTTCCAGCAACCGGGGAATCAGGCGCAGCGGTCGTGCCAGGTAGTCGTATTCAAACAGTGCTTCATATACCACGGATTGAGCAAGGCTGGAGTAACTTGTGCCACCTCGGACTGGGTCCAGGCTAGACACCTTTGAACGAAGCGGCATGTGCAGAATTTTTTTGCCGATTTCGTTGGGATCTGTCTGTTTACAATTGGCAGTCGCCAAAAATATGACTGCAATGGTTCCTACTAGTGCCAAATTCGGTTTGCGCCTGTCACCGGCGGTTACTGCAACAGAGTCTAGGTGTGTGGTGTTCTTGGGTGAAATGGTTGTCATGGCCCTCTTTTGCCGCCTCGCCCGTAAAAATCCCTGCGCCATATTCCCGATATGACTCAGGATTTTTCCGGACGATCCGACGAAAATCTGGCTGGCCAAAAATTCCCTTAGTGGTCCCTTCTTGGCGTCAGACATGGCAGTGTCCTGTCGAGAACAAAAAAGATCTATCCTGCCCGAAGAGGGTAGCGGATCGACACTCGCGGCCTCAAGCTCGTGGGCAATCCGGGCTTGATATCCCGAGGCTTTGGGCGCTGGGATCGTCGCCTCGCTCGACCAGTTCTGTGGCACGTCCGACATAGCGAAGGACGCACGACCCCAATACTCGGGTGGTTTCATATTCGAAGAAAAGAGAAGCTGATAAATATGGGTTGGGTGGCGGTCTGCCACTATACGACCTCCGAATCACCGTCCGACAACACGACGTACGGGGAACCCACAACGTTACAGGATGGGCGGAGCAACGCCAAGTCCGAACTTCACCTGCGCGTCACGATTCAATGGGCAATATTGCGTTGGTCCATCACATTGTGGTCGAATCTCCTATGCCGCACCGCCCAACGTCTATGGAACACCCCCCAAGGTCGTGTGAAGGGTGGACCGTTACGCATAGCTGGTTTCGGATGCTTGTTGTGTGTTAGGTGAAACAGAAGGCGTGTTTGGGTGCGCACAAAGGAGTCTGTGGGGCAATGGGTTACCGGAAATTCATCGCGACAGGAGGGATTGTTTGTATACTCGCCTTTGGTTGCGGCACGACCGTGTCGTCGGTCGAGCTTCTTCGGATATCCGCAGATCAGTACTACCAGGGTATACGGTGGAAAGCGTTTTCCCAAGCGGCAGCCCTCTTGCCGCCAGAACGACGCGCGGCGTTCTTGAAAGCGCGAGAAGCGGAGCGAGAAACGTTTAACGTCCTTGATTACGAAATCCACAGTGTGGAATTTGACGTCAAAAAAGAAAATGCCATCGTTATTGTTGACTACACGTGGAATCGATTGCCATCCACGAGCCTCGAAAAAAGCCGTATTCAACAGCGGTGGCAGTCTTCAAAAGCTGGATGGACACTGGTCAGTCAGGAGGAGTTGGAGTTACCGGCGGTAAAGCAAGATAAGACTGGGATTGACTTACTTTAGATCTGAAGTCAATTTCTAGCCGGGATTTCTCACAAGGATTCGCGGCAAAACCGTCAAAATGCCCTTAACTTCTGGGCGTG
>JABWCM010000042.1 GCA_013360285.1 Myxococcales bacterium
ATAACCCCTCCGCATCCCCAGTTCCGCCACGACCGTACCCAAGTGATCCACATTTGCCTCGATAGGCACCGGATGCGGGTTGATGATGTCATAACTTAACACCCGATACGTGTTCTGCGACGTACCGCCGGTTTCGTGAACCGCAAATGGTTTGTGAATGGTGAACTCGTCGAAGCTATACGAAGCCAAATCCCATTGGTCTAACGGTGCTTTCGACGGTCCGACCCACAACGGCGGGGTTTCCCACGTGACGGTAAACTGTACGGTAACGGTTTTTGACTTGTTTCCGGCGCTGTCGGTGGCCCAAATCTTCATTTGGTGGACCGCGCCGGGGGTTTCAAAGGGTTTGCCCAGTGTGTCGGAACACAACGGCACGGTAAGAACCCCTTTGGTGGTTGGAGTAAGGGTTCCGGAGGTTTTGGAATTGAATTCGTTGTTATTGAGTTGGCCGTAGTCAAAATGACCCATGAGACCCACTAAGTGAGCGTCTTGGATATCGAAGATGAGCTTTGGAGACGTGGTTGTGCACTTCGTTTCATGGACAAAAATCGACAGCGGCGCGACACAGGTATTGATAAGATTCATCGCGTTATCTAAGTTGCAGTTTACTTCTAGGTCTACCGGAGAACCACCCGGCTTCCAAGTTGGAGCTGACGCCGTTGTCCCGTAGTCCAATTCCAGCCCTGACGCCGGCACATACTTAGATTCCAACGCCGTCAACACCGGGGGAATCGTGTCTCTCACCAGCGTATGGCTTTGGGCCGTCAGATTTCCGGCTTTGTCTTCTACGATCACCACGTAGTTCTGGGGCCCTTCTTTCCAGAGGTCCATCTTCCCTTGCCAGATGCCGGAAGCTTCGTCATAAGTCAACGACTTGGGAAAACAATCGGTGCAGTCTTGGGGGTCCACCGTCACTTTGCCCAGCCCCGATTCGTTGTCTTCGGCGAACACTTGAAAATCCACGACAGCCGTTGCCAACGGCGGATCGGCGGCCGGTCCCACTTGCACGATTTTCGGCGGCGTTTTGTCCAACTGAAAACTTCGCGAAGCACTCCCTTTGAGCGCCCACTTACTTTTGTCGATTGCCGTCGCAACAGCGGTCCATTTCCCGGCAGGCAGTTGCGCCACCGGCAATTCCGCACTGAGCGTCTTTCCGTCCCACACCACTTTCCAGGTGTCCAGTAGGGTTTGTTGCGGTATAAACGACAAACTGAATTCCGAAAGCGCACTTTTGTCCACCGCGACCGCTACCAGAGTCACCGTATCCTCCAGGCCGTACCACGTTCCCTCCGGCGGAGTTGGATCCACAAACATCACGAGTGGTGCGTCGTTGTCAAAATAATGCGGCGGGGCTTTGTCCCCAGGTGGATAGAGGGGACCCGTGTCATAAGCGAGCGTATCCAACAAACCCATCGGCTTATTTAACGCTTCGTATCGGAGTGCATCGGGCCAATCTTCCGTATCCGCTTCGTAATCCGACACCCAGTCGGCTACCGCTTCCGCCAACTGATACCGCGTTACTTCCGTGTTCAGCGGCAAACCGGAATTCCACAACAACACCGACACATCGTTTTGATCTTCGTATCGCCCGTCGCCATCAAAATTGGCATCCGTCGCCAAATCCGCGGCCAATTTTTTTGCGGCATCAAACAGGTCCGATTCTTGTTCTTCGGCGATACGCCACAATGCCAATTGGGTCAGCCCAACGATTACTCCCGGAGTCAACGGACTATCCGGAGGCACCAGGCGGGGATCGAGCGGTGTGGTCATGTCCAGCTCAAAGGTGTCCGGTCTTTGAAGATGTTCCGACAGCCACTGAATCGCAATAGGCCACTGGTTCGAAAACGACGCCCCCTGTCCGGAAAGCCCCTCCATCAATCGGGTTGCGATGGTCGTCCACACATTGACCTGGGTCTCCACAAAATACCCCGGAACCACCTTCACCACCGACGTGAGCCGACTGTCCGCCACCATTTGGAGTACTTCGCCGGTCTCGGGATGGTCGTACCAAGCCGGCCCGGTAACGGTAATCAGTCCCCAACCCGAATCGGCATCAAAACCTGTAGCCAATGAGAACTTGCCGTTTTCGTCGGTTTTGGTTTGCCCCAACAACTTTCCTATACCTTTGGAAGACAGCTCGTGAACCTTCACCGTTGCTTGGCGCACCGGCGTTCCCACGTTCACATAACCGGCCACCAAACTTCCCACGTCGTTGTCCACTTCAATCGGAACCGACTGCCAAGTTTCGTTTCCCACCTCATCTCTGGCAAGCATCAGCAACTTGTGTTCACCATTGGAATAAATCGTTGTTTTCCACTGCCCCAAAAACACGTTTGGGTCGGGATGAGAATCTTCCAGCGGGTCGGAATTCACCGCCACTTTGATCAACGCAACACCCGATGGATCTTCGGCAAGCACATGAACGGTGGTGGTTTCGGAAACAATGTCGCCGACTTTTGGCAACACCAAGGTAATGGTAGGTCCCGCCTTGTCTTCCGCGACGTGCCCATCTATCCCTTCGGCGTCAAATGTGTTCCCAACAAATCCCGCCGCGTCAAAGGGACTCTTTGTGTCCTCGGATACAGTTGTGGCGGTGTCTTCGGCACACGCGGCCACCAACAGAATCCCGATGATCGTAAGTCTTATCTTTGTAAAAACGTTTGTTATATGACAACTTTCAACCACTGCGTCCTCCTTTCTGGTTCGACAAACACGAATGTCGGCGTTTTCGAACCAGCCCGCACTGCGTTGTGTTTGATGCAAGCCGTCGTTTTGACAAGAGCTGAATCATGCGACCATAACCACTGTTACGGAACGTTTTTACCGTAACACGGGTTGTGTCCGGGAACAAGAACGAGGAAGGTGTGCCGGTTACAAATGAGTGGGTTATTGGCAACTATCCGGACATTGGTCCCCATCGGCATCGCCGGCGGGGTCCAACGGCATTCCGAGAACCCGTTGAGTCACCAACGTAATGTCACTGACATTGACCGACCCATCGCAATTGACGTCGGCAGCGTCCACATCACCAGCCAAACAGGCCGGCGGGTCACCTACTTCGTTACCAAGCACCCACAGCGTGGCCACGATGGCACACTGCACGTCGGTAACCGACAACGTAGCCGATGCGTCCACATCACCAGGTGGCTCCGCACATCCCGGGGGTGGTTTCAGCACCGTGATATCGGCGCATTGATAATAGATGTCGTTGCCGTCACCATACGGTGGTTTGTCGGTCATTACCTGAATCAACTGCAACGTGCAGTTGGCACATTCGAACTCCGGCAGGGTCACCGATACACTGTAGGTAGTGGTGCCTGTTTTGTCGGCAATCCCGTCCAGCAGCACCGTGGGATTTGTGTAAAGGGCGGTAAAGTTGGGGGGATCGAGCAGGTCGTTTTCGCCCTCGGGGTCGAGGCTGATCCGGTAATGCCCCGGGTGAGGAACCGTTTCTTTCCAGGAAACAACAATGGTCTCGCCGGCAGTATACGTCGCCACGGGTGTTCCTTTGGGAACCGTGGTCGCACCGCAAGGTTTGATTTTCTGCAGCAATGTCCGTGGCTTCGGTTGTAACATTTGAATGTGAGCCACAAGCGGCAGAGGCCACATCAACACCATTGCCAACAATACCCAAACTCGACGTTTGGAAAATTTCCCCAACATAAACTTGATGAATACCCTCTTTTTTACAAACACAAAACTTACGATAACGCGCGTTTCTGCGGTAACTTACTCAAAATTCTGGTCAATTAACGACCACGCCCGCCATTCGGACATTCGAAAATCAAAACCATCGTAATGGTCAATATCAAAACCGTCTTTGAAAATGCTGTACAAACGAACCCGTTTGGGACCGGCGGGTAATGCGTCGATGTTGGTAATCGCCAGCAGATTGGGCAATACCATTTCGGTAACCCCGCCTTCGAGTACGACCGTCCACAACGGCGTTCCGTTGCCCAACAACAGTTGTGCATAACGAAAATGAGGATCGGTTCCGAGCGGCGTAACCATGTCGAATGTGACCGGCCCGGCCTGCGTATCCGACGCGGCTTCGGCTTTGGTAACGGCCGGTACACGCATAAACGGGCCGAGAAACAACGACCGGGACCCCACCGCAACCACTTGGTCACCCACCGGATCGGCACATACGCCGCCGATTTGGGTCCCGGAATTACCGGGAGAAACCGAAGTCCACTGACTGCCGTCAAAACGCAGCATCACTCCGCCATCTCCCACCACAAAAAGTTCCAATTGACCGTCTGAAACCCTGCCGGAAATCGCGTACAACGTCCTGTCCGTCGACACATTGGGCATTTGAACCCATTTTGTTCCGTCGAAACGTAACACGGCGCCGGCAGCGCCTACCGCAAACAGATAGTCCTGCCCGAGGCTCCACAATGCGTGAATTTGCACGGGTTCTGGGGCAAAATAAGATGTCCACACGCCGTCGGTAAAATGCCACAGTTGGCCGTAATCCCCAGCCACCCACCAGTCGTTTGCGGAATGAGCCCACAGCGCATAAGCATTGAATGAAGGTGCGTCGGTCAACTGGTCCCATCCGGCTGAGGTTCTTTTCCACATCCCGTACCATCCGGCCGCGATCGCATCGTCGGGGCCAAATGCCGAAACGGCCCGCAAATCCTTGGTGGTCGCGATGGGATCCACAGTCCACAGGTTCCCATTAAACCGCAATACCGTTCCGCTGTTGCCAACCGCGTAGGCCACGTTTGCCGAGGCTGCACTCACCGCGTTGAGATTCTTTTTTGTGGGACTCGGTTGTTTTAACCACTGCTCGCCGTCATGATGCAACACGGTTCCGCCATCTCCCACCGCGAACTTCCTGGGTTCTGCTGTACACGCCACCGCACGTAAATCCTCCGGCGCACCAAACGGCACCGGCTCGAACCGGTCGTCGAGCCACTCAAACACCGCTGAATCACCTGTATCCACAATATTGGGATGTTGGGAGATACTGTAAGGAAGTCCCCACTTCTGTTTGGTATAACTGCCGGCATAAAAGGTGTACGTCGCATCATACAGCGGGCCGGTCAACGCTGCCGGCAGCCGGTCTACCCGGAATGTTTTGTCCGGGGAAACCCCAGAGTCACTTCCCATCGTGACAACACCATCTGTTCCCAATACCAAAAACACATCCAAATCAATTACATTGGGCCCAATACTGCTGATCGGTGGATTGTCGAGTCGCACTTCCACCGTACGGGAGAGCGGGATATTCAACTCTACGTCCTGGTCCGGCAGCAAGGTTTCCGGTGTCACGAACACATGGCGCAGCACCCCCATCACGGTTGGAATAAACTTCTTGGTCGCATTTTCGACATAGCCCCCATAACATACCACGGCGACATCACCCAATCGGCTGGTGATTTCATAGGTCGCGACCCCGTTGTTTCCCACCTGGGCGACGTTGCCGGGGCCCGGATCGGGAACGTTGACAAACAGGTCTGGTCGGGAGGTTTGGCAGCGTGCTTCTTTTTTGCCCGCGGCGGGTTGGCAATACGCCCCGCCTCCCACCACAGAAGCACAAGTGTATCCTTGTGGGCATTCCGTGTCGTCGACACAGGCAGTCGTGCAGTGAGTGCCTTGATCAGCCATCGGCATACACGCACCAGAAGGTCCGCAATCATTGGCGGTCGCACAGGGTTTACAATACAACAACACATCGGTGACCAGGTCAGAACAGTTACCGGGCGGCACGATGACATACTTCCCAAGGCCAAACACACGACCGGTGATGGCTCCCGGTTGTAATGGAGTCCCTCCGCCACCCGACGGTGGTTGGTAAGGCACGAGATACAGCGTCACATTCGTGGCATCAAACGACAAAATAGACGCGCTGGTATACCCGGTTTTGGCGGCGGTAACCGTTTGGCGGCCCAACAAACCCGGTCCGGAAAACGTGGTCTGCCCGTTGACGTTTGTCCATTGTTGGTATGGGCTTTGTGGTGTTGAACCCAGCATCACAAACGCACCTTCAACCGGGTCTCCAGACGATGCTTCCAGCACAGTGACATGGATTGACTCATCAACCGGGTCTCCCCAGGTTCCTCCGTAGGTGCTTTTGGGTTCAAAATATTCGTAGGCTTTGGGGAAAGTGCGTTTGAATGACGAACCGATGATGGTCACATCCACAACCCCCAAATCTCCCGGCGGCGCGGCGGCGGTCATCAACGTCGACGAATGAACAACCACGTCGGAAGCGGGCAACGCTCCAAACCACACCTTGGCCCCCGGAGAAAAACCCGCTCCAAAAATCCGAACAAAAGTTCCTCCCGCCACCCCGCCGCGAATGGGCTTAAAGGCATAAACAGAGGGGGTTTTGGGGACATACTCATATCCATCGGTCAGTGTCGCCACGGTCTCGGACAACCGAGCTGTGACATCGACGAGTCCCGCCGCACCGGCAGATGTCTTCGCAGTCAGTTGGTTAGGTGAAACAACCGTTACATCGGTTGTCGGAAGGGCGCCAACCCGAAGTTCGATACCTTGGGTGAATCCGGAACCACTTACCGTGACCAACGACCCACCTTGCTGTGGTCCTTCAGACGCTTCGATGCTGCTGATGGTGATCTCCGGTAGGTAGTTGAACTCCACCGGGGAGTTGAATTTTGCGTCGTCCAGAAAAAAAACAACCGGCACCGATTCTTTGGTCGATGCCGGGGTTTCAAACACAACCACACCGGTCTCGGGATCCCACGAAACATTCGTTGCCGGCTTGTCGCCTACCAACACGGCCACCGAACCGACGTCGGAAGCCCCGACCACCAGCGCCCGAACCTCGGTGCCTCCTTGTTGGGGGCCACTTTGTGGGCTCATGACCCACACCTGGGTTTCGCCGTCGGTGGCAGGATGATTCACATAAGCGTATCCATTGGGAAGATAAACCGAGGTGCTGCCGGTCGAAAGAAATAGATCAACCGGCCCGATTTCGCCCGGGGGGGAAACGACCGTAATCGTGTCGTCACCCCACATGGCTACAATCGTCGCCGGCTGATTGTCGATTGTCACTTCGGTGACTTGGCTCAAACCCTGCCCAACGATGTTGACGAGGTTCCCACCGGTCTGCGTCCCTGAAAGTGGCCACACACTATGTACTATTGGCCTCTCAAAGTACCGAAACCCGTCGCGAAGCCTCGCAAAGCCGTTGGAGTTGGACACAAACACGTCGGCCGGCCCCGCTTTGCCTTGGGGAGTCAACGTAACGACGGTCTGTTCATCGACCACTTTGGTGCCAATTCCTTCGCGACCGTCTACCAATACAACGGTTTCGTTGGTGAATCCCTCGCCGGTAATCGTGATGGGTGTGCCGCCGAGCCATTCCCCTGCCGCCGGTTGCACGGTGGAAATACGGATGTCGGAAAGGTACAAAAATCCGTCCTTCAGAGTGGCTTTTTTGCCGTCTCCGCGAACCACCACGACATCAGCGGGACCCGGGCCTCTTGGGGGAACATCGGCGGAAATCGTCGTTTCGCCCTTAAAAACCACGTCTGTTGCAGCAACTCCCCCCACCAATACCTGGGCCGGTTCGGTGAACAACTCTCCTAAAATCGTAATCCGGGTGCCGCCTTCGGTTGGGCCAAATGGCGGACTTACCGACGTAACACGGAATACAAATTGATTGCCGGCGTTCGGGTCCTGATCCAAAATTTCGTCAGAGCCGCCGGAAGCGGTTGTACCCGCATCGGGAATGGGTGCTTTTTCAACGCCTTCGCCCGGAAGCAACACTTCAATCGTACACGCCGTCAACATTGCCGAAAACGCAAAAAAAAGAACCACAGACGATGCGAGGATTGATTTCATCATTGGATTCGCCGCTGTTACGCCACTGAACACCCAACCACCATCGCGGTGGTTGGTTTCAGTATGGCGACTTGCAGGGGATTTCGTCAATGGGCCAACGGGTTATGCCGGCTTTCTTACAAACTTACGGGTTTGACGGACACAGACAATGGTTCTGGTCGTTTGTGTTCAACTGCGTTATCATGGCCCGATGAATCCGAACCGAATTTCTTTGCCGCCGGTACCTGTCGCTGTAGATACGGGGGGGACGTTCACCGACGTATTGTGTTTTTATGATGGTGTGTTTCGAGCCATTAAATTACCTTCGACACCCCATGATCCGGCAGAAGCCGTGTTGGCGGGAATTTCCGAGTTGCGCCGCGATGTGGAAATCTCTCAGGTTTTCCATGGGTCGACGGTTGCCACGAACACGTTGTTACAACGCGTCGGTGCAAAAACGGCGCTGATCACCAACCAAGGATTTCGCGACATTTTGTTGATCGGGCGACAGAACCGCTCCGAGTTGTATTCCCTTTCTCCGACAAAGCCGGAGCCACTGATACCCGAGGAGTGGTGTTTTGAGGTTCCCGGCCGAATCGCCGCCGATGGCCAAGAAGTCGTGCCGCTAGACCTGAGTTTGCTCCCTGATATCCTCGATCGCTGTGTGGCAGGCGGAGTGCAGTGTATCGTGGTATCCATGCTGCATTCGTATCGCTACCCGGCGCATGAACAACACGTTGTTGGGGCGCTGCAGGAGTTGGTGCGACAACGGAATGACCCTCCGATGGATATTTCCGCGGGATCGGAGCTGTTTCCTGAGATGCGTGAGGTAGAACGAACCACTACGGCTGTTGTGAACAGCTACGTTCGTCCGGCGATGACCGGTTATCTTACCAAACTGGAAAACGGGATCGCGCCTGCTAAGTTACGTGTCCTGTTGTCGAACGGCGGTATTGCAACACCGAGTCATGCGGCACGGTCAGCGGTATACACGTTGCTGAGTGGACCCGCCGGCGGCGTAGTCGGGGCTACCGAGATCATGGGTCGAATCGGTGTGGATCGGTTTATGACCTTCGACATGGGGGGCACATCTACCGATGTAGCGTTGTGTGACCGGTCGATTCCCGTGGTGAACAACTTTGTGGTTTCCCAATTTTCTTTGCTGGGCAGCGTCGTCGACATTCATACGGTCGGCGCCGGAGGCGGGTCCGTCGCAAAAATAGACGCGGGCGGCGCGTTAAGAGTAGGTCCGAGCAGCGCGGGCGCAGTCCCCGGGCCGGCGTGTTATGGCAAGGGAGGAACACTGCCGACTGTCACTGATGCCAACGTCGTATTGGGGTTGTTGCCGGCGGAACATTTTCTTGGGGGCACCCAACCGTTGCACCTTCCGTTGGCGATACAAGCACTCAAGCCGCTTTCGGAAAGCCTGGGGCTCTCTGTGCAAGACACCGCTCAGGGTATTCGAGATGTGGCAAACGCCGTCATGGTGCGGGCGTTGAAGGTTATCAGTGTGGCCCGTGGCCTGGATCCGGAAGGGTTTACGCTTGTTTCCTACGGCGGGGCCGGCGGACTCCATGCGTGTGAACTGGCATCTATATTAATGATACCTCGGGTGGTCGTACCGCGGTTTCCAGGCTTACTTTGCGCGATGGGAATGTTATTTAGTGACGTGCGGGTCGACCTGGCTCAAACCGTCCTAGCGCAATTGGAACCCGGTGCCGACTTATGCCCGGCCACGGTTGTAGAAACCTTGACAACGTTGACGCACCAGGCAAGTCGGGCACTGGATGACCAAGGGGTAGACACCGACAAACGGGTGCTGGTTCGGGCACTGGATGTGCGTTACGTGGGGCAATCTTTTGAAATCACAGTGCCTTTTTCGTCGTCGATAGCGGGTCATTTTACGGCATTACACCAGCGGGCTTATGGTTTTGCTCTGGCGGATACGCCGTTGGAAATCGTCGCGGCGCGGGTTACGGCAAAAGGCCTGACCGACCCGCCGGTGCTCACGTATGCCCGAGAGAGTATTCACGACGCCGTTCCGTTGGATACAGCAAGCCGGCAGCCATTTCCGATTTATCGCCGGGAACACTTAACGCCGGGGGCGCAAATCCGGGGACCAGCAATTGTGGTAGAATATAGCGGAACCACAATGATTCCTTATGGATGGCTCGGCAAAGTGGATGGTTATCTGAATATCGACATCGGACGTTTGGGTTAATCGCCAAGAGAGAACAACGGTGAACTTCAATCCGGTTAAACTCGAAATCCTGAACAATCAACTCGCTTCTATTGCCGAGGAAATGGGACAAGCGCTGATGCGGTCCGCTTTTAGCGCCAATATCAAAGAACGGCGGGATTTTAGTTGCGCGATATTCGATCGGAACGGGAACATGTTGGCGCAGGCGGCCCACATTCCGGTTCACCTCGGCTCCGCGCCGTTGTCGGTCAAAGCGATCATAGCCGCGTGCGACCTGGGGCAAGAAGACCACGGAATTGTCAACGACCCATATTGTGGTGGCACCCATCTGCCGGATATTACGGTGGTTTCTCCAGTGATGGCGCCGGGCCAGGAAAGTCCGGCGTTTTATGTGGCCACCCGCGCGCATCATGCCGACGTGGGAGGAGCGCAACCGGGGTCAATGCCTCTTGTCACCACCCTTGCCGAAGAAGGATTCTGTATTGCACCCCAGCGGTTCACCGACGACGTATTGACTCAGCTACAATCTGCATCTCGGACACCCAATGAACGTCGCGGAGATATGCTCGCCCAACTCGCGGCGAATCGGGTTGGTCAGAAAAGACTCGCGGAGTGGCTGCGGGAGCGGGGATTTGCCCAAGCCGAGGCGGAAACCCAAGCACTTCTGGATTGGTCGCGGCGCATGATGATGGATGTGTTGAGCAGGTTTCCCCAAACAACTGTTTCGGCAGTCGATTGGTTGGATGGGGACGGTCTGGGGACGGTGGAAATACCTATTTGTGTTAAATTAAGCGTACTCCCTGAAAAGATAGTGGTCGATTTTTCGGAAAGTGCACACCAAGTTCGTGGCCCGTTAAACGCGGTCCGAGCGATTACGGTGTCGGCCGTTCATTATGTGTTTCGATGCCTTGCTCCGCCTGAATTGCCCCAAAATGACGGATTCATGAGCCTCATCGACGTCGTAACAATTCCTGGAACCATTGTGGATGCTACGTTCCCTGCGGCCGTGAGCGCCGGCAATGTCGAAACAAGCCAACGGATTGTCGACGTCCTTTTTGCGGCGGTTTCCAAGGTGTATCCCGACGCTGCGGCCGCTGCCGCGTGTGGATCCATGAACAACGTGTTGGTAGGTGGAGAAACCGCAACGGGACACCCGTATGTTTATTACGAAACCATTGGGGGCGGAATGGGAGCGACGCGACATTGCGATGGTGCCAGTGCCATTCAGACACACATGACCAATACCCTCAACACACCGATTGAGGCGTTTGAAAACCTATTTCCGATACGCATAGAACGATACGAGGTACGCCGGGGCAGCGGAGGCGCCGGGTTACGGCGGGGCGGAGACGGCCTCATTCGCTCCTTTCGGTTTCTCCGCGATGCAACCATTACAGTGATCGCCGAACGGCGCCAACTCGGGCCACCCGGGTGTCTCGGGGGAAAGTCGGGCCAACCGGGGGTAGACAAACTGGAACATTCCGATGGAACAACGGAAATACTGGCCGGCAAAGCGGTTCGACTGGTTCGGTCCGGAAGCCGGCTTACGATTGAAACACCCGGCGGCGGCGGTTTCGGTGCGCCCGACCGATCGCCTTAAAAAACCGGCGAGTGGACCGGTGAAACCGGCATAACGATTCATTTTGTTCCGATTGACTTGTCTCGGGAACACCGGTAATTTTTGGTTTGTGTGGGTGCGTACCAAACGGTCGTTTTTCGATTACGGACAATGCCCCAATACAATCTCTACCGTATCTGGAACCCCAATGACGATCCATCAACCACAGTCACAATCGAATTTGTTGCCTGCTCAAGTGCCGCTGGAACGAGCGTTGGACTTGACGGGACATCGGTCGTTGTTGCTGGTGCGTGTTGATTTTCAGTTTGATCACGAAAAATCCTCGTTAAGTGAGCAGGTTAGCAAAGAGTGTGCACGCACAAATGCGGTTGTGCTGAATGTTGCGGTCGATTCAAGCATTCGCCCGTTGTTGTTCCCGGTACTGGTTCGAACCCTGGTGGACCGGGCGTTGTCCCATTTTTTACCGGTACCGAGTTTGGTTACGGCAACATTAAACCACGGTGGAAGTAACCACTCGGGCAGCCGTCCTATGCCCCGAGACGTGGACCGTCCGGCTCTTTTTGAGGCGTTGCGGTGTGTTGCACAGGACTTGGCTGGCGGTGGCCCGGTCGTCGTGTTGACCAGCACTCCCGTTACCAACGATCTCGATTTTGTTGATTTTATTGACTATTTACGAAACAGCGATCCTTCGTCTGCCGCCGGCGGCGAGGACTTTTCCGACGCCTGTGACGTACATCGGCATCGCCACCCTCATGGCCGCCGCACATTGTTCCGCTGGGTGGGTTTGCTCCCGTGTGATGTTATCTTACCTCCAACCTGGAGCACCGACCGGAGGTTCTGCCATGTGGCCAACACCGGAGATGGGGCACAAACCGTACAGAACTGGCTACAGTCGCCCACGGTCCGCGACAAAATTTTGCGGGTGACAGGAGGCAACCCTAGGTATTTACAACAGTTACTTCAGTCGATGCCGTCGGACATGGACGACCTGGTTGTGCGACCCGGTCGGGCGTTGACGGGACTTGCCGGACAACTGCGGGACGTCTTGGTGTGTGCAGGCAAACCGTTGCGTGTAAAAACACTGGCCCACCTTACCGGAGGAAACGACCTGATCGTGGGGCGTACAATCAACGCGATGCGAGACGCAGGTTTTATCAACGCCGCACCGGATCAGACGGGATGGATGTGGGCGTGCTCCCGGTCCGCTCGGGCACTCAAAGACGATGTCCCCGCCGACAAAATCAAGAAAATAAACAATGATATTGCTGATCTAACGATTGAGCATTGGTTTGTTGACGGGGATCCGGCAAACCTACAGGACGCGGTTTGGCGCTACCTTGAGGCTGGAAACGTCTCCAAGGCACTGGAGTACGGCTTGGAAGCCGCAACCATCGCCGAAGGAGCGCTGTCCACACGTAACGCGCTGGACATCATTGAGCAATTGTTACAATTGCCCACCGATCCCCTAACGTATCGGAAAATCCTGCGGCGCGGGTCGCGGCTTTCCGCAACTCTTGGCGATTTTGGTCGCGCCGCTGGTTACGCATTTCAGTACCTTGAGCAAACCGGAACCTTGGATTCGGAACAACTTCGTGGTGAATTGGCGCGGGTGTTTGTTTTGGCGGGTCACGTCAGCGAAGCAATTGGTGTGCTGACCGGAACCATCCATGGCGACACCGATGCCCAGTTCCCAGAAACAGCCAACAATATTGCGCTTTTAGCGGATGCCTATCGAATAGCCGGGAAACTGGATGAGAGCCTTGTTACGTGTCGCAAATACGTTGGACCTACTGTGGCCGAGGTGTCGTTGGCATATGGGTCGATTTATTTCCGACGTGGCGAATATGGGGAAGCCGAGCGCCACTACACCGATGCGGCGAACGTCTCCGGGGCACCATGGGATGTTGTGGCGAGAGCACGGCACAACTTGGGATTGATCGCGTTGTCTTCGGAAAGGTACACCGACGCGGCCCGCCACTTGCATGAAGGTTTACAGCTATGTGAAGCTCACGGAGAACTGCGGGGGGCCGCTCTAGGACGTTACAACCTGGGAATCGTCATGGAACACATGGAACGATTTCCGCTTGCGGAACGGTTGTTGGCGGTTGCAGCCGACACATTTTTGTTGTCGGGTCAAAAACAACTTGTTTGTAGTGCGTTGGTAACACAATCGGACCTCATGCTCAGGCTCGGTAACCTAAAACAGGCACATCAATTAGCCCAACGAGCCCTCGAATTGGCGACAAAGCACCACATCGACTATAGCGCGGCCACTGCGAAGGTGCGGCTTGGCTTGGCCAACCTCGAGCGGGGACGCCTGGGATTGGCGTCACAGTGGCTTACCGAAGCAACCGAATGGTTCCGAGAGACCCACAACCGCAGCGACCTGAGTTGGGCGCTGTCTTATCTTATCGAAACCGCAACGGAAAACGGCGAATTGGAACGTGCTCAACAGCACGTCGACGAATTGTGGGACACGACGGCGGACGCGGGAAACGAACTTGCCGCAACGACCCGACTGTGTGAAGCAACACTGCGGTTGGCAAAACACGACCATGCTGAAGCCAGCCGGTTGGCCCAGGAAGCGTTCGTCCTATTTGAGCGGGTTGGTCAACGGGAAGGACAAATTCGTAGCCTCAACATACAATCGCAGGCCTTGATTTCGCTCGGCGACGTGTTTACAGCGACCGAAATACAACAGCAAGCCCGTGCTATGCTTTTACAACTTGCAGAGGTGTTGCCCGAAGCCACACGCCCACGTTTTTTGTCACGTCGCGTATTTGCAACGCTGACCACAACGACACAAACGGATTTCTCGGTTGCCGGCCGCCAGAAACCACAATCGGATCAATCCATTAAAACGCCGGATACCTCGCACAAAGCACACAAAGAGAAACCTCCTGGTCTCCAATCGGCCCATCCTGGGATCCCTAAGTTACTTGGGAACAGCCCTTTGTTACGGCAGGCTTTAGATTTTGCGGCAAAAGTCGCGCGTTCGGAAATGCCAGTGCTGCTGTTGGGCGAAACCGGTACCGGCAAAGAACTCGTAGCGCGAGGAATCGTTAACATCAGCCAACGTGCTTCCAAACCGTTTGTACGGGTTAACGTCGCATCATTTGTGGAAAATCTGCTCGAAAGTGAGTTGTTTGGCCATGAACGTGGCGCTTTCACGGGAGCAGTGACACGGCGAAGTGGTGCTTTTGAGCAAGCCGACTGCGGTACTCTATTTCTTGATGAAATCGGGGATATTTCGCCCAAAATGCAGGTCAGTTTGCTGCGTGTGCTTCAGGAAGGTGAGGTCGTTCGGGTCGGCGGAAGTCAACCCATCAAAGTCAACGTCCGGGTGCTGTGCGCCACAAATCGCGATTTGGAGCGGCTGATTCGTGAAGGCCGGTTTCGGCTGGACCTTTATCATCGGATCTGCGGTTTTGCCGTTAAGTTACCACCACTACGCGAGCGCCACGACGATGTTGTGCTGTTGGCCACGGAGTTTTTGCTGGCACGTAATGAGGAATCAAACCGACAAGTTTCGTTGTCTTCGGGCGCAATACAGGTTCTAAAAAAACACCCGTGGCCAGGAAATGTGAGGGAATTGGACCAGGTGATTCGCTCCGCGCACCTTCTGGCGGAAGATTCCGTCATTTCGCCCGCTGTCATTACACGATCCATGTCGTCTTTCCGCATCGTTCCAACGCAACCCGATGACGCCATTGTCGGATCGGAGTCTATCGGATCAATGGACGCCGCTACTCGAAAATTGGAAGTAGAGATGATCCGACAAGCGTTGGAACAATCCGGCGGGAATATTACTCGCGCCGCGGAGCTTTTGTGCATCAAGCGTCCGCGGTTGTCGCTCAAAATCAAAGAATACGGAATATTTGTTCCGACTACCAAGGATCCCTAACAGCCTGATTGGAGCTGTTTCAGCAGGCGTGGATGAACATATGATGGTTCACATAAAGACACAGGGAACTGTTCAAACCCTTCGAGGCTGTGAAAAAATAGCTGCGCGCCCTGGTGCCGTCGACTTTTGGCCGACCTGGCTCCGAAAAACCCTGCGCCATATTCCCGATATGACTCGGGTTTTTCGAGTCCAATTCGGCGCAAAATTCGCAGCCTCAAAACGCGCCCAACTTTTTTCACAGGCTCTTCGAAGATGGTTTCTGCAGATAACCACGATCACGATGATGTTAACCGTTTTTGGATTGCTACAGTGCGATTATGGTGTCGCGGTCGACGAAACAACTCTCGAATCTGTGGAACCAACGGAAGGACTGCAGGACCGGGACAAACCCCACAACGAGGCACCCCCTGCCGAGGAATTCGGCAACAACGAGGGTGCGTTGGGTGAATGGGCACCGATTTCCGCTCCAACCCCATTGGTTCAAGTTCGCGACGAACGTGGGCGGCCGACCGACATGAAGCAACCGGCGATTCACCGAGCCGGGCATGGCGTCCCGGAACCATGGCGGGACGATGAAACGGAATAAGTCGGATCGTGGCAATAAAGTCCTCACCGATTACTTGATTGGGTACGTTTAGCCACCGGTATCTTTGTTTCCGGAGGTAACATGTTTTGTACGCGTCGTCCGCGGATGTTGACAACGGCACTCCTTATCGTGCCGCTTCTGTTATCCCAGCCCCACGCCTCCGCCGCAGAAAATGACTCAGCCGGACCGCAATGGCTTGAAAATTACGAAGAAGCCGTTCGCCGGGGCAAAGAACAAAATAAGCCCATCCTGGTTGATATGTGGGCAGAATGGTGCGTGGCATGTAAGGATCTTGCCCGAACTACCTTTACCCATTCCAACGTGACGCCCCTTTTTGATGGCTTTGTGCTTGTCAAAGTGGACATGGACGCAGCTCCCAATGCGGCTCTTTGGGAAAAATACGCCATATCCTCGTTGCCGCAGGTTTTTTTTCTGAAACCTGACGGGACCGCGGTTTCTGAGCTGACCTTGTCGCAATTTGAGTCGCCGGAAGCTTTTGTTGGGCGCATGACAAAAGCGCGTGCCGCGTTTTCGCTTACGGCGGTGGGCGCAGCCGCCCCTGCTGCCGCGGGTGCCAACCCTGAACCGAACCTGAACAACGCCCCGTCCGGAGCTCAGCCGACGTCGCCGACTCGTTTGGCCTACCCTGAATTTTCGGACTTACCTCCTTCGGCGGTGGCCCATCAACCTCACGTTGCGGCGCGCCTTTTTACAGACGTGGCCGAAATCGCACCGGGAAGTCAGTTTCGAGTGGGTGTGCATCTTACGTTGTCACCAAAGTGGCATGTTTACTGGAAATATCCGGGCGACTCGGGATTGCCGACCCGTATTGACATTCAATTGCCGGATGGATTTGAAAAATCACCGATCTGGTGGCCTTCACCCAAACGTTATTCCGAACGTGGTAACTTAGTAACATATGGATACGCCGATGACGTCCTTTTTTTCACCGACGTCGTCGCGCCGTCGTCGTTACCCGCAGGATCTCAAATCGATATCGGGGCCGCGGTTCAGTGGCTCGTTTGTGAAAATAACTGCCTCCCCGGACGCGCCAACCTTCGTTTAGCTGTGCCAACGGCTAACGGGGAAACCAAGGGGCCTTTGGCTCCGGTTTTCGCCGGCTGGCATCAACAAGTCGCCAGGCCGATTGTTACGACACCGGGTTTTCAAGGTCGGGCTCATCTGCGTGACTCCGTGGTTGTTCAAGGAGGAACCATCGCCGGAACGTTTGAAATTCAGGCGTTGAACGCTACGAGTCTCGAAGCACCCAAAGATGACCACCTTCCGGTTTTTGTTCCGGTGGCCATTCCGTCGATTACAACCACAAAACTGGATATTGCCTTGTCTGGTAAGATAGTGCGTGTCGATTGGGAGGGGCGACTCAAAGAGGACGCACCCACGTCCGGTACCAGTACAGTGGGAGGTGTGTTCCGGGTGATTGCGGATGGCCAGGAGATACTCACGGAGTTGTCCACAGAGGTCACCCACGCCCCGGCGTCGTTGGTTTCCGGCTTGGCGCCAACCGACGGTGGCTCCGAAATCAGAGCCGTTGGGGAACCGTCACCGACACCAACAGAGCCAATCAATCCGTGGTTGATGTTTGTGTTTGCGTTTCTGGGTGGAATTATCCTCAACATCATGCCTTGTGTGCTGCCGGTGCTTAGCATTAAAGCCATCGGCCTTGTGCAACAATCCGGCGAGGATCCGAAGACCATCTGGTACCACGGCTTGGCTTACTGGGCTGGCGTGATGGTGTCATTTTGGGTTCTTGCGGCTGCGGTTATTGGTTTGAAGGCATCGGGTGAATTGGTTCAATGGGGTTCCCAATTTCAGAATCCGTGGTTTGTGACCACATTAGCCGCAATCGTATTTGGTTTTGGATTAAGCCTGTTTGGGGTGTTTGAAGTCAGTATGCCGGGTATGCAGATGGCTGCCAGCGCGACCCGCGTAGGTGGATTTGGGGGGTCTTTTTTTACCGGTGCGTTTGCAACCCTCCTCGGCACACCCTGTACGGCTCCCCTGTTGGCTCCGGCGATGGCATTTGCCCTGAGCCAGAACGCGCCGACCATTGTCGTTAGCTTTTCGTTGGTTGGAATGGGTCTTGCCTTACCCTTTGTTATCTTAGCACGATTTCCCAGACTCGTGCATCGGATTCCCAAGCGGGGGCCGTGGCTTGAACACTTCAAACACATCATGGGTTTTTTGATGATGGCGACGGCTATCTGGCTTCTTGATGTGTTGGCACAACAGGTCACACCGCGATCATTTGTGCTTGTAGTTGCTTTCTTGGGAGTGCTTGCTCTGGCAAGTTGGATTTATGGCCGATTTGCCGGATATGCTGCGACACGCACGAGACAATGGGTCATTACGTTGGGTGCACTCGCCTTGATTATCGTAGGGGCTCGGCTGACTTTGGTCTTGGAACCCAACACGGGGACGAAACCGGCGAGCCTCATTGGCGGTGTCACGCCGGACGAAATCACCTGGCGCGATTTCTCTCCTACCGACATTGCGACTCTGCAACAACAGGGACAGACGGTGTTTATTGACTTTACAGCCGCTTGGTGTATCACGTGTAAAGCAAATGAAAACGCGGTAATCGACACGGCCCCGGTACGAACCGTGATGGCTGAACTCAGCGTGGTACCCGTTAAAGCTGATTTTACAAATAACGACAAAAATATTGCAGATTGGCTCCAGCGATTTAATAGTCCCGGTGTACCTCTCTATATTATCTTACCAGGGTCACGTCCCAACGAACCAATTGTGCTGCCGCAGATCTTGACAACGGACGGTCTGATTGAGCAACTTCGCGCCGCCGGACCAAGCCGCGGTGAAGCGCAGGCTCTGCGGGATGAATCGGCTTCGGAACGTCTGCCGCCAGGATAAGATATCCGTCCGTTAAACTGCCGAATTTTGACCATTTGTGACCATTAACGGTCACTACTAAGTGAAGGAATGCCATGGATTCAACTCAGTGGTTCACCGAAGAGTGGGCAGAACAGGGATCAGCCATTTCCCTTAAAACGGTGCAAATACTGCACAGCGAGCAGTCACCCTTTCAGCGTATTGACATTTGGGAAACGGAGACGTTTGGAACATTGATGACGTTGGACGGACTCGTGATGGTAACCAGTCGTGATAACTTCATTTATCACGAAATGTTGTCCCATCCTGCCCTGTATGCACATGAAAACCCTCAATCGGTGTTGATCATCGGCGGAGGAGACTGCGGAACACTCCGTGAGGTGCTGCGGCACAAAGAGGTGCAACATGCCGTGCAGGTTGAATTGGATGAGCGCGTCACCCGTGTTGCGGAAATCTATTTTCCGGAACTGTGTGCTTCCAACCATGATCCCCGGGCTAGGTTTCATTTTCTGGACGGCATCCAGTGGTTGAAAGACGCTCCTGATGAGTCTTATGACGTCATTTTGATCGACAGTACCGACCCCGTTGGACCGGCCGAAGGGTTATTCGCAGAGGAATTTTACGCCCAGTGCCACCGAGCGCTTCGTGTAGGGGGGGTTTTGGCAGGCCAAACCGAATCTCCTCTTTTTCATCTACCGATTTTACAAAGGGTGCACCGGTCACTTAAGGCGGTGGGGTTCGCGGCGATCAAAACACTCCAATTTCCCCAGTGTACATATCCGTCGGGCTGGTGGTCGGTTACGATGGCGCAAAAGAGCGGCGATTTACAACTGATTCGTTCCGAAAACCCAGCGCATTGGAACGACATCGAAACAAGGTACTATACTCCAGAAATTCACCGCGCAGCGATGGCGTTACCGCGATATGTCACCCGGGTGTTGGCAGAACAACCACCAACAACGTGAGAGGTTAGGTGGCTGGTGTTTTTAGATGAAATTTTTGTCCTGGCCGCATTTTGCCGCCTCGCCCGTAAAAATCCCTGCGCCATATTCCCGATATGACTCAGGATTTTTGCGGACGATCCGGCGAAAATCCGGCCGGCCAAAAATTCCCCTAAAAAAAACACCAGCCACCTAGCGTGTGGTCCTTGGATCATCCTGCGGAGAAAGCTGAATCAGCGGAGCGCTGTCGAACGTCCTGGACACCGGATTGGGTGTGAATCGAGCCAGAGCCCCGTCTGTCACATCGCCGGCGCCATCAAAATTTAATTCGCCGCTCGCTCCCCTTAAATTAACTGTTGTTGTTGACAGCGTTCCTTCCCAAACGCCTGCAAGAGAGGCGGCATCCCCAACCACAACGTCGACACCTGAAGTTAACTTAGCAATCGATCCGATGAGGTTTTGTACAGTTGGTTTATCGGCGGAGCTTTGGTGATGCAACGCCCACGCATATGCCAATACGTACACGGCATCGTAGGCGTGGGCGGCCAACGATGGAGGTTCCGAAAACTCAAAGGCATTTGCCAACCGCGACGAAAACCCCGCAAAACCTGGTCCTTTCGCGGATGTAACCTCAACTCCCTGAACACGGGAAGTCACATCTGCAAGATCCAGTTCATCGTATTTTTCGATTTCCGTAAACAGAGTGGTTCGTTTGCCTCCGGACGTGAGGACCCAATTCAAATCCTGGTAAACACTTGGGTTCTTCGAAACAGCTTCCCGCCACTTCCACTCAACCCACCCAATAATCTGTAACCCTTCGTTGCCGCCAACAAGGACGATCACATTGGGATTTGCCTGATATATCTCCGAAAATGCGGGTCCAAAGTCTTTGTTTTCTACCGATGTATCGGCGGGATCGGGATAGGCGACGTAGGTCGCGTCGATTTGTCCCGCAAGGCGTCCTGCGATGGATTGCTGTATGCTCACGGAATCCTGCTGTTGTTTATACAACACGACCACTCGCAACGGTTCCGGCAAACCGAACCCCGACGGATTTTGCAGCATGAGTCGAACCCCTTCCGCTTCTCCGGTTGCCGACAAAATCGTCCGATACACCGTCTGGCTGTCATCGAGTGCGGTAATCGCCGGAGCAGTGGCACCAGGCGACACCAATATCATGCCTTGTTCATTGTTTGGCGACCCCGGCGGGGAAAAAGACGTACCCAATTCCGCCAACGGAACATCAAGTGCGGGTCCAACCGCGGCTCGTACGCCTATAGACGCAAGGTGAGTTGCAGCCTGCTCTGCTTGACTGGTATTGCCCGATGAATTGCAGAGAACCAATGCAATCTGTGGAGATCCCTCTGCTTGCGCCAACGTAATGTTAATCTCATCGACCGCTAACATAGCGCCGCGCTCCATTGCGATACCCAGTTCTTTCTGGCTGTCATCCAGCGGCAACATCGTACCAATCAAAAGTACATTCGGCGCGGCGGCCGGACCATATACGGCCTCACATGGCCCACCGGTCAACGCTGCTTGACCGCCGCCGGAGCCCGGTGACACACAATACCCCTCGTCGCTACACAACAACCCGTCAGCGCAGTCCGATTGCGCAACACATTCGTCAAAATCCAACGAAAGACTGCAACCCGCACCAACCCATCCCGTTAACAACACAACAGCGATCAAAGCAGCGCGGTTCCTGAACGTCGAGGACCAAACGGACCGCTGCAACGTGTGTCCAGGTGGGTTGTTATAAGGATTTTTTGCGACGACCCAGTACGTCTTTCCATGTGCTGATCCGCGAAAACCCATTTCGTTATCGCTCCTGACCCGATGGCGCCCCAAAACGTTAAAAATCGGTTGACTACACCGCCGTAGTCGCACCGTAGGATACGACCCCGGCAAACCCGTGGCAAGCGCGGACATACAATGGTCGCCCCGTCATCAGTTCGGCTCGAGAAGAGCACGTATTACGTCCGGAGATACAACGTAATGGCGGTTACAGTACCCACACGTCACATCCAATGAATTCCCTTCGTTCACCAATTCCAGCAATTCATCACGCTGCAAAGTTGCGAAACTCGACAACACTCTTAATTCGTCACAATTACAACGAAATACCAGCGTTTCTTCGGCGACGACGTCAAACGGAATATCGTTGTGCAAAATGAGGCGGAACAACCCATCTCTCACCGTTGTGGTTTCGGGTGTGTACAGTGTCGTGCACTCATCCATTCGTTTCACCAGTTCCTTCAGGTCGGCGTGATCGGCTTCCGGCAGCACCTGCACCAAAACGCCGCCGGCCCACAAAACGAACCCGGACTCGTCGAAAACGATCTGCGCGCGCAAACTCGTCGGTAATTGTTCACTTTCGGCCATGTACATTTCCAATTCGTCCACAATGTTGCCGGAAACGACTTCGGTAATGCTCTGGTAAATGTGGTGATCTCTTTGCATTCGAGATCGGGACACTTCTACAACTCCTATTGCTCCCACAACGGGGCGACCTGAGACGTTGGGATCGGCCGTCGGATCCTGAACATAACCACGTACCATTCCGTCCGGCCAGGTATCCACAAACAAATCACCTGCTGCGCCGTTGTGTTTTATGGAAATCTGAAATCGTTCGTAGGTATGTAGGGTGGACCGAATCATGGCCGCCCCAACCATTAACTTACCAAATGCGTCGGCGACTGGCTGCACCATCTTCTGCCGCAGCACCGCTTCGCGGACCGACTCCGTTGCTTGCGCAACCACCAATCGGAATGCCCCAGACCGAGTGATTGCACGCAGGATAAAGTCTGCCATTCGTGTTTTCCTTGACCACACATCAAGCCGGGTGTTACTTCGATGTCCGCGTTGCGTCTTTACCCGGCGATAAAACGCGATTGCCAACGATGATCGTCATCGTTCAGATAACGGCGCATACTAACAATGGCGTCTTCCAAAGCACAACGACAGACACCGAACGTATGAAACAAAAAACGAAACAACAGCAGAAAAATCAAATATCACGATACAGCGACGGGTTTGGGTTACATGGCCACCCGCAGCGGACGTTCGCAAACGGGATATTACAGCGTGTTTTATGGTGTTGTTTCATGCTTGTCGTTGCGTGCAACGAACAGTTTGACTTCAAAAACACGCAACCGGTCGTATCGGCAATCGGCCCCGTTGGCATGACGGACGCCAACGACGCGCGCATTCATCTGTGGATTGTGGACTACGAAGGCGATCCGGTTGATGTTGATATCCAAATCAGCGTCGACGGAGGTCAATGGCAATCGTTAACAGCGGAAGAAATAAGTGGCCACGGATTGCTGGGGTTGACATCAGACACGGTGTTTCCGGGGCAGGAGCACGTGGTAACGTGGCACACAAATGTCTCGAGCGACCTTGGGCGGGAATTTGACGTGGCACAGGAGTTGCGGCTAAGAATCGTTCCTGACGACAGGCGATCCGGCGGTGGTGTTTTATTAACAACGCCGAGCTTTAAGTTAATTGATGGACTGTCTGAACCCTACACGCAATTGGACCCCAAAAAAGAAAATTGACAACCGCTTATGCGAAAATGCAGCGAAAGTCATTTCGCAAACGGGTAGTTAAGCAATCGGAATTTGACCCAGCCTGGATTCCTTGTCCAGTATCAATCGATGAGCGCGTAGGACGGCATCACGCCTACAACAAACCAACGGCGTCAAAGTCAAAATTAGTCGGGACAGTATCGTGTTCACATACCAGGTAACCTGCTTGATGAAACCAACAGCACAGAAACCGAAAGGCGTGTACAAACCACCAGGGACGGGTACACAGAAATACATTCCAGGGTGGGTGATATGTTGGATGGGTGTTTCGTTTGGTTGCGGAAACGATGTGTCTATGGCGCCGCAATCCGATTCATTGACAGCACCGCAACCGCCGCGTGTTGATCAAGTCGACCGGACGTCCCCACAATCCGAATCGGCCAAATCTCCATCTGTACCGGAGAAACCCGCCTCGGCGCTCGAATTGGCGAACAAACTCGTTGCGGAACACGCGTTGCTGCGTGAGCAACAATCCAACGTAATCGAATCATTTAAGAGCAAACTGACAGAAGAAATCGGGCGTGTGAGCGCGTCCCGAAAGTTAATAAAAGCTGCCTACGAGGCCCATGAATCGGCTTTGGTGTTTTCCGACGGTCAAACGATGAGTGCGACCGCGGACGTGATGTTGCGCCTGGTCCGCGAATTGCCAAGCCATGGACTCAGCACAGACCGATACGACCTCGAAGAACTCGAACGCCTCCTGGCCGTTGCGAAGGAGGCGACCGAGCCGTACAAGACCATCAATGCCACATCACCCGGCGGAAAATCGCAGACTCTAATGGCTGTATTCGACAAAATCGATGCCGAAACACCCGTGAGTGCCGTCGAAGCTACACTCTTGGACTCAGGGTTCACAGACAACGACCTAGAAACACTGGTCAAGGTTGTGGATTACAAAAAGTCGGTGCTGGACGCAAAAAAGAAACTGAACGATGCGCTCATCGCCGCAGACGTAGCCATCCTGAATCGATTTTTTAGATACCTCATCGACTTTCGATACCGTAAAGTTGCACACCCGTTTCGTGCAATGCGAAAACCGGAATCGGCATGGGAAGCATTCCACAAAAAGCTGTTGGCAGACTTCAAAACGATCCAATTTTCCGACCTGGAACAGGAGATGCGCGGATTCTGGCCGAAAAATCCGTTATACGAAAAAACACGCGTGGGTCTGGCCTACTATGAAAAGCTTGCGTTGGAAGTCCCGCAGGTAACGGTCGCCACTCGAACTTTCAAAATGGGTCAATCAGGCGACAGCGTGAAACAATTACAAACCCGCCTCGCGCAGGAAGGGTATTACTCCGGTTCACTTACGGGTCATTTTGACGAAGATACTGCTCAAGCTGTGCGCACTTACCAAGAAACGCATCAGTTGGATGTCGACGGCATCGTCGCGGCGGGAACAGTTCGTTCCATGAACGTCCCTTGGTCGCGGCGGGCGGAGCAAGTCCGATTGTCTCTTCAACGTTGGCGTGAAAGCGACACACGCGACCTCACTGGGTTTTATATTCGAGTCAATATCCCCCAATTTGAGGCCGAATTCTGGGAAAATGATACGCTGCTTAGAAAACATCGAGTCGTTGTCGGGTCGAACGCCTGGGAAAAGGATCCCGACCGCGGCATTGAGGGATATCTGAACCGCACGATGTTGTTTTCCGACGAAATGGAGTTGATCGTACTCAATCCCCTGTGGCACGTACCCAAACGAATCAAGGAGACAGAACTCGACAAAGAGCTTGAAAAAACGCCGGATTATTATGAAAAACACAATTTTACGGTGAAGACCCTTGAGGACGGTACCCAACAGGTTTACCAAAACTCAGGTCCGGGAAATGCGTTGGGGCAAGTTAAGTTCTTGTTTCCAAACGAGTTTGCGATCTACATGCATGACACGCCCAAAAAGCAACTGTTCAAAAAAACACTCCGAGCATTTTCTCACGGCTGTATGCGTGTGGAAAACCCGCTGGATTTGGCGGAATTTCTGCTTGAGCGGGACGCCAGTATGACGGCAGATGAACTCCAAAAAACCATCAAAACAAATCGTGAACGGGGGATTAAGTTAAACACACCTATCCCGGTGGTAATTGAGTACAATACCGTCGGCGTGTCATCCGACGGTCATATGATGTTTTTGTTTGACGTCTACGGTTATGACAAAAACTTTGAAGAGGGGAAAGTTCCGCTACCCAAACACAAGGTACAGGCGTTGGACGGGTAACCATCCTGCCACGCGTGGTAGATGCGCACTATCCCGTTGGGTTAGCCCGGATTTCTAACAAATTCGTCGTTTGTGTCGTCGTTCAGAGAGTTTGTGAAAAAATAGCTGCGCAGGCTCTGGGCGGTGGCTTTTGGCCGCCTTGGCTTCGAAAAACCCTGCGCCATATTCCCGATATGACTCGGGTTTTCCAAAACCAATTCGGCGCAAAATCCACGCCCAAAACCTGCGCCCATTTTTTTTCACAAACTCAGAGGAAAATGCCGGGTTTGTTGCGCGACCAAGAACCCCAAACCTATTCGGCAATGCCTGGTTTTCCACATGGCCGACAGACCGAGGAATATTCAATGACCGATGCTGCCCCCCCCAAATCAACTCCTTCTATGATTCCGTTAAACGTTGACATTTTTATCGGAGAAGACGGCGAAGTGATTTTCACGGATCTACCGGCAGAACTTGCGGAAATCGTGTTGGAACTCGATCCAGAGGCAAGTCTGGCCTGCGACATTCCTATACCTTTAACAACACGCTGAGTTTGTCGCTTTCCAGCAGGTGGCGTTGAAATCGAAACAAACCTGTGATGTCATGAATATCCCGGTCAAAATAGGGAACTGGATACACGGAATCCGAATCGGGAAGCTGCGACAAGATGTAAGACAGTTGTTTTGCGTCCCCCTGGACCAGTTTGGAGTAGTCATCGATTGCCCTTACGAGTTTGTCCGCCACCCGTTCGACCAGCGGCCGGGAATAAAGCCTTACGGCAGGAACAGCCCACATCGAGGCGGCCAACAACCGCGGATCGGCGGTTTCCGACACAAACGGCGTACGAATCCGGTTCACCACGAACGCGCCAAAGGGCATGTTACGTTCCTTAAGTCGGCGATAAAAATACAACCCCTCGTCGATCGACGCCCGCTCCGGCCCAGACAACAATACAAAGCTGACATCGGCCTGGCCCATCATCGTACGAACACGCCGAGCTCGGTCCGTGAAGCCAGCCGTCATTCCAGAAAACGACTGCAAAAATTCCAAAATCCCCAAAAAGGTGTCCGCACCAACGAAACGACTCACCCCCTTCAAAATCAGCGTATTCATTTTGAGAAAACCAATTCCGATGCGGCCCAGTGCTCGTGACGACTGGAGTATTAACTTAAAGCTGGTATTGTCGAAGAACCCCTCCATTCGGTCGGGTGCGTCGAGAAAATCCAACGCTTGGTGGGTTGGCGGCGTATCAAGGACAATCAGATCGTAATTGTTTTCTTCTCGTAGTTCGTACAGCTTTTCCATCGCCATATATTCCTGACTGCCCGCAAGAGCCGTCGACAGTTGGCGATAATATGGGTTGGACGTAATTTTGTACCGCGTTTCTTCGTCCGGAGCATGACGTGAAATCAATCGATCGAACGTAGTCTTGATATCAAGCATCATCGCCCAGAGTGCGCCCCGTTCACCGCAATCGATTCCAAATGTTTCAAGATTCACCTTTGTGGGCTCAACCATCATTTCCGACATCCCGAGTGAGTTGGCAAGTCTGCGCGCAGGGTCAACCGTTAATACCAACACTTTTCGCCCGAAACGCGCGGCCCTTAGCGCAATAGCCGCAGCCGTTGTGGTCTTGCCGACTCCGCCTGGCCCAACGCAAATAATGACGCGACTGGTCTGAATAATGGTGTCGAGTTTGGGCATGTCGGACGCTCTCTATGGGGCAGGGACTCGGGGCTGGATTACGAACCAAGCGATTGAAGTCGCAGGATCTCGGCACGAACATCGTCCATCAGCACCTGCTTTTGATCCAGCGTGTATCGGGACGCGTCTATCGGGCGGCCGACCGTAAGAGATACCGGCCCCGATTCGACTACGGAGGTGTCTTTGGGCATCGCCCGGTGGGTGCCACTAACAAATGCCGGCACAACAGGCACTCCGGTTTTGATGGCCAAAACGAAGCCGCCTTTTTTGAACGAGCGTAAATTTCCGTCTGGCGACCGAGTGCCTTCAGGAAAAATCACAATAGAACGGCCGCCGCGCACCGCTTCGGCTGCAGAATCAATACTTCGACGCGCTTTTTCATGGTCACCGCGGTCAATGAAGATAAACCTGGCTAAAACCATCGACCACCCCAAGAAGGGGACGTATGCGATTTCTTTTTTGGCAAGAAACCGAAGATCTGCAGGGATCAACGAGTAGATAACAGGTATGTCTAGTAAGCTGGAGTGGTTACTCATTAAGATAAAGGGTTTGTCCCACTCGATCGGATAAGTCTCTTTGTAACTTAGCTCAAGACCGGTAATCGCGCACAGATCCTTCGCCCAACGCCGGGCCGTTGCGAGATAAACGCGCCCTGTGGGCGAAACCGCGAGCGAAGCCGACGCAGCAACAGCGTATCCGCACGTGACCGCATAGACCTGACTGTTCTGCCAGATGGCTTTGGCAATATGTCCAATTCTGCTCATGGATAGCGTACCTCGCGCAAAAACAAACCGTGTGGAGGAGCGGTCGGTCCCGCCACCGGTCTGCTTCGTGCCTGCAAAATTTTCTCCACTTCAACTGGTTTCTTCCTACCCGTCCCAACGTCCACCAAGGTGCCAACGATAATCCGCACCATGTTTCGCAAAAAAGCGTTTGCACACACGTCCACCTGCAACAACCCGTTATCGCCAACTTTTGCAACACGAACGGAATGCATCAAACGCATGGTGCTCTTGCTGTCGCAGTGCGCGGCACGAAAGGAGCTAAAGTCGTGTTCACCAAGCAAATACGCCCCACCCTCATTCATTGCGGCGATGTCAAGGTGGTTCGGAACGTGCCAGGCGTACCTTGATTCAAGGGCAACGGGCAGTTCGTGATTCCAAATTCGATATCGATACGATTTTCCCAATGACCAACCACGTGGATCGAAATCATCCGCGACCTCCGTTGCATCGACCACGCTGACGTCCGAAGGCAAAATTGCGTTAAGGCCTCGTCGATAAGCCTTCATGGGAAGCGTTTTGTCCGTGCGAAACACAACCGGCATTGCAATGGCGTGCACTCCCGCATCTGTGCGACTCGAGGAACGTAACGACACCGCTCCAATCATCTGCGAAAGCGCCGACGTCAACACCCCTTGAACGGTTCGAACCCGATCCTGTACCTGCCAGCCATGAAAGTCGGTTCCATCAAATTGAATGACGAGCTTGACGGCCGGCACGAATTCACCCTCCCGCCTTTCTTTGACTGAGATTCTGAGTTATTCGAAATTTCACGATACGAAGATAACTTGAAATTGACTTATTTAAGTACAAAGAAACTGCCTTTAAGACGAGAGAGACGCCATTTCAACCCGTTCTCGAATCACAATTCGAACGCCAAACCAAACATCCAAAATGCATCACCCAATCGCAAACTTTTGTCGCTCCCGAAATCGTCTACCGATGAATAAATAAATTCGGCAAACAAATAGGAATTATTGACTCCCATTTCCAAATCAAATGTCGTGGCCATATCCGGCGCCAGCCAATCAAGCAAGAACTTGATGCCCCCACCGACATGCCAGCCGAAGGTTCCGCCAAGTGCATCCGAGCCGTCCGCAGTTGCCACCTCATCTTGAGAATTTCGCATCCACCAAATCCAATAATCAATCCCCACCTTCGCAAAGGGGACAAAGGGGACACGATGTTCAATGGCAAGCCAATCGAAATGATACACCAAACTGAGTTGCATCGGCACGACGTTAAACGACGTTTCGTCGCCCGGCTTCGCCCCGGTGGTGGCGTCCAGAGCTGTCCCGTTGTCCAAGGCGTATCCAACGGTACCACCAACGCCAAGTGACCCGACGCCACGCCAAAACTGAAGGTCGACCTCAAGCATGCTCATCAACACGCCGCTGGAGCCGTATATGCACTCAAACGGGCCGTCTGCCGAACCGCATTTGTACGGCAGAGACGAACCCGAAAACTCCGTATCCACATCCGCCTTATATTGGCCAAATTTTAACTCTACTTGCCACATAATCGGCGATTCTGCGTTAGCAGTGGTTACAACACCAACTGTCAGCAGCACCACCGATGCCCAAACTACTATCCAACCTTTCATCGGCTCGTCCTCCGCGACAGCTCGACGTACAACTGCGGCACTCCAATACGATGATTTACTGACCGACGCACGGTGCGATAGCTGTAACTTAACGCAAAAACCATCATGCACAGCCCGACAGCGCCAAACTTAACGGTGACGTAAGCCAAAAGAACCCACGGAAGCAAAAAGACACGAGCCAAGGAACGAAGTGGCTCCTTATCAACAATCAATTCCGCCCAATACGGTCCGTAGGAATAATAAAAATCCACAAAAGCGGCACCCAAATCACTCGGCATCAAGATGGTATCACGGAAATCCCTCAAAATCGCGACGTGTGGATGGATGTACGAGCCGTAGGCCGCGGTTGCAACAAAACAGAACCCTCCGTCTTCACCGCCTCCGGCATCCTTGTACGCTTCAAATCCATCCCGGGTTTCAATTGGCGTCGCAACGGCATTGGCGGACAATTCTCCAAGGTTGTCGAAAATGTCTTTTGCTCCCACCGAAACATAATACTCCACCCCGACTTCTAAATCCTGCAGCGTGGCGCTGCTCTTTGCGCCAGACACGGTTACGACATTCCCCGATGGAACTTCCGACCGATCCGAAAATGGCTGCGTAGAGTAATAAATTTGGTAGTTTATGTCATCCTCTTCATCACTTAACTTGGTCCAGGATACGTCAATCGTCTCACCTGCGGCGACGACTGTTACGGAAGACGGCACTTTCGGCGGATCGTAGTCGTATTCAAACTCGACCGGCACCGTCACCACGTCAACGTCGTTTGATTCACTTTCAGCGACGTAAATGTACAGATTTATCGAATCAA
>JABWCM010000316.1 GCA_013360285.1 Myxococcales bacterium
TTGGGAAAAAAATAACGGCGAGCGAGACAGTGGCCGTAGCGAGGCGGGCCTGCCGACTGAGGCCCACCGGAGGCGTACCCGAAGGTACGCTGAGGATGGACCGACCGAGGCAGGACCGACGCAGTAGGCCAATGGCTCGCGTAGCTTATTTTTTTCCCAAACACCCTCTAAGGCAACGGTGCGCACCGGTGTCATTTTGCACGAGGTTTGGCCAAGGTGGGATATACCGGGATGTGCCGGGATCGGGTGGGATAAGTCAATCAGGGCGTGGGATTTGGTGGCATAACTCGACTCGTATTCGAGACAGGCAGTTTTGCGGATAGGTTTGGCCTAAGCGGGGAAAGCGAGGAGCTGCCACCTTTTGTAAACATTTCTTTTAACGCGCTTTAAGTCCGGTTTAAGACTCAGAAAATCGATTGCACTTATTCGTTCATGCTTTCGGGTGCAGTTTTGGAAGTCGGAAAGGCTACTCGGATTTTAGGTGCCGGAATTTGGTTAGCTTAAGTTACGAAGCTACATGTCGGGAGGATCCGCACTGATGCCAAGTTCCTTAAGGAACGGCTCAAGCAGCCTAGGCGGCAACGGCCAATCCCTTCTTATTGTCTTGTCTTTTTTTGTTAGCATCAAAAATATCAGGAACGCGCTGGGTTGGGAGAATAGTGGATATCCCTTGATGCGCTCTTCAACGCACTGGACAAGCCATGGTTTTTCATTGATGAGTTGGTTTAGTTGCTCATCAAGGTCGGCTGGAATGTGCTTCTCAAGTGCGTCAACAATTATGCGATCTGACTCCGTTATTCTTGTTGAAATACCCGTTGCTTGCTCGTAGAACTGATGGATTGTTTGTGTTACATCCCAGATCGTGCGGTAGGCAATTTTCGAGCGAGCGACCACGTTGTCAAAACACTCATCTGTTGTTTCGATAAGCGCCATCGATCTCGCGATTATTCGTTGAGTGATTTCATCGCACCGGTCAGACTTGGATTTGTAGATTGTGTTGTGTGACAGCTCGGCATGAGCATGTTGGAGCATGGTTCGAATCTGAATTTCACACGATACATCTGGTGTAACGTTGGGCGGGATAAGATCCGAGTTCGCTACGGGTCGCAGTACATAGTGTACGGATTGGTATGTGAATTCCGTCGGCCTTTCACGCCGCTCGGACTCATAGTCGCGGCATTTTTCGAAGATCCAGTGTTGTGGGTATTCAGTGATCGCCCTTTCAACAAACGATATTTCTGTGCCCAGAAGAACAATAAAGCGAACCCCCACCTTATCAGTGATTTGTGCGTAGGGATCTGTGTATGTTTTTTTTCTTGAAAAGGCCTTATCCAGCATTGACGACAGATCTTTTACGCGTGGATCTGGCTGTGCCTTCAGAAAATCACACAGCTTGCGCGGGGCTATGATTGCAGCAACGTTTTCCTGGATCTGTCGAGCAACAAACTGCCCCCAAGACCAATATTGATCCTTTTCCCGCCCCCATCGATTCCTGAATTCTTGTGGTTCCATGCACTATTGCTGGCTGTCAATTTGGTCGCGGATATCTATCCGGATAACTTGTTGTTGGGACTCAGCGTCCATGAACTGATGTACTTTGATGCGTTCCTTAAAAATTTCGGCTCGACCCCGTATGGTTATCCCTTTCTTGGTTGTGAGCTTCCGATACCCTAACTTACTGCCAAGGCGGGTTGTGTCTTTGGGAAAGGTTGATGGCAACCCCTTGTCTTTCATGGTCCTCAGATAATCGTCGTGAGTTTCTGGCGGTAGGTAGCGCTGAGCGAAGGTTGATGGAGACACGACAGCACTGCGTTCAGTCATTAGGTAGGTTACGATTGCATTGAACACGTTCGTTTGCTCTTCTGCACCCAACGACAGTTTGTTGATAAAGCCTATGGTTAGATCATAAAAAGCTTTTGTAAGGAACGCTCCGGACTTTGGCAATTCGCAGCCGAGGAAGCTCTTGTAAAAGTATTTGGCCAGTGCAGACTGGTCGGTAAGCGTAAGTGCTGCATCGTACACAAAAACCTCACAAGGTGTGTTGGCTCCAGGCAGTGGTTCAACAAACGCACCAACCTTATATAACTTGGATTGGTCGGTCAACAGGAGGTTGTCTAGGAACTTTAGTGTGTTTTGATTCGCAAACCCAGTTGTTACCTCGGCTTTGATTAATGCAATCATGGCACGCGGTGGCGATCCGAAACACGCGTCAACAACGATGAGCACGCCGCCTGGTATCGCCTTACTGGTTTGCGAAGTGAATAGCCTGTTCGCAATCTGTTGCGATTGAGTGACAAAATCAGGGTTGTTCAGTTTGGGTAACTCAAGGACTTGCACATACATCGCACTGGGACTATGATCATCAAGTTCCAATTCGATACACTTTGAGTCATTTCCAAGTTTGTTAACAAGCCTTGCTTCGATGGCGTCTCGTGCAATTGAATCCAATGACTCTGTTGCTGTTCCTAGACCAATTTGTGGGTCTAATCCGTCACCCTTAGACGGAACGGTGTGACGAATGACCCTGTTGATTTTTAGCCTAACAATCTCCACAAAGATCCTCCGATTTTTCTGGTCGTGCACGTTCCAGTGTTTGCCTACTGTTTGTCTCCATTAGGCTCGTTTTTTACCAGTCTTAGTTTTGTTTTCTTCTTCCTGTTCTCTTTCTTCTTCTCTTTTGGCTTCCCCCTTGGCCACCAAGTAGCCGTGCACGTAGTCGATGGTTCGCATATCGCCGCGTCTGATTGCTGCTTGCAGCAAATCGACGATTTCGGTGATTTCCTCGAATTCGTCGTCCCGGTCGACCCCGCCCGGTGACTGGATATCCTTGGAGTTTTTGGGGCCTTCGCCTGTTAGCAGCCAGTGGGCGGATGTTCCAGTATTGGTGCAAATTTGCGCGACGGCCGTTGCGCTGGGCTCGGATCGCTTGGAGATCCAGTTCGAGACCGATGTGTGGGGCAGTCCCACCGTGCGCGCAAAGGTCCTGGCTGACTCACCACCAACCATAGCCTTGAGGCGTTCGACAATCTGATGGTAAATATCTGGAACATTTTTGTTGACCATTGTTCCAACATTGGTACAATGTCCACATGAACAGTGAACGTAGACAGTCCAAATCCACTTATGCACGACCAGTCGAAGGGTTAATGCGCATCAGTGGGCTAACTTACGCGCAAATTGCACGTGAGCTTGGCGTCTCCAAGTCACTGGTCAGCAAGGTAATTCTGGGGCAACGCAACAATGCAGAGATCGAGTCTGCGCTGTGCGTTGCCCTGGACTTGCCGTTTTCGCGCCTGAGTGGAAACGCCGACGCAATTGAGCAAGCATACGTTCGTAAACTAACCGAACACGAACTAAAACAAGCTCAATCCCGTATCGAAAGCGGACTTGCGTTGTTGCAATCAGCAACAACCAACGAGTCCCGCTTAGAGTAAGCCGCGTTCGAACCCAGGGTCAATGTCTACCTTTTGCCGGGAATTAGGCAGGTTTGGCCATGGAAGATCACATCATTGTCAACGGTCAGCATTTGGAGACTCCGGCGTGGGTCGTCACGTGGCAAGAAGACGGCCGCATCGTCCACTTTTCCGGTGACCGTAGACAGCCCTCCAGTGTCAGCGAGATCGTCCTCCACGAATCGGTGACGTCCTCGGTGCAAAGCACCGAGCGGGTTTTGTTGCAACGCGGCTTGGGTGTGCACCTGATTGTCAGTCCTGAAGGTCGCGTGACCCAACACGCAGATTTGTCGACGACACGGCTCTGCCACGCCGGTGGTCACAATGGTTGCAGCATCGCGATCGAGGTGGTCAACCCCTACTACGGCAGCAAAGGAGCGCCGCTGCCCTGGACTCGGGTAATCCACGCCGCGTGGGCGGACAAAGGCAAATACATCGTACCCACGATAGAGCAATGCCTAGCGGTCAGCAACTTGATCCAAACGATCACGACAGCCGGCATGGTGCCACGTCACTGGGTGGGCTGGAAAAACAACACCCTGGCTATGTCCAAACTGCCTGCGGAACGGCAATCCCGAACCCCTGGGATATGGGCACACACTTATTGTGCGCACGCCGACGGAGCGTTTTTGGTGCTGTACACGATCTTGCACATGGAACAAGGGTTGTCTTCCGGCGCGGCGTATGAACGGGCCATCCAACTGGCATCCACCCAACAAAAAACCATCCAACTGTAGGCGGTATGGCTAGTTTCCTGCAAGACCTTGAAACACTGCGCACCGTGGCCACCGTGATCGGCATCATCGGTTTGTGTGCGGTGTCGTTTGTGTGGGGTTGGGCGAGCCGTGACAAGGAGGGCCAGCGATGAAAACAACCAGCCCGACTCAATTGGACATGTGGTCTGCCGTGGCATCGGCAGCCCGTCATGCGTCCGGCCAGCCGCGTCGTGCATTACAACCGCTGGTTTGCGATTTGGATTTACGGCGTACGCTGAACGATGCGATCCGCAATTGTGGCCGCAGTCGCGAAGAAATCGCCGACGCGATGGCCCAGTCTTTGGGCGACCTGGTCACGAAATCCCAAATCGATGCATGGACCGCAGAGTCCAAATCCAACACACATCGGATTCCAGCATCGTATTTGCCCGCGTTTTGTGACGCGACCGGCAGCACGCAACCCATGGAGCTATTGGCAACGCTGATTGGTCGGTGGTTGTGTCCCGAGCAAGACAAACTGTTTGCTGCGCAAGGCAAACTCATGCGCGAGGAAGAAGACTTGCGCAAACGTAAACGGCTGTTGAAGTCGCTATTGGAAACCACGGAGGTGGGGTGATGAGTAGCCATTCAACCAGTACGCTCAAATCGTTACCCCTTCGGTTGTACCGAGACGGTCAGTGTCAGCGGTGTCGACACTTTGAAGCGATGCCGCTTTTGGGGTCGACGCCGGTGTATTGCACGGCACCCAAAACCAATGACAGCGGGAAATATCGGCGTTGTTTGGTGTGGAATACGGATCGGATCTGCACCGACTATCGAAGCACAGACAATCCCCAGCAGAGGGTTGTCACATGAGCAAAAAGACCCAAAAGCCGAAATCGCCCACACGAGTTCGAGATCTGCCAGTGCGCTTATACCGAAGCCAGTGTGACACGTGCCAGCACCTGTATGTGTCCAGCTATGGCGGTCCGATTTTTTGCAACCTACCTCGCACATCCGGGCTACTCGTGGGTTTGGCCATAGCTCGGTTTGGGCTAGTTTGGTACACCGAAAGGAAATGCTCGGACTATAGTAAACGAACCGAGCCACAACCGCCAGAAATGCAGCCATCGGACGAAGGGGATCGCCATGACTGAGCGGTTGGTGAGCCGACAGGATATTGCGGACGCGGTTGGGTGCGACAAAACCACCATTCGGGACCGCGCCAACGCCGAATCCTGGCCCTACGTACCCACGATGGTACGCGGGGGCACGGAGCACCGTTATCTCGTGTCGTCTCTACCCGCCGACGTGCGCAACCTGCTGCTCCGCGAGAGCAAACCCAACAAAACCAAAGCCTACGACACCGCCACCGAATCCGCGCGCACGACAGCAGGCCGCCGCCGAACGATCCTGGAGAGTTGGCAAACCTTCGCCGCCGAAACATCCGGTTCCGCCGAAGAGCGGCGCACCGCCTTCTGTGATATCTGGAATGCGACGCACACCGGAGACGAAGCCGTGTCCGCCCGAACCCTGCGACGGTGGCAACAACAGTATACTGATGCCGGCATGGATGGCCTGCTGCCACAATACGGCACCCATAACACCCGCAACCAAACGATTCCCGAAGATGTGGCGGCCACCTTCCGTGCGTTGTACCTGGACGAAGGCAAGTTGTCTGTGCGTGCATGCCATGCGCTGACCCAAAAGGCGTTCCGCGGCACCGAACGGGAGGCGGATTTCCCCGCGATGGATGCGTTTTATCGTTTGGTCAAACGGTTCGATGCCGAAGAGGTCACGCTGTATCGTGATGGCAAAGATGCGTGGCGGAACCGATGTGCGCCCTACATCATCCGTGAAGATGCGGAGATCAAGCCGAACGACGTGTGGGTGGGCGACCACCGACGATTCGATATCAAGGTGCGTGGGGCCAATGGCAAAACGGTGCGACCGTGGGTGACGGCTTGGTTCGACTGGGGAAGTCGCACGTTGGTGGGTTGGCATGTGTTCGAAGGTGAACCTTGCTCAGAGACGATTCTGATCGCGTTCAAACGTGGTGTGGAACGTCACGGTGTACCGCATCAGATCTACATCGATAACGGTAAGGACTATCGGAGTAAGGCGATTACGGGGGGGCGTATTGAGCAAGACAAAGAAGAGGGGCGTTATTTGTCGTTGGCGTCGCAGTTGGGCATAGACGTGCAGTTTGCCACGCCGTACAACGCGCGGGCCAAGATAGTAGAACGATTTTTTAAGACGGTGAAAGACGGTTTTGATCGGCTTTACCGGTCGTTTACAGGCGGCACCACGGTTGAAAAGCCGGAACGCCTGGAGAACATCCAAGCCGAAGACTGCCCGACGTTGGCAGCGTTCCGTCAAGCGTTTGTCGGCTGGGTTAGTGAATACCACGCCCAACCGCATACGGGATTGGACGGCCAAACACCGATTCAACGTTTTGCGACGCTGACAAACAAACGGGTTGCGGCCGCCGAACATTTGCGGTTGTGCCTGCTGAAAACCACCCAACCCCGCACTCTGCGCCGCAATGGTGTAGAGGTATTGGGTACCTGGTTCGATGCTCCGGAGTTGCGCGGTTGGTTCGGCAAGAAGGTATTTGTCCGCTACGATCCTGAAAACATGGGTACCGTAGAGGTGTACGACGAACAGGATCGTTTTGTTTGTACGGCGACCAATCGGATTGCGCTTCAACATGGCGCGGACCACCAGGATCTCAAGGCGGCGATACGGGAGCAAAGGGCACGGCGGAAGCGGGTAGAAGAAGGTCGTCGTGCCAAGGAAGCCTTGGCGCTCCATGTCGACCCGCTTGAAATGCTGATGGAGGCCGGTGCCAAGGCCATGGCAGAAACGCCGGAGCCACCGAAAACACCAGTGGTGTCGCTGATAGTATCCGTTCAACGAACCGCGTTGTTGACCAGATCGTCTGCGTCCTTTTTTTTCGTGACATCTGATTCCCCAATTGCACCTACGTAGGCATCGTTGAT
>JABWCM010000043.1 GCA_013360285.1 Myxococcales bacterium
AGTGATACGAAGCCATAAAGTGTGGATAGTTGCACAACAACGCGAGACTTCCGGATAATGCCAAAAAGTTGTTAAAATGGTGGCTAAACGCCCAACTATCTTCTCTAAACACATTGCCGATGTGCGCACCCGCCCAAATAAAAAGGCTCATACCACCCAGCAACCAGAAATCGAGAGTGCGTGTGGTCAATGCCCGGGTTTTCGGCCCGGTGGACGCCGGGACAGAAACCGACGATGCCGATGGAGACAAAGGAGAAGCCTGAATGGTCATGCCCATATCCCGGTTTAATCGGGTGAACCAACAATAAATCGGTCACAGCAATAGTCGACTATGTTGCGAACCGGTCACCAAATGGTGAACCGATCGGCACGTTACAACATCATGTGAGCAGGCTCTCTAAAACTGTGGTTTTCGTCAAGTTTACAAGGAGTGTCAGCGGAAATAGCCACTTCCCGATCAGTTGTCGCCAGGCTGAAGGGTTTTCCATTGGTTTAGTAAGTTCATGAGCGCAAGCGGGGGGTTCTCCGGTGGGGGCTGTCCGGCTTGGTCAACGGTATTGACGCCGTGACAAGAACCACAAACCCTTATTTCACCCGGTTGAAAACTGACCCAGTTACGTTCACGGACCACCGCAGTACCGTCCGGGGCCACCAGTTGCCACGACAACGCTCTGGTTGCCGGCACCAAAGCAGCAAATGAGCCGTCTGCTGCCAGTTTGACACTGCCGGGGAGTCCTTCGGAATCGGTGTAGGGTTGTGCATTGGCGTCATGCAACGGCTGAGCCACCACACGGCGGCCTTGGGACGGGTTATTAACGCCTCCATAACCCCGGATAAGGTCACCCTGGAACACCTGTAGGTGTGTGACATCATATACTTTGCCGGGAGCGCCCACCGTTTCAACTCCGCCAGGCACCCGCAGATTAAAAGGTTGTTGGCGATCCGCTTCATCGCGGGTTGTGACGTTTCGACCGACAATCAGCGCCAGTCCCTGGGCCAAAAGCCACTGCCTAAACACCTCTTGGTCTACATTTACGGCAGCAAAAATGGAGTCTTCAGGCGACAGTTCGGGCGGCGGCGGATCGGTCGGGGCAACCCTGGGTCGGAGTTCAACCGGGCTGAGTTCCCACAACAATCCCGACTGCTCCACCAAGTAGTCGGGTTGCCAATATTGAACAGTTCGGGCGATTCCCGGGGTCAGAAACTCGCCCGGAATCCACAAATCACCCTGTTGAACCATCTTCCGGAGCCGCAAATCGTGGTTGAACTTTGGTTTGGAGGAGGACCCGACATTGGCATCTTCCGTTGTTTTGGGTGTCGACACGGCGATCAACCCGCCATCGCTCAGTGGAAGGGGATCACGATATCGCCCGACACTGTCGGGATCGCCTGCGCTCTGGCCCGGCGGGTGGGAAACCGCCGTCAATGTAACCCATTTCGCCGTCAGACCCAGCGGAGCATACAAACTGAGTATTTCGCCGGTGGTATTGTATGCGAACTCCGGCGAATGGGTGGTAAGATAACGTCCCGGTATCCATGGATCTTCACGCCAATGAAATAACCCCCCGGATCCGGGAATCAACGTTGTATTTGCCTTCAGACTGGTGTCGGCCAACGTAATCGAAGACGCTATCAAGTTGGGATCATTGACAAAACTCCCGTCGGTATACGACGCACCCAACTCGTGGCGTCCAATGTGGTTCAACGTTTGCTCACCCGTTCCGTCTTGGCGAATTTCCCAAGGGAGAAAGTGGTTGAAGTTATGTCCCGCAACCCCTGCTGCAATATTTTCCGGGTAATTTGATTCCCGCCCTTCTGGAAAGGTTTCTTCGGTGGAAGGCGTCGGCACGGCAGAAGCCGATTCATCGGACCAATTAAACGCCCCGTAGGCTCCAGTGCCAAAGTTGTCTTGATCGGCCTGCTGATCACGAACAAGGTGATCCCACTTTGTGAACACGATACGACCTGCCTGATCGACCATCGGAGAAAATGCGCCGCTCGGCGAGTGTTCCAACAGCGAAAGATCACCGGTCTGGGGATCGAGACGCCACAAGCCGGTCACGACAGGCGTGCTTTCATATTCGTCACGCTGTGGATAGGTGTGTTCCAAGCCCAAGGGAGGACGATCACTGGTAAAAACAATACTACCATCGCTCAGATAAGCAGGCTCTATGTTATTATAAGTGGCCGGTTGTTTCTCCACTTTTGTAATGACGACCGTATCCGTAGGCCCCAAACCAGTCGCCTCATACAGTTGCCATTTATAACTTGAGTAATCGTATTGTTTTTTGGGAGCGCCGACCACCATGCTGAAAACAACCTTGTTGCCATCCCAAAAACTCTCCGGATCACGTACGGCGATCGCGGTGGCACCCTGAAACACCTCTGACGAACCAAAGCCGGCCTCCAGAGTCAAATTCCGCAGGTTGCCATCCGGATAACGAATCCACAGGTCGCCACCACGTGGAGCACGCATAATACCGGCTTCATGGTTTGCAAAGGTCGACAACACGGTCGCAAAGCCGGTAACCGGCACTTGGGTCACAAAAACGATTGGGTAGGGGGTGACCACCCCAGACGGCGGTGGATTAGACTCACACGTGTCCGGGCAGCCGTCGGCATTGTTGTCCATCGTTTTCGCCAACGGTTGACCCATGGTCAATACGATACCAACCAGCGCATCGGAAACATTGGTAACACCGGAACAATCCAAGTCAGTCGACTGAAAAGACCCCGCAACACAACCCGGAGCCGGTGCCGCCGCCAATTCGGCCAACACCGCCAAAATAAGGCATTGCACATCGGCAACATCACATATACCGGACCCGGTGATGTCACACGTAAGCCCACCACAATCCGCTTTGGCTTCTGAATCCCACGTCAAGACTTGCGCAGCAATTACCACTACCCAACACCACCACGAACAAACCGAGAATCCACGTCGAAGTGCCATCTGAAACCTCCAGCAAATGTTCCGAAGGTACCATCACCCGTATACGACAAAAGCAGAAGTCTACAGTGTGCCAGGGTCGACACTATTCTTTTGTAGATGGAAATTCAGCAACCGCAAAAAGAAATGATTTCGGCAGTTCATGTCACAGAAAACATGTTGACTAATCTTTTGAATCGAACAGTGGTGAATATTGATAACAAAATGCCAATAAAAACCAATTATCGCTACTTTTAATCAGAATCTTCTCCTTCTATGTCGACGAACGTACACCCTTCATTCGCTGCGACTTTCTGTAACCAATTTATGTGGTCGCTATTATGCCTCGGAGAGGCAAAAGGTTAAAAACAGACATGAAGCATATAATTATTATTTATTTACCGACGATTATCGATTACAACCCAGAATCAACAATTCACTTAGCGCCCTCATTTTTCCGACATGTTTGTAACCGTTAATTGCAACTACACAATGTTTGAGACTGGATTCGGACCTCGTATTCCTGTTAGCTGAACGTACCAACCTGGTGGAACCCGGCCGTGAATATTTCTCAGTGGTTCTGGCGATATTCAAAGGTCGAGGTCCATCTTTGCCGCAGGATGGATGTCATGAAAAATCAACAACGAGCTAACTTAATACTCATACGAAATCATTGCTGGAAACCCCTGTCCGGACTTCTTGCAGTGTTGTCGGCCGTAGTGGCCATAAACAGCGCAGCGTACGCCAACTGCATTCCCGTGCCTTCGGTTTCCACAACAACCTGCCTGGAATGTACGGATACGTTTCAACTGACCGTGTTGAACACGGGGGCTGCCGGATACATAGGCTACGACATTTATCCGTCTCAATCCCTTGTTAGCCTCGGATGGTTTGAAGAAGGAGAACTGAAAACGGTGACAGGGATCGCAGCCGAAGGTTATTTACGCAAATTTGTGAGCAACGACGATGCAACCTGGCGGCAGAACGGTGAGTATGCAGAACTGGATGTTCAGGCTCACAAAAATGCCGGCTGGACCTGCGAACCCGTTGATCCACCCGACCTGGTGGTGCAACAAGCGCCGTTTTCGGATTCGGTCGCTTGGGAAGCGGAAACGACTTCCATACCGGTGGTCGAAAATCCCGTCGACCCCAACTGCCAGTGGCTGCCCGTAACCGACGCCGACGCCAACGCTGGGTTCGCTTTCGGAGCATCGCCGTCACTCACGACGGGTTGTTTTGGGCTCGTTGCTGCTAAGTTAATATATAGAATTCAAATACAAACACCCGGAACATACAGTTTGTATATCCGGAACCGGGCTTCGGAGCCGACAAAGGAAAAAGTGTATGTGTCGGCAACTCCGGGAGAACCGGCGCGGTTTCTTGTCGCGGGAAACACAGCTCCGACATATGGGTGGAAAAAAGTAGCGATTCCCTACGTTGTCACGTCGACGGCGCAATTGCTCACCCTGGTGCTTAGTCCGGAAAACGACGGCTTTTTTGTGGATCGCCTTGCTCTTTCACTCGACCCAACGTTAACCGATGCTGAACTGGATACGTTGTCCAACGATCCTCTTGCACCGGTTTTCCCATACGACGGCATCGCCGGTACGGGCTTCGAATTTGACACGCCAGGTACATCATCAAGCATCCCTGACGATTGTGATGAACTTGATTTTATTGCGGCCGTCGGCGCAACACGTATCGGAGTGGTTGGAGCTGGGTTTTCTACACCCGCGCTGCCCGGCATCTTTCCCGACTCCGGAAAACAGGCCCTGGCTTTTTGGGGAGCCGGTGCACCCACAACTCAGTTAACAGCAAGCATCTTGTTTGAAGACGTTGATTTAACAGGGCTAACTGCTGCGCAAGTTGCATTGCGATGGACCTCTCCGGCCCCGCTGGAATTCGAGACCGCGGACAGGGGGCTTGTTGTGACAGTGGTGACCAACTTTGGGCCAATTCTGACGGCATTTAACGGAACGGCCATCCGTGCTTCAACCGCCGGATACAAGTCGTTGACGATCCCGTTGCCTATGGGCGCCACCTTCGTAAGTATCCGAGTGGCCGTCACGGCCAGCGAAGCCAACGAACAGATTTGGATCGACAATGTGCTGGTGCGATCCATCGATCCGGCGGGTGGTCAAGTGATCCAGCCACCTACGCCTGTATTCCCGACATCGGTGTGTAGTTTGGATCCGGCCGATCCGAGTTTTGACGGAGACGGAGACGGTATTTGTGGTGATGTGGACAACTGCCTGGATACTGAAAACTCAGACCAGCACGATTGCGACTGCGACGGAGTAGGCGATCCATGCGATCTTTGCCCATACGGTGGCGCAGATGATCCCGACGGCGACAGCTTATGCGGAGCAGGAGACAACTGCCCGGAAATCTCCAATCCGGATCAGCTTGACACCGACAACGACGGAATAGGTGACGTTTGTGATCCCTGCCCCGAACTGCATCACGATCAGACCTGTTTATTTGGGGATCAATGTATGAGTGACGGAGACACCGACTGTCTTGACGACACAACACTCGCGGTATGTACCAACGGCGAGTTGGAGCTTCAGTATTGCGGCACGGATACCTGCGATGACTCAGGCACTGTTTCTGGCGGTGGTTTATGTAGTGCAACGGATTATTTATGTGCCGCCGGAATGTGCATCGGTATCGAAAGTACCGGTGAAGATTCATGTTCCGGAACGGCCGACGCTCCGTCTCTCACGTGGTACGAATGTAATTTTGTTGGGAACGAATGTGTCGTCGGCGGAATAACCGAGCCGGCCGACACCTGCCTAGATTCGGGAACCACTTCCGGAGGTGGCGTTTGCACAGCCAATGACTGGATTTGTGCCGACGGGTTGCTTATCAACACGATAACCGGCGGCCAGGATACCTGCGGAGACGGCAGCAACAATCAGGCGTTGTATTACACATGTAATGCACATGACGGCACGGTCGCCGATCGCTGCATTGCAGTACAAGACACCGCTTCGCCCATCCTCAACGTTTCCGAGGATGTGACAGTCCCCCTTGAACATGCGTCCGGTACGTTGGTAACGTTATCGGCCACCGTAAACGATACGTGCGACAATTCCGTGATTGCGTATTGGAGTGAAGGGAATACACCGCTTGGGATCGGGCTCACACTTTCCCATATCTTTGCGCTGGGTACTCATGCGGTCGACGTGATGGCAACCGATGATTCAGGTAATATTATTATCAAAACCATTCACATAAACGTTGTGGATACCTGCGCTGACGACAACGAGGATCTGTACCGTAGCCAACCACCGGCTGTTCCAGTTAAAAAGGGGGTACCCAATTGTGCAACAACACAGGTTGATAACCTTGCGGGGTTGATTGCTTGGGCAGCGAATCCCATCACAAATTTGGACCTAAAGGGAGACGTGGCTCTTCCCAATACCGAGTTAAACGTCAATACCGCGTGTAAGATAAAGGTACGTGCGTCGGCGTCATTGACCGGGATGACACACGTCTTTATGGCTGCTGCGGAAGTGGATCTATCCGGCACTTTTCAAGCGTCAGGAAGGGTGGAGTTACGGGCAAAAGAAAAGGTGATAATACGTCAAGGTATTGATATTGATGGCGAAGTGGCGGCATGGGTCATGGAGGCGCCCGAGGTCGACGACCACGGCGGTGTGCAATTCGCCGGAGCCTATTGTATTGAGGCACCACAGAAAGCGACGATCCGCCAAGTTACCCGTCATTCCTCCAGCGGCGGCGCCGTGACTATCCACTCCGCCGAAATCGATTTGCATGGGGACTTCTTGAACCCCGGTAACGTTGAGTTGGTCGCGTCAGACAAACTCATCTTTCGCCAAGCAGCTAAGTTAACAAACACCGGTGCAGTGACTTTTTCGGCTGGAGAGACCTTGGATTACCATGGCGACCTCATCAATGCCGGCAACGTATGGATTACCGCCGGCGAGTTCCTTTTCCGGCAGGCCAGCCAAATCACAAACACAGGTGATGTATCGATCCTGGCTCTCGGCTGTGGAGGTACCGACTGGCACGGCGACATCACCACCGCAGGTGACGTCATGGTGCAAACGTCCAACATGATACTCCGGCAAGCATCTGGGCTGTCGGGGTCAGGTAACGTAACCATTGCAGTCACCAATGACTTTGTCGCGACCGGTGACATCACTGCCAACGGAGAGGTGTGTATCGCCGCAAATACGTACACGCTGTATAAGCCGCATAACTTTTCTGAGAACACCAGTTGTGTTATCAGCGGCATGGCATCAAAGGGAAGCAAATCGCCTAACGGCTGTGTACCCCAAACCACAAGTTGTCTTCCCAGCGTGAATCCTTAAACAAGTCCACGCCCCGGCTCAAGTCACTCAAGTCACGCCACACCACACGAAAGCGCCGTGTTTTCACCATAATCAGCCACATCCAAACGCTTGACGTAACAAGTTACCCCGGTCTACTGTCAACCATCCCGTCGCCACATCGTATTGCCCTCTAGTATTGGCTCGGGACAGTCCAATGGTAACCATTAGTCGCAACCAGGTGATACGTTCATGCTCATCATCCCAATCGCCCACTCCAAGTCCGTCAAAGAGTTTCCTTGGGTCACAATCACGTTGATTGTTGTGTGTATTGCGGTTTGGTTTTGGACCTTGAGTGTGCACAATCGTGTTCAGCAGCGTATTGAAGCGGCCGCCCAACTGTTGCAATCGGCGCTTCAGGCCGCTCCTGAGGACACGTGCACAAACGAAGAACAAGTCTGGGTGGCTATGGTTATGGACCAGTGGGCGCTACCTACGTGCGACTTGTCGGGGGAACGAACTCCGGATCCACTCGTCGAAGGTGCCCTTGCGGAACTCAACGACACCATCCAGCAATTTCCGTGGATCCGATTGGGTTACCGCCCTAAGTTTCGGACTATCGAAACCATGTTCACATCCATGTTCATGCACGGTGGTTGGCTTCACTTGATTGGCAACATGCTTTTTTTGTGGCTTGCCGGTACGGTGCTCGAAGATGTGTGGGGAAGGGGCAAATTCTTTGGACTGTACCTGATAACCGGCTGCGCCGCCGTCATCGGCCAACACATGCTGACACCCGACAGCGCGGTCCCGTTGGTGGGAGCGTCCGGAGCCATTTCCGGGCTGTTGGGAGCGATCTTGCCGTCTGCACGAAACCTGGAAATTCGGATCTTTTATTTTCTGTGGATCTTTACCTTTAGGTTCTACACCGGAACAATCATGGTTCATGCCTGGTTCGCAATTCCTCTGTGGTTTGCTGTCCAGGTCTTTTCACTTTTTTTTGGAACTGCCGATGGAGTCAGTTACATGGCTCACGTCAGCGGATTTGTCGCAGGTCTGGCAGCGGCCTGGGGTGCCAATAGGCTGGGTTGGATCGACTTTCCCCCTCCGCCTCCTGGCACACAACCGTTATTCGGACGTACAAAGCCCAACGCTAAATTACCGACCTTCAAAAGACATCATGCCGACTAAACATACATCCTCTGGGGTATGTTTTGAAGACAACACAAGGTCTACCCTCCCCCAAAATGCTCGCGGATCGGTGCTCGTAGCCTCAATCTTGTGAGAAATCCGCCGCAGACCGGAATTATGGGTACACAGTACCGGTCACCGTACCCGCGCCACTCTTGGTGGCGGTGTTGAGGTCCAAGATGTTGACTACCATAGTTGACCCTGAACCGAGAACAAACGACGTCGTGTTGTTGGAGCTGATGTCGCCTTCTACAACATAGATATCCCCGTTGGTTTGTAACAAACCTTTGTTGCGGATTTCCAAGTTCCGAAACACATGAGCACCACGATAGGTATTCCCTGGGCTGGCTACGGCTCCGGGATTGCCGGAAAGCGATAACGTATTGTTGTTGTGCGTTAAGATAGCAAAGAAAGTGTCATCGTTAAGCCGCGGCGTACCTCCCTGGTTGGTATTGGGGCTGAGATAACTTCCCAAATAAAAATCCGGGTTCCAAGACTGGGTGAGGTCCTGGAGCTGGTTTCCTGGCGGAAACGACGTGCTGGTTCCTGTCGGCACAACCGGCAATTCCGTCGAATTGGCGAACGAGTTGAAGTTGTTGTTGTCGATGGTCAAATCACCGTAAGCGCCGGATTGTTTCACAAAAATAGTGCCCGCACCACCGTAAACGCTGCTCCAACCCAACCCTCCATAGGCTTTTACTTTGTTCCAGATGGTTGCCGGAACAAAACTGTCCGCCATCACGGTCGCGTTGAGCAGAGCGATCCGCCCACCGCCGCCGCCGCCGGAGTAACTTACGCCGCCATTGCCACCGATAGCATTGATTTGCCCGGTTCCCGTCAACGATGCCGTGTCGATAACCACCGACCCACCGGCGCCGCCCGCACCATTGCTCGATCCGTTCTCACCATTGGACTCCACCGTACCATGAATCACAACGCTGGTTGCCGCATCCAAGCGAACAACTCCACCGCCATAACCACCTCGCTCCGACGCCGACGCGTTGTATCGCCCACCACCGCCGCCGGGAAGATTGGGTTCATACACGCTGCCGTAGCTGTTGGGAACCACATTGCCTGAAGAACCTTTGTTTCCACGTCCGCCGTGTGAACCACCTACGTAATTTAACGCGCCGCCGGTCGTTACATTACCAAACGTATACCCCTGAGCGCTTACGTTGTTACCCGGCACAAATCCTTTGCCGTTGGCTTGAATCTTGGTACCGGAGTTCACCACAATCGAATCCGCATCAACAAGCAGCCGGGATATCGTCGTCGTCGTACATGGGACGTGGGTCAACTGAGCCGTATTGCTCAATGTCAACAATGTGCCAACGCTGACCGAGTCTTGAGCGATGGTTAATACCGCGTTGCCGGTTAACGATGCTGCGGCGGCAGTCGTAAGCGTATCCGCGGTCAACGAACCATTGCTCATGGTAAAGTTTAATGCCGAAATATCTCCAATGGTACCGCTGACACCCGTCAATGCGATATCACCGCCCACAGTCCAGTCAGAAGTAGACAGGGTGCCGCCTGAAATCGTTGCATTACCCAACACTTCTACGTCTCCAGTCGTAATCGTAGAGTTGGTGGTTGACAGAGAGGTCGCGTGAAGTGCCGTTTCCTGCCAGCTTGATGTATTCAACGTGAGTCCAAGTGGTTGGCTAGCCGATTGGTTTGAAAAGACTTCTGCGGCGAGGACACTTCCGTTGGCCACGGTAACGTTGTCGGTATTGTTGATATCGAGCACGTTGACCTCGAAGTCACCACCCACGGTCAACGTATCAGCCGTCGGGCTGATAAAGTTACCACTTTGCACCAACATATCACCGGCTAACTTAACGCGAGCTTTGTTTCGGATGTCCAATGTGTCGAAAATCAACACACCACGGTATGTGTCGCCAACCGTGGCGACCGTATTGATGGCAGGGAGTCCGGAAACAGTAGCTTTGTTGGTGGTATTGGCGGTCACTTTGTAAAGATTCGCGGTGGTCAGACCAGTCACCATTCCGGGTTGGGTCACGTCGGGATTGACAAACGTACCTACGTAATCATCAACCCACCAGTTGGCTGCAAAGTCGGTCAAGCTGCCCGCGTCGATGGCGGTCACCACGGACTGAGCAACCACAGGTAATCGGGTAGATTGCGGGTCGGTGATCATGTTGTTGTTGTCGACGATCAACGACCCATAGGATTGGCCGGCGGACTTGACGTACACCGTCCCGGCACCACCATTTTTGTTGCTGACACCGGTGGCGCCAAACGCTTGTACGTTGTTTGCGATAACATTGGGCGCAAAATTACCGGCAAAGTTACTGACTCCTGTAATCGCGACACGGCCACCACCACCACCGCCGGAATATGACGTGCTGCCACCACCACCGTTGGCCTGAATAAGCCCCGTACCGCTCAGTACGGGCGTCGTGAGCCAGATCGACCCACCGGCACCTCCGGCGCCACGTTCATCACAACAACCTTGGTTCCTCAACTCCCCGTTGGCACGGATGGAGCCGTTAACCACCGCCGAAGTAACAGCGACAATCCGAACAACGCCGCCACCGTCGCCGCCGCGATATGTCGCGGTGTTGTTGTATTTCCCACCGCCGGCGCCGGGCTCGGTCGGAGCAAACAGTTGCCCATAATACCGGTCAACGGTGTCGTAACCACCCTGGCCGCCATATGTTCCACCCCACGAATTGGGTGCTGAGTTGGTCGTACTGTTGCCCACCGTATAGGGAAGGTTGGCGCCACTCCCGCCCAAGAAACCTTGTGTCGACACATCAATTGTAGCCCCGGTTCCCACGAAAAGTTCCGAGGTGCTGATGTCCAACTTACATACTTTCGAAGCGTTTGTGGCACAATGGGTTAGGTTTGCCGTATCCGACACCGTTAAGATACCGCCCACGGTCACGTCTGTGTCGTTGATTGTAAGCACCGCAGACCCAGCGACTGTCGCGTTTCCAGTCGCCGACAATGTGTCAACGGTTAAGTTTCCGCCACTGCCCGAGTAGTTGGCACAGGAAAGATCTCCAAACGCTCCACTGACGCCAGTCAGTGTAACATTGCCGCTTACCGAGGTATCACCCAGGTTGAACGTACCGCTCGACACGTTGATGCTCGTTGCATCTGTCGCGCCACCGGTCAACGTTGCACCCGTACCGGCAATGGTCGTCGCATCAATGAGCCCTTCGACGATTCCGCCTTGGTTAAACGAGTACGCAAACGCGAAATCAGGCATGGAGTTGGAAAACACTTCCGATGTGCTAAAGATACCGTTGGTCACCGTAATGGCGTCCGATAGGTTCAAGTCAACGATGTTGGCGGTTAAGTCGCCGTCGACGGTCCACGTTGCGGGGGAAGCAGCCCCTAAGTTACCAGACAACACCAAAATGTCGCCAGGGACGTTCACCCGGGCACGGCGCCGAACATCCAAATGATCCAGAACCAAAACTCCGCGATAGGTATCGCCAATATTGGCAATGGTGTTTGCGCCAACGCCACCTGACAAGGTCATTGTGTCATTGGTATTGGCGGTGACAGCAAACAATTCGATGGTTTGTAGGCCGGTTTCGGCACCCGTTTGGCCGATATTTGGGTTCAAATACGTGCCCGCGTAATCGTTGGCGTTCCAGGTACCCGAAAAGTCGGTCATGGATGTTGCAGTAATACCGGTCACGGTGCCGCCAGGTGCCACCAGCACCGGCGTGGTATTGGCATCCGAAATCTGGCTGGCATTGTCGATGATCAATGCCCCGTAACTTTGGGTCGAAGTACGCACGTAGATCGTCCCCGCACCGCCATTTTTATTGCTCACGCCGACGCCGCCATAAGCCAGCACGTTGTTCGCAAACGCCGCGGGAGCAAAGTTGTTGGCCAATGTTGTCACACCTGTGACGGCGATCCGTCCTCCTGAGCCGCCGCCCGAGTAAGACGTGCTGCCTCCGCCGCCCAAAGCTTTGATTTTGCCGGTACCGCTCAAAATTGGGGTGGTAATCCAAATGCTGCCGCCGGCGCCACCCGCGCCACGTTCGTCGCAACATCCCTGATTACGAAGTTCACCGTTGGAGCGGATTTCTCCGTTGATGACCGCGGTAGACGCTAAGATAGCACGAACCACGCCGCCGCCGTCGCCGCCACGATAGGTTGCAGAGTTGTTGTATTTGCCCCCGCCGGCTCCGGACGTCATTGGCGCATCAAAGCGGCCATAAACCCTGTCCGCCCCTGCGTAGCCACCTGTTCCACCATAACTCCCGCCAACAGACGCACCGGCACCTTTTGCCACGCTGTTGCCGATGCTATATCCAGCCGCATCTGCGGCCCCATTTGCACCCGTAAATCCTCGATTGGAAACGTCGATTGCGGCGTTTGCTCCCACCACCATGCCATCCGCGGTAATGACCAATTTGCATTCGGATCCACCCGGAAGGGTATCGCAATGCGTCAATGTGGCGGTATCCGTCACCGTCACTGTATCGCTCGCGGTCACGGAGTCTTTACGAATGGTAACCACCGCGTTGCCGCCTATCGTGATGTTTTGTGAACTCAGTAACCTATCAATCGACGAGTTTGCACCCGAAATCGTTAAGTTACCTCCAGTCGACAGGTCGCCGCTGTTGAGCGACGTATTCGTAAACGAGGCGTTGGTACCGACGGTGATGTTGCCGGTTGTCATGGAACCGCCGCTGGTGGTCAAAGCACCTGTGACATCCACCGTAGTAGCCGTCACGGCAACGTTCGTAAGATTCAACGTTGCCGCAGAAATCGCCGGCACCGTCAACGAACCACCGCTGTGCGTATGGGCAAAGCCATAGGCGTCCGTTCCGTTGGAGAACACTTTTTTGACATCCAAACCTCCGTTGGTGAACGAAAAGGTTGTTACGTTTTTAAGATCCAACCAATTGGCTTTGAGAAGGCCCGACGACGCGTACGTGGTGCTGTTGTTGGTGGCATAATCACCGGATTGTACCGCGACGTCACCATTGACCTCCAATCGGCCATCTCCGCGAATTTCCAGGTTGTCCAACGCCAAAACGCCACGATACGTATCACCCGAGTTCGCGACGGATTCCAGAGGCTGGCTTCCAGCCAACGTCAACGTATTGGCCGAGTTGGCGGTAACAGAGAACAACGCCTGGGACCACACACCGGCAGACGCACCAACCTGGTTGACGTTGGGGTTAACCCTAAGCCCTTTGAACATATCGGTTTGCCACACAGCACCAAGGTTTGTCAGCGTGACACCTGATATCGTGGTCGACTGGGATTCCGGCGTAACTCGAATAAACGTGGAGAAGTTGTCCGACAACTGTGATTCGTTGTCGATGATCAAATCACCATACAATTGTGAGGCGCTGCGTAAGTAGATCGTGCCGGCGCCGCCGTTTTTGTTGCTGACGCCAATACCACCTTTGGCTTCCAACGAATTCACCGTGTTGGGATTGGCAAAAATACCCGACAAACTCGTAAAGCCGGTCACCGCAATGCGTCCACCCGCACCGCCGCCGGAATAAGATGTACTGCCGCCGCCGCCATTCGCAGTTATCTTACCATTTCCGCCCAACTGACCGGTGGTAATATACACACTGCCGCCAGCCCCGCCGGCACCACGTTCGTCGCAACAGCCCTGATTTCTCAACTCACCATCGGCGTGAATTTTTCCGTCGATCGCAACAAACGCGGTTGCGTTGATGCGGACAACACCGCCGCCATCACCACCTCGATAAGTCGCGGTATTGTTGTACTTTCCGCCGCCGGCACCCGGTTCCACAGGGGCCAAAAATGTTCCGTATACTTCGGCGTTGGAGCCATAACCACCCACCCCACCATGAGATGCGCCGACGGAAGCCGCCGCCCCACCTACGGTGGTGTTTCCAACGGTATACCCAGCAGGATCGGCGGCGCCGTTGGCACCCAAATAACCTTTGCTGGACACGTTGATAAACGCGGTCGAACCAACCGTTAAACTATTTGAAGCAATCGTTAATTTACATACTGCAGTTTTGGTCGTCTTACAATGCGTAAGCGTCGCGGTGCCGGAAACATTCACTGCGTCCACCGCCTGAACATCGGTATTGGTAATCGTCACAGTCGCCGATGTACCAATGTTAATGTCATCACCACTCAGCAACTTCCCGATCGTACCAGTTCCACCGTTAAAGGTAATCGTACCAGTTGAATTAATGGTCGCGGTTGTCGCCGTGACACCGGTGAAGCTGGTGGTTCCCCCCACCAACATATTGGCGACGTTGACCGTACCACCGGTTGCGGCAAAGTTGGTATCAACCGTCACGTCACCAGAGTTGATGATCGAGTTGTTGAGCGACATGTTTTTGGCTTGGATGACCGGCAAATCGACCGTTCCGTTCGTGACAATGTAGTCAAAGTCAAAGTCGCTCGCGCCGCCGCCACCATAAACGATTTCCGCGATGATACCGCCGTTGAAAATATCAAACTTGCTGACGGTATTGAGGTCAATGATGTTGGCCTTCATCGTACCTTCGAGTTTCATCGTGTTCAACTCGGTACCCGTAATGTCGCCGGACAACACCAACAGGTCACCCAAAACACTCATGTTGGCTTTTCCGCGAACTTCGAGGCGATCCAGCGGTAAGATACCTCGATAGGTTTCGCCTGGAGATGCAATGGTGCTAAGCGGTACCGATCCGCTTGTGACAAATTCCGTAGCGGAGTGGGAGGTAACATAGAATAATTGCTGACCCAACAGGGGACTGTTGGGTCCCGCCTGATTGACGTCCGGATTGACCCACGACCCATCGTAGCGGGTGGGCAACAAACCGGCACCAAAATCAAACAACGACGTGCCCGCAACTGAGCTGACCGTGCCTTGCGGTATCGACGGAATCGGAGTCGACTCGGGATCGGACAGTTGACCTTCGTTGTCGACTATCAACTGTCCATAAGTTTCGGTCAACGTTTTGAGATAAATCGTCCCGGCACCACCGTTTTTGTTGCTGACGCCAACGCCACCTTTGGATTCGAGCCCGTTGACCACGGCAGAACCACCAAACGCACCGCTGCGACCGGTGAGCCCGTCTACCGCGATACGTCCACCACCACCGCCGCCGGAATACGACGTCGAGCCACCACCGCCGTTGGTTGTTATCTTACCAGTCAGCGCTCCGCCGAGATGTTTCGTGGTAATCCAGATGCTTCCGCCGGCACCACCAGCACCCCGTTCATCACAACAACCCTGGTTTCGTAACTCACCGTCGGCTAGAATTTTTCCGTCCACCAATACGGAAGTGGACGCTTGAATCCGTACAACACCGCCCCCGTCGCCTCCGCGATACGTCGCCGAGTTGTTGTATTTGCCGCCGCCGGCACCCGGGAACGTGGGCGTAAACACCGACCCGTAAAGGTGAGCGATTGCTGCGTAACCTCCAAGTCCACCATGGGTTCCGCCGTGAGATGCGTTGGCACCTCCATCCGTTGTATTTCCGTACCAAAATCCGAACGCATCGGCCGCCCCGTTTGCGCCTAAGTAACCGCGAGAGGAGACGTCGATCTTCGCATTGGCTCCAATTTTTAGGAACTTTGTAACAATGTGCACCCGCTCAATCGGCCCACCTTTGATCATCTTTTCGTGGGTCAAATTGGCGGTTCCTTTCAGTTCGACAAGATTTCCCGCTTGAACAAGCGCATCCTTCATCGTGATGTTTGCAGCATTATCAAAAACGATGTCGGTGCCCGCCACCAGGGTACCGAGCGTCATGGTAGGAGCGTTCCCGAATAAGTTCTGCGCCAAGATCAAGTCACCGATTGTCGAATTGCCCCCGGTGATATTGAGTGAGTCCGCCTCCATGTCGGTAACGGTCCAACTGGTGTTGTTGGATGTAGCCGCCCCCGAAGCAAACACGTTGGTGGCAACGACGGTGCTGTTGGTCGCATTGATACTTGTGGCAAAAATCGTCGGTTTGGCGATGCCGCCATTGTTGACCACAGTAGTAAACTCATAGGAGTTATCTTGCCCACTGTACAACTCGGTCACATCTAGGATACCGCCATCCACCGTGAGGGCATCAATATCGCTCAGATCAACTTGCAGGGCTTTCAGACCGCCTCCGATGGTCATCGCCGGCCCGCCGTTGGTATTGAGGTCGCCATCTGCCACCCACAGGTCACCAACAACACCGACATTGGCGCGACCAGCGATATGCAAACGATCCAGGATCATAACCCCCCGGTAAGCATCGTTGTCGTTGGCGACCGTCGCCAACGGAACACCACCGCTCAGCACCATGGTATTCACATCGTGACCGGTAATCTTAAATAACTCGATAGTGCTCAGCCCCGATCCGCCGCCCGCTTGTGCTACGTTGGGGTTCACCCAGGTGCCGGCGTACCAATTGTTGGTCCAGAATGCGCCGAAGTCGGTCAGATTTTCACCATCGACCAGGCTGATGACACCCGACGGCGCAATAATCAGCGGTGTCGAAGACACTTCCGAAATCTGGTTGTTATTCCAAATGACCAAATCGCCATACTGCTGGGTGTTGCTCTGCAGAAAGACGGTCCCGGAACCACCGTTATAGTTGCTCACACCCAACCCCCCTTGAGCGGTCACTTTGGAGACCACGACCCCATATGCAAAGTTACCAGCGAGGGTGTCAAAACCAACAATGGCAATCCGTCCACCCCCGCCACCGCCGGAATATGAAGTGTGACCGTTGCCGCCGCGCGCCGAAATCGTACCGGTGCCTGCGAAGTAAGGGGCTTCAAGTTTGATAGAACCGCCGGCACCACCGGCGCCGCGTTCGTCAGCCCCGGGGTTACGATCTTCTCCGTCGGCAAGAATCAACCCATGATTGACGAAGGGTTCCGACGCTTTGATCCGAACCACGCCACCGCCATTGCCGCCACGGTATGTCGACGTGTTGTTGTATTTGCCCCCACCCGCACCCGGGTACCGAGGGTCGTAATAATAGTCGTACACCGTAGTCTGGACGCCATTTGGCGCCCGTCCGCCGATTCCACCATGGGCGCCACCAATCGACAAATCCGACCCGCCAACTTTGGTGTTTCCATACCAATAACCGGTAGCGTCAGCCGAGCCATTTGCGCCGCGATACCCCTTTTTGGATACGTCTATCTTACCACCCGGTTGAATGGTAAATGACTCAACTTGGAGATCGATAAAATGATCCTGGCCGGCGAGCACATCGGGTTGGGTTAACGTTCCCGTCGTACCGATGATCACGTCGCCAAACACCATCGGTGCACATCCTGCGGAACTGATGGCTACCGTGGTTGCCTGAATCAGTAAGTTAGCGCCTTGGTAGGTAGGATAATTGGCACAATTGAGGGTTGTCACCCCCGCAGCTTTTAGGTCGATATAGGTCTGAAACTGTACCGTGGCCTGGCTGGTAAGCAAGGTTCCGCCCACTGTGGCGGTTACGATCGCTGTTGTAGGCGACGATGTCGCCTGAAGCTCGCGGGTGTACAGTCCACCCGGACTTTCGACTACAGACCCGAGCAGCGTGCCGGCGGTCGCGCTGATGACGACGGTGGCTCCCGTTAGCGGCGACCCGTTTGTATCGACGGCTTTGACCGTGATGAGCGATTTGTCTGTTCCGTTCGCCGACAGAACCGACGGAGCGGCAGACACGGTGGACAAGGTCAGATCCAAGGCCCCCGGAGGCGGCACGTTGACCGTAATGGTACCCGTTGTGTCCGACAAGATACTTCCATTCGTCGGAGTGGCCTTGATTTGCCCCGAAGTACCCCCAGTAGTAGGCGAAAACACGATAGCTGACGAGGCAGTAGCTGGAAGAGCGTTCAAGGTGCCTAAAACGCTCCACACCGCCGGCACATCACCGGTGTACGTACCCAAGGCGTCGTAACTTGCCGCAAAAAGGGCCAGCGTGCCTCCCGACACCATCGTCACGTTGTTGACCTCGGTACCTGCACCGCCCGCCTGAGTACGGATGGTCACGTAAGCCGGGGTGCCGGCAACCCCCCCAGTCACAACAGCGGTAAATGTTTTTGTGCTGATAAACTGACCGTCGGTTACGTGGACTGCGATGTTGGAATACGTTCCGACGTCACCAGCGTCGGGGGCGTAGGACACAGTCGCAGTACCATCACCATTGTTCGTAATGCTCACAAATGACGGAGCATTGCCCAGGCTGAATACGAGGTCACCGGCGTCGGTGTCCAAATCGAGTGCCGACACTTCGAAATCACCCGTATCGTCGGCGGCAACTGAAACATTGGCGATGGAGTTCAGGACCGGTGCAGCACCGGAGCGAACTTCGACATTGTCTATTTCCCAATAAGTAATCTGCGAACTGGTTGGACCCACAATTCGGAAGGCAATACGGGCTTCCGCTGAACCGGCAAGGTATGAAGTGAGATCCAACTGGGTTGTTGTCGGTGCGATGTTACCTGCCGACGAATTGTGGCTCCAGGCGGTCTGCCAGGTATCTCCACCATCGGAAGACACATGTACCGACAACACGGTTCCGGAAACCGCGCTGGGCAAAGCGAAAGCCTGGTCAAACCGCATCGTGACAAACACCGCCGAAGAGCAGTTAATATAAGGACTCACGATACGATCTGTAAAGTTACTAACCGTTGGGAGGTACAGAAACCGAGGATGGTTATCCGGCCCCAGTGGCCCCGAACCCGTAAGTCCCCAGTTGTTGGCCGAAGAACCGCCATCGGATTCAATCGTCCAGGACACGGCGGCAAAACTTCCGGCTGTAAACGGCTCGACATACGGTAAAGGATAACCACCGCCCGTAAAAGTACATGCCGTTTCACACCCATCCCCATCGACACCGTTTCCGTCATCGCACTGTTCTCCGCTGTCGACAACACCATCTCCGCAGGCCGGCAACTCGCAGGAAGTTCGGCAAAAATCAGCGAGCACATCGCTGTTGCCAACGCCGTCATCACATTCTTCGCCGGGTTCGGTTAATCCGTTGCCGCACACCGCACTCCCGACCTCACAAACGTCAACACAACCGTTGGCGTTGGCGTCCAACCCGGCATCTAATGCCAGTCCGAAGATCAATTGCACCACTATGTTTGCGTCGGTCACGTTAAGTGAGTTGTTGCAATCAAGGTCGGCATTTTGAATACCGCCGGCGACGCAGGTGGGGGCACTACCCACTTTGCCGCCCAGTTCCCACAAAATGCCTAAGAACAAACATTGCGCATCGGCGACGTTTGTTTGTCCGTTACCGTTGATATCACCTGCTTTGGACAAGCACGCGGCATTAGCCGCACCAGCGCCTGTGGCGGCGAGCATCAACGCACAAACCGAAGCGGCAATGGCGGTGAAATACGTTTTTGATACAACGACCGGAAACTCACGATTGGCAAAAAACTTCGGATTCATGTCTAACCTGCATTTTTTCGCGGAGACATTGTGCAAAATTCGTCTCCGTCCTGGTTCAGCGACCGCATCGTTTCAAAAAAGCCTGAGGAATATTGGGAATATGCTGCAGATTTTTTCAAACAACACGGCCGAAAGTCACCGGAACCATGCCGTATGGCTATTTTTTTAAAACATCACAGCTACCAAACCGCACGACAAACCACCACGAACCGAAAGTTTGTGGGCATATCGGCGTTCTCGTTACCAGAGAAGGGGATAACTGCATGTCTGCATCGTATTCCCCAGAAAATCGCGGGACGTTGCGGTTTTGGCTAAAGCCGCATGAGCCCCGACTTCGTTTGTGGTGGCAGACTACCAAGACAACAGTCGGAATGAAACCACAAAAAAACCACCCACGTAACAACGAGCCAAAAAATTGGCCGCTCCACCCAGACTGCGCGTCGAAAGGCCGTTTGACATCGCTGTCGACCAATGCGACGTTGAGCTAAACGATGGCCATTGGGGCGTCGCTGGACGGCACATGCGGCCCTTCGAGAGGAGAGAAAAATGGCATGGGATGACTGGACAGAACAGGGTCTTATGTTAGTGCAAAGCGGAGATCTGGAAAACGCAGAACGTATGCTGCGTCTTGCGCTGGAAGCATCACTCGATTTCGCGCCGGAAGACTACCGCCGGCCGGCTTCGGTCACAAATCTGGGGGGCCTCCTGTACGAAACCGGTCGTCTCGAAGAAGCCGCGTCCTTGGTCCGATCAGCGCTGGAGCATCACCGGACTCACCTGGGCCCAAGACACCCATACGTGGTCCGCGCTCTCGCCAATCTTGCAATGATCGCGCACGCACAAAATCGCCTTGATGACGCACAGCACCTTTATGAAGCGTCGTTACACGCAACCGACCCCGACGAGTTTGATCAAGAGTCGTTGCGCACTATGATTTCACTTTCGGAACTCTACAAGGACCTCAATCGCACCGATGAAGCATTGACCATGATCGACCAGGCACTGTTGGGTCTCGGAGATGATGCCGATCCGATGGACCGAGCGATGGCCTTGTCAACCCGTGCAGACATCCTAATGGCAACGGGGCGTATGGAACAGGCAGCCAGCCCGCTGACTGAAATGGTGGAAATTGCCCGCCGGACACTGGGACCGAACCACGTTGACACCAGTTACCCGTTAAACGACCTGGGTCTCGTTCAATTGCAACTCGGACACGCCGAAGATGCAACGACTACATTTCGGAAGGTGTTGTTTATCCGCGAGAGGGCGTTGGGTGCCAATCACCCTTCTGTCGCATCGGCTTGGAACAATCTCGGCGCGGCGTTTGAGCGACTGCAACGGTGGCACGAGGCAACCGAGGCGTTTCAACAAGCCGTCACAATCTGGTCTCAGACGTTGGGACCCCAGAGCCCCGAAGCAAACGCGGCCAATCGTAGCCTCCAAAGAATTACCGCAGAAAATAAGCCATAATCCCGACCGCCGCCAAAAGCACAACCACAAATGAAATCACTTTGATCCACGACAACGGAGCCTGTCCCTCCACCTTGCCGGTTACCCCGTTAACCATATAAACATAAGACTTGCCGTTGTATAGATAAGCAGCTATCCAAACGGGCAGCAAACACAATTTGTACGTACGATTGTAATAGCCCGTGTTCACCCGTAGATTACGTTGTGTATCCCCCGGCACCTTGCGGGCACATGCTGCACGAATAGCAGAGTCAATTCGGTCCTTGGCAACCGGCCAACACTCCACCATATCGGACCGGTAGTCCTCTGCCAGAAATCCGCTTAAATAATCGGGTTTGTACGGCAGTAGCTCCTTCGTAGGATATGGCTCTAACCGACGCACGATGGATGGATCCGCCGACGGCGACGCCTGGACAAGAACGTCGTCAAAAAACTCAGTATGGTCACCGGACACCGGCTCCCATCGGGTTCTCTGAACTTGCCGGGTCACTTGTTTTCCGTTGGAATCCCTTGATGTTACCGTTTCGTAATAATGATACCCGGCTTCCGCGGTCCAGTAGGATTGTGTTAGGGTATCGTATGTCCAAAACGGTAGATATACACCCTGAATGTCGCCAGATTGCGCCAGTTTTTTCAATGTGTTTGGACGAAACCACAACCGGTTTAACCACAACCGGAAAACGTCAAGACAACGTTCACGTTCAAAACGAAACGGAAGAACTGATTCGGGGCGCAGTACCGCAAGGGATTGTTCCTGCGGCACAACATGGTTCGACGCACAAAATGCACACCGGTAGGCTACAATGTGAGGTTCAACTTCTGTTGTTGCACCACACTGTTTGCACTCAAGCCGTCGATGGTCCACGCCGTACCCGGTCATCGCGCTCTTGGGTGGTGTGTCATCAAAAGAGTGTTCTCGAACCTCTTCTGAAGACTTCGGGATGTCTTCAGTATAATCGCAGTGTGCACAACGAAGCGCGGTTTGCCCCGGATGAAAAACCATCTTGGCTCCGCAGGCCTTGCAGGGAAACTGTAGGCTCGAAACCGTGTCCGAGCGGGGTTCCGGAGTCTGGGTCATGAGCTTCCCCTCCCCATCGCGGTCTGCAAAAATGCAGCGCTTTGAATCCGGCCGTTGATGAGCGACATCAACGCCGGCAGCAACAATTGGTCATATAAGAACCAAAGTTCATCACGGTGTACGACCCCATCTTGAATCGACCGCCCCGCCACCGACAAATCCCAATGATCGTACCACGTCTGAAGCCACCGCATCGCTGTTCCGGAAATCAAGGACTGTGGCTGGGTCCGAGACACGCATGTCGGGCAAAACGGGACCAAATCCGGCACCGAAAATGCCACACGGTGGTTTCCATCAAGGACGACACCACAGCGGTGACAGTGCCAAAGGTCGGCCAACACCCCCCGTAGTCTCAACAGATGGACTACACTATGACACATGACCGCCAAACACTGCTCAGCGTCACAGGTGTCCAGCCGTGCCAATGAAGACACCGCCAGATGGAACGCGTCCGGATCGGTTTCTTCCGACACCGAACTTTTTACAAAAGACTCCGCCAACACACTGGCCGTGGCCAACCGCTCAAGGTGCTGCGATAGCCCGATAAAACCTCTGATTACGCGTACTTCCTTGAGGGTAGCCAACGCGCCGGTCGAGCGCGACTGCGCAAGAAAATCGACGACGTAAAACAAACCGAGATGACCAGAAAACCGTTTGCTGCCCTTTGCTCCGCGGGCAATGACATCTACTCTGCCGGACGACTCCGTTAACATAACAACGATAAGATCGCGGTCGCCATATTCGGTCATACGTAAGATAACAGCGGAACCGCGCATTTCGCCCATCTCACCCACCGGTCGACGTCGTAAACAACGGGTTGGCTACGGCAAAATAAATCACGATGCCCAACAAATCGACGACACCGCGAACAACGGGTCCCGTTGCCAACGCGGGATCAAGATGGACTTTCGCCATCAGAAACGGGGCGATGGCGCCAACCAACGTCGCACCGACCATTGCTAAAGTAATCGCAACGCCCACTATCCAACCGTGAGCCGGGTCAAAGTGAAGAATTGCACCCACACCCGCAAGCATCCCGTAAAGGACCGCCAATGCAATCCCAACCCCCACTTCGCGAGCGGCAAATCCTCTGCCACGCCCCTCGGCCAACAATCCCGTGGCCAAACCACGAACGATCAACGTGGAGGACTGAATTCCGACGTTTGCGCCAAGCCCCAAAACCATTGGTAGAAATAACAACAACCCCAGGGCGCCGGAACTCAGATCGACAAATGTCTGCAAAATAAACATTGCCGCGACACCCGACAAAAACGCCACACCTACCCAAGGGAGCCTCGTTTTGACCCCGCGCCACAAACTCCGAGACTCCGTGATATCCTCAGCAGAACCGGCCATACGTAAGATATCTTCTGTGGCCTCTTCGTGGAGAACATCAATAACGTCGTCGACTGTGACGATACCTACCAGTTTATTCGAAGTATCCACTACCGGTATCGCAAGATAATTGTACCGTGATACCAAAGCCGCAACCTCTTCTTGATCGGTGTCGACTCGCACACGGACCACATTGGACTCCATGATGCTGGACAATCTGGTATTCGGTGAGGCAATGACCAACTGCCGAAGAGACACAACACCCACAAGATGTTCAAATTCATTCACCACATACACATAAAAGGCCATTTCAAGGTCTACAGCCGCACGCAATCGGCCAATCGCATCTTCGGCGGTCGTTTCCTGCGGCAGCGCAAAAAAATCGGGCACCATAATACCGCCGGCGGTGTCCGCGGCATACCTCAAAATGCCCTCTACCTGCAGAGAGTCGTCTTTGTGCATCCTCGCGAGTAGCTCCGACCCAAACTCGTCGGGAACATTGCGTAACACATCCGCAACATCGTCGGCAGACATCCGCTCCAGCGCTTTTAGCGCCTCATCGATACCAATGCTTTGCAGAAAATCGGCTCGCAGTTCGGCATCTAACTCCGAAACCAGTTCGGCACGTTTGTCGACGTTGCGCACGAGCCGAAACAAATTGACCCGTTCCGACTGGGAAAGGTGACGAAACAAAACGGCAATGTCGGCGGGGTGAATGCGCGACAACATCTTCTGGATATTGGCAACGGCACCTCGGCGCAGGAGTTTCTGGACGGTCTCCGTCAATATTCGTAATTTGCGGCCATTCATCGGCACACCTCCGCCGGGGTACGACGCCGCCTCGAACTGTCAAGGGTGAAGAACAATCAGGGGTGGTTGTCCACAAAATCCGCCGGGATGCGGAAGAAATCAACGCTGCAACGATGAACCGTTGGAATCGGCATCGGCCTGGACCGCAGGTGTGGTCGTTCTCGGTGCCGTAGACGCCACCTGACCTGCGTCGTCTGTTCTGCTGGAAGATATCAGAGCTATTAGGAAGGTAATCGCCGCAACAACCAACAGCAGCGCATGCACAAGCTTCAATCGACTTTGCACCGGTTCAGGTCGACTCGTCTCGGCCGAACCGGTAACCAACAATGTCGTTGTCAACTCAACCGGGGTTTCCTGAAACAGTTGCGCCTCATACGCCCGAATCATTTCGGCAGGATCGGCGCCCAGGACCTGGCAATAGGCCCGGATAAATCCTTTCACATACACCGGGGCGGGCAGCACATCGAACGCGTCCGCCTCCAAAGACACCAGGCTGTTGCGAGGAATCCGGGTCAACGCGGCGATTTCTTCCAACGTTTTCCCTTTTTTTCCTCGAAGCGTCGCCAACAATTTTCCAACACCGTTCATCGTATTGTACGCCTCCAGCGATACCGACCCGGGAGTAAACAGGACACAACACATTCTGTCAACGGGTTGCCCGCGGGTGTCGATAAGACGTTAACCGACATTGTGAACCGCGACGGCGGCGTTCCGCCGGCTAACGGAACCAAAACGCAGAGTTAACGCGGGTACCACGAACATGTTGAGCAGCGTCGACGACGCGAGTCCAAACAGGATCACCATCGCCATTGGCGCTTGAATTTCACTGCCCGGCTCACCCATCGCCAACGCAAGCGGCAACAAACCCAAACCTGACGCCAAGGCGGTCATTAAAATCGGAACCAGACGTTCAGAAGCGCCTCGCAACACCGCTTGAGCCGAGTCAGTTACTCCTTCTTGTTCCACCAAATGCCGTATATGGGTCACTAACATAATCCCGTTACGTGTTGCGATACCAAACAGCGTAACGAACCCAATCATCGACGCGATCGACACCACACCGCCAGATGCAACGACACCGGCAACACCCCCAATTAAGGCCAAGGGCAGGTTGACCATAACCAGCCAGGTATCCCGCACAGACTTCAACGCCCCAAACAACAACAAGAAAATACCGATAACCACAATCACACTTAATATCGACAACGTGGCGGCGGCATCTTCCGCCGCTTCAAACTGGCCGCCATATTCGATGTGATATCCTGGACCTACCGTTATCTTATCGCGAATCCTATCCTGAATAGCCGCAACCACTCCTCCCAAATCGTACCCCGCCCCCACATTGGCCATTACAACCATTTTTCGTTCACCGTTTTCCCGGCTTATCTGTCCTGGGCCGCGATCTCGGTGGATGTCGGCCAACAATTCCAGCGGAACCCAAGCACCATTCGGTGTTGGAATGTGGGTCTCACGAATTTTGGTCAGATCCGCCGTCGAATCTTCCGGACCACGCACCACGAGATCAAAAGCATAGGGTCCCGACAATACCCGCGACACCGGGGTCCCGTAAAACAACGTCTCAATGGTTTCAAGGACATCCCGCACCCGCAGTTGATGATGGGTTAGCGCGTCGCGATCAAGCCGCACCATGACCATTGGGATGTTGGCTTGCTGATCGATACTGAGATCCACCACGCCGGGGATAGCAGCCATCTCGGCTTCCACCTTCGTTGCCAATCGGTTAAGTTCCGCCAACTGTGGGCCGAAAATTTTGACGGCGATATTGGCTCGGGTTCCGGACAACATGTGGTCGATCCGATGGGACAATGGCTGGCCAATTACGATGTTGGCGCCACCGACCGCCGCAAAATCAGCGCGTAACGCGCTCAAAAAATCCCCCTCACTCCGCTCGGTCCAAGTCAGGCGGACTTCGATTTCGGTAGACGAGACGGGTTGGGAGTGTTCATCCAATTCCGCCCGTCCGGTTCGCCGAGCTGTCGCAACCACTTCGGGATGTTTTAACAACATGGTTTCCACCCGATGGGCCAACTGACTGGACTCTTCCAATGTCGTTCCAGGTAACGTGACCACCGAAACCGTAAGTGCCCCTTCATTAAATTCCGGCAAAAACGTCCGACCCGCACCAATCAGGACATCGCCGGCCACCATCGTTGCACTTAGAGACACAACCAACCAAAATGGCCACACTTTTATCGTGTTGCGTAGAACGTGTTCGTAACCCCGGCGTAGACCACGTACCAACCATGGCTCTGTTCCCTTTCGAACAACCCGGCTTGTTGGCAACAACAGCGAACACAATGCCGGCGTCACCGTTAACGCAACGACCAATGAAGCCAACAGCGACACAACGTAAGCCCAGCCCAACGGCTGCAGGAGCCTTCCTTCTACCCCTTCCAAAAAAAACAACGGCACAAACACCAGCACAATAATCAGCGTGGCAAACACAATCGAACCACGAATTTCTTTGCTCGCTTGGAACACAATCGACAAGGTAGTCGTGGTCTCGATTTGTGTCCGCGCCCTTTCGCGCAACCGGCGCACCACATTTTCCACATCGATAATGGCATCATCGACCAACGCACCAACCGCAATGGCCATTCCACCCATCGTCATGGTGTTTAACGAAATCCCCAAAAATCTCAGCACCACCACCGTCACCACCAGAGAAATGGGAATGGTAACCGCAGTAATAAAAGTCGCTTTGCCGCTTAGCAAAAACGCACCCACGATCAAGATCACCAACAACGCCCCATCCCGTAATGCATGGCTCACATTTTCTACCGAAGCTTGGATAAAATCAGCCTGACGCAGCAAATGGGAGTGCAACGTCATCCCGTCCGGCAATTGCTTTTCTATCTCGACAAGCACCTTATCTAACTGCGCTGACAACTCCAATGTGTTGACGTTGGGTTGCTTTTGAACCGCCAACACCACACCCGGAGCCCCGCTGACCGCCGCGTCTCCGCGACGAAATGCAACTCCGGCAACGACATCGGCCACGTCGAGCACCCGCAACGGCACCCGATCCCTGGCGTGTACAACCGCATTCGCGATGTCTTCAAGGCTCTGTGGACGGCCTAAACCATAGATCAGGTATTCCTGACCACCGCGTTCCATAAACCCTGCCGACGTGTTTTCATTGGTGGCGCGTATCGCATCGACAACCTCGGCAATCGTCACATTGTGTCGAATCAGGTCCGCCGGCCTCACAACCACCTGAAATTGCTGTAATAACCCCCCAACAGTAGCCACTTGAGCCACCCCAGGCACCGCGAGTAACCGCCTTCGCACAACCCAATCTGCTGCGGTGCGCAACTCGGTGGGGGACGCCGTTTTTGAAGCCAGCCCCACGAACAAGATTTCACCCATGATCGACGAAATCGGCGCCAACACGGGTGGCGGAAGTTCCGGAGGCAATGACGACTGCACCAGTTGTAACTTCTCTGTTACCACCTGGCGCGCCATCAACACATCCGTTCCCCAATCAAACTCCGCCCAAACCAACGCCATCCCCACCGAAGTGGCAGACCGAACCCGTCGAATCCCCGAAGACCCATTTAGGGCCGATTCAATAGGAAACGTCACGAGTTTTTCCACTTCTTCCGGTGCCAACCCATGGGCTTCGGTCAAAATCGTTACCGTCGGCGCCGTTAAATCGGGAAACACGTCCACTGGCACATTCCGGCTGTCATAAATTCCCCATGCGGTTAAAACAACGGCACCAGCGATCACAAAAAACCGATTCGTCAACGACCATCGCAAAATAGCGTCGATCATCGGCGGCTCCGTCGCTGTAATAAGTGATTTTTCATCGCTGTTAAATTACACATTAATGCGCGTGCCCGTGACCTGTTGAGTCGGTCGACAAAGAGGCCAGGCGAACAGAATATGCGCCTTTGACGACGATCCACTCGCCTTCGGTTAATCCCGATACAACCTCGACCATATCGCCCTGTTGCACTCCCAATCTTACCGCACGGCGTTCAAAACTTTCCCCACCTGTCTGCACATACACCACGTCCACGCCCGCGTCGTCCGTCACCGCATCCAGCGGAACGGCCAACACATTTCTGCCTGCGTCCAGCAGCAAACGGGCCTCGACAACCATTCCCACGACCCTTGACGGGTCGATACCGTCGAATCGAAATCGCACCGGAACCGTACGCGTATCCGGGTCCACGTCTGTGCCCACGAACACCAATGCCTCACGGGGGATCTCCGTCCAGGCGTGCTCTTTGTTTAGCCGTACCAACACTCCGAACACGTTCTGGATTCGCGGGACCTCTTTCTCGGGCACCTTCACCTCCAGAAACAACCGGGCCGGGTCTACAATACGCAGCAACGGGTCGCCGGCAGATACCCACGCTCCCGGCACGAGCTTGGTTTCCATCACCGTACCTCCCATGGGTGCCGCAACCACAAATCCATCCACTACACCATCCACACGTTGGCTTCGCTCCAGTTGGTCCAGTCGTTTCCGAGCCGCGCCCTGATCGGCAACGGCTTCTTCTACTGCGGTTTGGGCGTCAACCATTCGTTTTGTAGGCACCACACCCTGCGACACCAAAGGTCGTAACCGGTCCACTTCACGACGGGCGGCTTTGACACGAATGTCCGCCTGCTTCAAAGCCAAATCAAACGCCGTCTTATCCGCACCCTCAAGATGGGTTCCGCCCAAAGTGAACAGGGGAGCGCCCGACACCACCGGAGATCCCGGTGCAACCATCACCATTTCGGTAACCCGCCCGGCCCGCGGAGCAACCACCCATGCCTCGGCATCCGTGGGGCGGATGATTTCCCCAAAAACCGCAGTCGTTGACCGAATCACCGAAACCGCAACCGGCGCGACACGAAATGGCACCATCCATTGATTTTCCAATGAAAAAACAATCGACGATTCATCCTCTTGTGTTTTGGGTACACCCAACGCTTCTTTGAAACCGGCAAACACCGGAAATTCCCCCATGTGATGGGTCTCGGAAACCGTCTCTGATTGCAACGTTACCGTAACCGTGCGCAACACCGAATGTTGTGGTTTCACGACAGGCCGAAAGATTCCTGGAGAAGACGGACCGGTCACCGAAAAACGTTCTGGCGGTTGACCACCGCCGGCCAGTTCCACGACAACACGGCCCTCAGTCACAGCCAAGTGACTATCCAACAACGTTAAGTGAGCAGAAAAGGGACTTTCTTGGCCGGCAATGAGTCGCGGAAAATCAACAAACAATTGGGTTTTAACACCGTTTAGGGTTATCGCCTCCCGTGGAACGCCGCCGTCGCCATTGTGCCCATGACTGTGCCCATGAATTTGGGTCTCAGAGGAACCTTCAGAGGAATGGGCGTGAGTTTGGCCATGGTGACACGCCGGCACAATCGTCGGCATCAAAACCGCCAGAAGACTTCCTACACACCACGTTGGAACCCATTTCATTGTACCGCACCCGCTCCGTTCAGTTGCTCACGATGAAGAACGGCCCGTCGTGCCTCCCACTCCAAGTCCACCCGCAACAATCCGCGTTCCGCTTCGTTGCTGTAGGCATCCAACAATTCCGCCATATCGTCGAGCGTGCGCACGCCGCCGCCGCTTTGGAGGCGGCATGCAAGCGTGTGCGCCATTTGTTTGATCAACACGCGATTGCTCTTATTCTCCGCAAACGCGCCGTCGAGATCGATGACGTGCAACCATTGCGCGCCTTGCTTGAGAAATGCTTGCGCGGTTGCAATGGGATCGTTGCCGTACACGGTCGTTTGATCGCGCTCGCCTTGCCGCAAACGTACGACTTGGCCGTGACGCAAATCAATCGCGGGATAGATCAACATAGCTCGACGAAGTTTTGGAGAATGCGCATGCCGATGCGTTGGCTTTTTTCGGGATGAAATTGCACGCCGAATAAATTGTCTTTGGCAACCACGGCCGCGAACGGAATGCTGTAATGGCAAAGCGCGGCTTCATGCGCAGCGCCCTGCGCCGGCGCGCAATAGGAGTGCGCGAAGTAAACGTAATCGCCGTTGCGAATGC
>JABWCM010000317.1 GCA_013360285.1 Myxococcales bacterium
GAGGATGCGTTCGAAAACAACACGACACGCACAACGCCCAATGACGGTTGGGTTGGCCCTGTCAACGGTGTTTCTGATTGCCGCGTTGTGTCTGACCCACGGATGCTCCGACGACCCGGATATTTATTTGTGCTGCAAGAAGGGCGCCGTCGGCGACAACGGTGCCGATGAGGCGAGCGGGACGGTCGACTCGGGTGGGGGCGGGTCGGTGGATCTCGACGGATCGGTTTCCAACGGAGACGGAACGGTCTTTGGCGAGAAAGATACTCAGATCGATACCGTGGATTCGGGTGATGGCGATACGGTGGTGGTGCCGGATGCGGATACGGTGGTGGTCGACGTCGTGTTGGATACGTCGACCGGCACAGACGTCGGCTCAGATGCCGACGGGTCGGTGGATTTGGACGGGTCGGTTTCCGATGGTGGCGTGGATTCCGGTGAAGTCGTCGAAGGCGCCGATGTCATCAACGCCGACGCGACCGACAACGGGCTGGAAGGCATGATTTGTATTCCTGGTGGCACTTTTTATATGGGCTGTAACGAGGCGAAGGATGTTGTTTGTCATCCGAATGAAAAACCACAGCATCCAGTCACGTTGTCTGGATACTGTATCGATCAAACGGAAGTGACGGTGGCGGCGTATCAGAAGTGTGTCGATGAGGGCTCCTGCGAGGCACCCGTCGAGGTGGACTCCCTGTGCAATTACGGCAAATCCGGCAAGGACAACCATCCGCAAAACTGTGTGAATTGGTGCCAAGCCGCCCAATATTGTGCCTGGGCAAACAAACGACTCCCAACCGAAGCAGAGTGGGAAATGGCCGCACGGGGCAGTTGTGAGAAGACGGGTTTTTCTGTTGGAATCAATTGTGCAAAATCGATGCGGCTTTATCCGTGGGGTGATGAACCGGCGACATGCGATTATGCGGTGCACGGCGTCGGGGCGGTTGGGTGCGGAGCGGGCGGCACCTGGGCGGTGGGGTCGAAATCGCCTTTGGGGGATAGTCCCTACGGCGTGCAGGACATGGCGGGCAACGTCTCGGAATGGGTGCAAGATTGTTATGTGGATTATTCACCGGATGCGGTGACGAATCCTATCCATGATTCCTGTGGTGAACCTGCGGCGTTGAACTGTGCCGGCAGTCCGCGGGCGGTACGAACGAGTTCCTTCATCAGCGACGAAATAACGGAACTGCGCGTATCCGTTCGCACGGACGATACCCCCGCGAACGGCTACGTCAACGAGGGATTCCGCTGCGCCAAGTCGGTCGAGTGATGCCTTGGTTGCAGTTGAGTGCCTAAACGCTGCGCACATAGAGGCTGTGAAAATATATGGACGTGACCCAAGTCAGCAGATTTTGCGCCACATTGGTTTTGAAAAAGTTGAGTAATATCGGGTATATTGCGAAACCTTTTTCGGGGCCAATGGGGCCAAAAGCGGCCAGAATTGGGGCACGTAGCTATTTTTTCACAGCCTCATAGGAGCCAAACCAGGAGTAAGGCGTTTTGCGGCTTCTCCATCGAACTTTCAAGGTGAACTATGCCAACAACTTCCACAACACGAAACCATCCAACCATCCGGTCCTCGTTAACATTGCTCGGGGCCGCATTTCTTTTGACCGTCGTGGTTTTTTCATCCCACGGCTGTGGGGATGAAACCGACATCTATGTTTGTCGCGACAGCGATTCGGACGCCGGGTCGGAGGGTGATGCCATTGCCAAAGCGACCGGGGCGAGTGTTTCATCGAGTCCCTCTTTGGCCCCGTCGTTGCCATCGGGGCATCGCCGATGACCTCTCATCGGATCCAGGACCCGTTGATCGGCACCGTGCTCAACGGCAAATACCGCATCGAGGCTCTTGTTGCCAAAGGGGGGATGGGAGTCGTCTACCGTGGGGTGCAGTTGTCCGTTCCTCTCGACGTCGCGATCAAGGTGTTGTTGCCAGCCGTGGACCACGGCGCCGACGCGTTGGGGTCGCGCATCAAGCGGTTCGAACGGGAGGCGGTCGCTACCAGTCGCCTTCGGCATCCCAATTGTGTGCGGCTGTTCGACTACGGTCGAACCGACAGCGGGCTGGTGTATCTGGTGATGGAGCTTCTGCGGGGGCCGACACTGAAACAGGTTCTGCGGGCATCGGGGAAACTGCCCGCTGCCCGAACCGCGAAGATCCTCGGCCAAATCGCCAAAGCATTGGCCGAAGCACATATGCTCGGCATCGTCCACCGGGATCTGAAACCCGACAACGTGTTTCTGTTGTCCTTCGAAGGAGAAACGGATTTCGTCAAACTGGTGGATTTTGGCATCGCCCGCATGATCGCTGACGATACCGACCAAAGCCTGACCCAGGCGGGTCATGTTGCCGGGACGGTAAGTTACGTGTCGCCGGAGCAAGCGAACGACAAGCCTGTAACCGGAGCTTCGGACCTGTACGCGCTGGGGGTGTTGGCTTTCGAATTGCTCACGGGAGCGCCGCCGTTTTCGGCACAAACGCCGGTTGCGGTGTTGTACAAACATATCCACGAACCACCTCCTCCTCTCGACCTTCCCGATGTTCCACCCAAGGTTTCAAAGGCTTGGAACACGCTGGTGCAGCGGCTGTTGGCCAAAGAGCCCGAGGCCCGTCCCGCACATGCTGCCAACGTGGTCGCCGCGTTGCAGCATTTGGAGGTCGAGTCCCGGCATACCGTGGGGAAAACCGAGCCCATGGAAGATGAAATCGACAGGATCCTGAACGGCAATCCGAGGCTGGCCGCAGGCATCCCCACCCAGATCGTGTCCAAGTGGACCGAGACCGAGGCGACGTATTTGGTCGTTCGCCCCCCTACCGAATCGATCGGGACGATGGTTTTGCACAACAACGAGGAACGCCGCTCGGCGATGCCCCTTGGGTGGACTTTTGCGGCCGGTGCGACCGTACTCGTCCTGTTGGGCGCCCTGGTCGCCGTTTTTTGGGGAGCTTCACCGGAACCGGTACCGGCAGCGATGGAGACGTCCCCACCCAATCCCCCGCTGCGTCCGCCCGAGGTCCCGTCCATGGACCTCCCCATCGCCGAGGAAACGTCGATGATTTCCACGGTTTCACCGTCGCGGATCGTCCATGACGCGGCGCCGCCGGCAGTGTCGGCAAACTCCGACACCGTGCCGGCGCCGTCGTCGGAAGCCGATACCCAACCGGCCGTGGAAGATTCACCCCAGGAGCCCGAACCGGCCGCGGCAGCGGTCCGTCCAAAGGTGGCGAAACCGATCAGGAAATCGTCCAAGACCCCCGTCAATTCGCCGCCGGTCGCCGACCCCGGTCCGCCAATGAAACCCAACCCATTTGATTTTGAAATACGAACGAGCCCGAACACCAAAGACAAACGGAGTGAGCCATGACTCATGGAAACGCTGGTAAGTATTGGTCGATGGTCGTTTTGCTGGTAGCGGCCCCATCGTTTGCCGCCGCCCAAGCGCCTTCGCCAAACTCTGCGGTCGTCATCATCCCGGAGTTGCCGGAAATCAAAGAAATTACCGACGCCGACCGTGCGGCTGCCGAACAGGCGGCCGAAGATACGAAAGCCAAGTTTGCGGCCGCGGATTACCAGGCGGCGGCGTCCGCGGCCCAGTGGGCGTATCATCAACTCCCCAACGCCAACATGGCGTTGCGCTGGGCGATGATACTCGGGGCCCAAAATAAACACCGCGATTCGTTTGCGACCTATCTGCTGGCGTATTCGTTGGATCCGACGGATGACGAACGCACGCGGATCGAAGCGGGGCTCGCCGAACAGGCGCGCCTATGCGATCCACCGATGGGCTGGGTGCACATTCGTTCGACCCCGGCAGCCAAGGTAATGATTGGACACCAACAGACCTGGTCGCAGCGGTGGGTCGGGTTGTCGGAAGGGAAACATGAACTTGTTTTCGAAGCCAAAGGATACGAGTCCCAGTCGACCGCCCTACAGGTAACCCCCGGTAGCGCCGGTTCGGTGGACGTGGTCCTGAAGCAACCCGACGCAGACCCGCCAAGGAATGACGTCGTTCCCCCCAACGATTCGCCCATCGAAGCAACGACAGCGGAAACGGCAATCCCCCCGATTCCCGAGTTTGTTCCGTGGACAGTGCTGGGAACCGGCGTGGCCATAGCGGCGGTAGGGGTAGGAATGCACGTCTGGTCCAGGGAAGCCGCGGAAACCCGGGACAGCCTATCCCGTCCGGTAGAAGGAATGGACGACGTAGATCGAGTGACCCATTTCCTGGAAGCCCACAACGACGCCCAGGACCGCGCCACTGCGGCATACGTGCTGTATGGAGTCGGCGGCGCGGCGATCGCCACCGGCGTGGTGTTGTTCTTTTTCCCCGAGTCGGAGACCGAATCCGCCGCTTTGGTCCCGGTGTTGTCTTTGGATCGAGTGGGTGTGTTGGGGACGTTTTAGCCGACGCTTCCCACCGATTTGAGGACACGTGCGCCGAGGCGCCCGTTCCATCGAGTTCGGGAGAAACGCGGGTCATACAAATTGGATTCGTGTGAGCATGTCGACTTTGTTTGTCTGTTTGCCGCCCAGGAGACGTAGCGTATGTCCTACATTCATCGAATTTGTTTTTGCGCGCCAATCGTTGCGGTTAGCCCTTCAGCGTCGTTGGCCATGGCCACTTGCTTGGACCCCCTCGGGGACATTGATTCCAGTGGCAAAACCAACGTGGCGGATGTTCAGTGTGCGATTCTGTTGAACCTCTGGTCACTCGCTGGCCAAGTAGATGTGGTTCCCTCTTGTTACAAAGCGTATGGGGCGCCCAACGTGGTGGGGGACTTGAACTGCGATTATGTCGTCAACGTCGCCGATACATTGCTCAGTATCGCGTATGCCGTGGGTTCACCGCTGAACTCGGCAATTGATACCAATGGCAACCAGTGTCCGGATGGATGTGAATCGGACTACGATTCCGACGGCACATTCGATTTCGCCGATTGTGCGCCGTATGATCCCACTGTTTCTGCCGGCGCCGACGAGAGTTGTAACGGATATGACGACGATTGTGACGGCGTGGTGGACGAGCCCGCGGCGTCGACCGTTGCGCTTTCGTGCGAGGATACAAACCCTTGTAACGGCACCGAGTTTTGTGCCGGCCCACCACCGTCGGAACCGGGGATCTACATCACCGAAGTGATGGTTTCGCCCGAAAACGCCAATGCGGTGGTCTGGATCGAACTGTACAACTCGGGCAGTGAATCCATCAACATCCGAAACTGGTCACTCAAAAACGAAAGCGGCTCGGTTACAGTGATCGATCCAGGTGGGGCGCTGTTCGTACCGCCACACGGATTCGTGCTGCTGGTGTCTGCCACGGACTTCGCTCAAAAACCGTCCAGTTACCAATACGAGAGTTTCTTGTTGGATGACCCAACGGACGTTCTGGCTATTGTTGACCAGAATCAGGAAATTGGTGACCAGTTCTTTTACGACAGCTCAGCGATTGTCGTTCCAGATGCCTCGGTGGCACGGGTGTCTGTCGCCACCCCAAGCAGCGAACCCGGTAACTGGGTGCAATCCACCTCGCTCATGCCGGACGGTGGGTTCGGCACGCCCTATGGCCCCAACCTGGACGTAGTCGGCGACAACTGTGTCGCGGGCGAACCTCTCGTTTGTGACGACGGAGATGTCTCGACCCAGGACGTTTGTGTCCCCGGTGTCGGCTGTGTCTATACTCAAGGCGACCCTGCGGCATATGTTTTGTCGCCGTGGGGCGACGTCAACGTGATGAGCGATGGAGCCCAGTGGGGTCCCGAAATCGTGGCGGTACCGCCCGACCGTTACGTGATTGCGTGGAGGTCGGCGTATAATGCCTCCGGTACCTATGAACCGATCCCCGGCAGCCCGGACGACAGCGGTGCGGGCGTCTTTATGCGCATCCTTCGCGATGACGGTACTTGGGTAACGCCCACGGACGTTTTGGTCAACCAGACAACGTTCAAACATCAACTTGCGCACCGCATGGCTGTCTCGGACAGCGGAAGGGTCGCCTTCGTTTGGCTCACGGAATGGCAGGCGGACATGAGCGGAAAGTGCCCCGGACAATCGGCGTGTTATCAACTCCGGATTTCCGATGCCGAGGGAAACTGGAAATGTAATGAAGTCGATGTCGGCCCCACAAGCAACTTCGCTGCGAGTTGGCGCCCGGACGTTTTCGCCGCAGCCGATGGAACGTTTGGCGTGGTATACGGACAGTATCCATCCGTCGGGCAGCCAACATTGCAGGTACGGTTCTTCGACGAGGATTGTAAGCCGATGGATGACCCGAAACAACTCGTCCCGAATGCGCAACTCCTGGTCTCTCCTGCCGGCAAACCATATCCCTATCCACGAGCCGTGGCGACCGATTCGCAGTCGTTTATCGTGGTGTGGAACCACGACTTTCCGACGGGTTCCGGCGACAACCCACTTCAACCGACGCTCCTGGCGCAAATGTTCACATGGGTTGGCAATCCGATCCCGTTGGGGGCAGCCGGGCCGGTGCTTTCGACCTTGGCCGGTGCGGATTATCCAGAGATCACTTTGCTCACTGGAGGAGCCGTTGCCGTGGTCAGAAGCACGGCATTGGCTCCGAGTGGGCCGACGGTGGTTGGGGCGTTGCTCACCCCGAATTTGGCGGCCGGTACGTTCGAACTTACGGACGACGTAACAATCACCGGCAGCGCGGATATCAAGGAGTTTTATACACCCGAAGTCGCCCGTCTACCGACCGGTGGTTTCATGACCACTTGGCGCAATGGCGGCTTGAAAATATCAGCGCGGGGCTACGGTCCAGCCGGAAAAACACCGACCGACGTATTCGAAATCGATGCAGTATCCCTTCCATCCGAGTTGAATAACCCGGCCGTTGCGGTCCTCCCTTCCGGCTGCGCCGGGTTCGTCTGGGACATCCTCAACGCCGGAGACAAACTCACCGACATTCGTTTTCGCTGCGCTTGTCCTCAGTGAGTTTGTGAGTCACCGCCCTGTTTCACCCTACGCACCCATTCCTCACATTCCCCGATTGACTGAACACAAGTCACGTGATACGTCCGGATTCGGCAGTGGGACTCGCGAGACCCGTCCCACAAGACATGGGAAAACAATCCCATGAAACGTTGGTCGCCCTTTTTCGCGACCGCCCCCAACTGATTTTTGAGTTGCTGCGGGAGCATTCTATCGACATTCCGGAAGATGCGACCTATTCGATCGAAGACGCCGAATTTACTGAACTATCACCCAAACACTACCGCGCCGATTTGGTCATCGTTACGAAAACGAATGGCAAAGTTGCGTTAGTGATCATTCTTGAGATGCAGTTGCAGATCGACAACGCAAAGTTAAAGTCGTGGCCATCTTATTTAGTGAACGCGTATGTGAGATGGAGCGCGGACACGTGCGTCGTCGTAGTTTGTCCCGACAAAGCGGTTGCCCGATGGGCGGCGCGGCCCATCCGTTTGAGTCTGTGAAAAAATATGGGGACGGACTTGGACGCGAGGATTTTGGCCCCGATGCCTGGAAGAAAGCCGAGTCATATCGGGAATATGGCGCAGGTTTTTTTCTGGGCAGCGGGGACAAAAGCATCCGTCCAAGTTCGTTCAGCTATTTTTTCACAGACTCATAGGGCCCGGGGAGTATGATTACGCCGATGGTGATGGGCCCCAACGAGATTCCTTTTGTGACCGATGAAACGGTCGCCTTCGAAAATCCCGAACTGGCCATTGTGTCGGCCATTGCGCATGGCGGCAGTGAGAATGCCCTGGATGTCATTATCAACGGACTGCTGGCGGCATCCAAGGTGGACGAAGAACGGGGAACGATCTATGCTGATCTCATCTTAGCGCGCGTGTCGCCCGCGATGCGACAGGCGGTGGAGGAACTGATGGTAGCGAACAAATACGAATATCAATCCGATTTCGCCCGAAAATATTACGGGCAGGGTTTGGCTGAAGGAAAAGCGGAAGGAAAAGCGGAAGGAAAAGCGGAAGGAAAAGCGGAAGGAAAAGCGGAGGGAAGAGCGGAGGGAGTAGCCGAGGGCGAAGCCAAGGGCGAAGCCAAGGCGATTTTGACAATCCTTGAAGTTCGTGGCCTTACGATCACCGAGGAGCAGCGGCGCCAAGTGACCGGCACCACCGACCTGGCCCTGTTGAATCGCTGGCTCAAACAGGCGGTTCTTGCCAAAACCCGGTTCTTGCCAAAACCACGGATGAGCTGTTCTCGGAGTTCTGAGAACGGGGCGGCATTGAGCCGTAAGTGACTGCGGTTGAGCTAACTTAGCGCTGAATTGGTCGGGACCCGACGGAGGCACTATCGAATATTTGCCTCAAGAACGGGCATGGCCAATCCCGCGCTAAATTAGCCGACCACGGCGGACTTACCTACTTACGCTGATCCTTTGAGAGCTTGTGAATTGTTGTCCTGCATCCTGCCTTGGGGGCGCAGGCCGTCGTGTTCTCGGCGGGACCTTCTGCTGCCGTGAGGCGAACCATTCCCAGTGTGAGCCAGCGGGGTCGGGCGGAAGAAATGGCCGGGGTGGGGAATCTCAGGACTGGGGTACTACGAGTCAAGGATTATGGGATCGATCTTGCGGGGCGGAGGCCCAAGTCGGGGGTCCGGTGGGCGGGCGCAACCCAGTACCGCATCGCTGCCCGCCACCAGAAACCCCAGGAGCCGCCGCGAACCACACGGTGGTCCGCGCCCTTGGCTGGGCCCAACGGATCTACCGCCAATCCCTCGCCGTCCAATGTTCCGTAGTAGGTGTTGCCGTGCCAGTCCCACGTCCACTCCCAGACATTCCCCAACATGTCCGATAGGCCGTAATCATTCGACCATTTCTGACCGATGGGATGCGGACCGCACCACGTCGCCTGCTGTTCTTTATCCGGCCACGCTGAGCAATCCCAGCCGCCCTCATAAACCACACCGCTGTTGCCGCCATACCACGCTATCATGCCCAAGTTCGGCACATTGTACTCGCTTTGAATATCAATCTCCCCAGTATAAATCGCCGTCGTCGTGCCCGCCCGCGCCGCGTACTCCCACTCCGCCTCTGTCGGCAATCGATAACCCTTGCAGTCCAAGCCCTTGAACATGGGCTCGCCATTGCACTGGTAACCATTGCCCTCCTCGCCCGAACACGATAGGCCGCCCAGGTCGTAACACTCTTCCAAACCCGCCTTCTTCGACAACTCGTTACAATACAACACCGCGTCCCACCATGTAATGTTC
>JABWCM010000318.1 GCA_013360285.1 Myxococcales bacterium
GAGGCAATATCGAGTATATGCCGCAAGGAGGGAATTGGCCAAGGCAGCCTAAATTAGCCAATCAGGGCTCACTTATCTATTTCCGCTGACCCTCTCAGGCTTTGGGCGGTGGCTTTTGGCCGCCTTGGTTCCGAAAAACCCTGCGCAATATTCCCGATATTACTCGGGTTTTTCGAGTCCAATTCGGCGCAAAATCCACGTCCAAAACCTGCGCAGCTATTTTTTCACAAACTCAGACAAAATTTTTACCCTAACACCCTCTTACTTAGCCCGGACCAGCACATCCCGAACAGCATTGACCATGTCGAAAGGAACTTCCTCCTGCAAAAAATGCCCGGCCGATGTTTCTGTAACATAGGCGTTCGGGAGCTTTAGCTTGTGACGTTTCAGCGCGTTACCCAGAATGGGGTCGTTTTTTCCCCATACCAAGTGTACGGGGCCCAAATACGACTCAAGCCACGTCTGGCCACGTCGCAACGCTGGTAGACTTGGATGATCCGCATGACCGGGTACCATCCGGGTGAGACCCAGCGGTCCGGCTCGGTCCACAATATGACGAAAAGGCCAGAAGTAGGCCAAGCGCACTTTGCCCGTGATCGACCACCTGTCACCCTGAACGCGGTTCAAATATGGCAGTGGGAAGGCGAACAATTGAAATAACAAATTGCTAACAACCGGAAGGTTGCCCAGTCGGTGAAATGCCGTCAATTTTGGCGTATTTGGCAACACAACGGCTGTATTGCCAAAAACCGCACCGAGAATGCGTTCTGGAAGGTTTGCCGCCACGCCGGTGAGAATTGGACCGCCCCAGTCCTGGCCTACCAAGATGACGTGCGAAAGGCCCAACGCCTGCACTACCTCGGTGATCGTTTCAATGTGTATCGCAAGTGTGTGAAAACCAAGGTTTCGAGGTTTGTCGGACAATCCGAATCCCAGAAGGTCGGGAGCGACGCAGTACACATCGGATGTTTCGAGTCCGCTGATGACTTTGCGCCACAAAAAACTCCAGGTGGGATTTCCATGTAACATAAGAGCGGTCACATGTTCGGGATTTCCTTGTGTTGCAACGTGCACGCGTCCGTGAGTTGTATCGACCATTCGCCGCGTGAATGGGTATTGTGCTGCGATAAACTTCGGAAGTTGGATCATCACTTCAGGCATGGGGGTTTGTCATTCGTGTTGGGCTGACCGTGGAAAGAAAAGGGCAAAAACAAAAAAGCCCCGTGGGGAACGGGGCTTTTTTGATCTTTGTGATGGAGCGGGAGACGGGATTTGAACCCGCGACGTCAACCTTGGCAAGGTTGCACTCTACCGCTGAGTTACTCCCGCAACATACATACGCCCATCCGGTGACGAACGTGCCGAGGCTTATAAATCCGGGTCGTATCCAAGTCAATCTTTTTTTTGCATCGGTGCGTTTGGTGGTGCCACCGTTCACAGGACGCAGTGATGTCACGGGCGTAATGTTGCCAGCGCTCGACGAAACCGGTCCTGGCACAACGCCTTTCCCATCGCCTCCATGGTCTCAAACAGCGGTGGTGATGCACTCCGGCCAGTCGCGACAATACGTGACAACATAAACACCTGCTTGATGTTGACATCGTCATGAGAATCGACGTAGGCGCGTAGTACAGCCTCAATATTTCCCGATTTCCAACTGGTAACGTTATCAAGATGCTCCGAAAGATCCCGAATCACCCGATGCGCCAGTTTTTTGTCCATTCCCTTTGGAACCAATTGCTCGACCGGTGTTTGCACGTCGGTTGTAAAGAAAAAAGACGAGAGTGGGACAAACTCGTCCAGCCGACGCATCCGTTCCTGAATGAGTTTCACTACCTCTGTGACGAGTTCTTCTCGAAATACCTCTGCAAGTATTCGCGCTTTGAGGTCATTTACCGGTAGCTCACGCAGATAGAGTCCATTGAGCCACTCCAACTTTTCCAGATTAAAGACAGGACCCGACAGACTCATTCGATCCCACGAAAATTGGCTTCTCATTTCGTCTAGGCAGAACTTTTCCTGGTCGTTAGGCATCGACCACCCCATCATCGCCAAGAAGTTCAACATTGCTTCCGGCAAAAAGCCCGCCTTACGAAAAAACTCTAAACTTACCGGATTCTTTCTCTTTGAAATTTTGCTGCGGTCGGCGTTTCTCAGAAGCGGCATGTGGATAAAGGTTGGCTGCTCCCACCCAAATGCGTTGTAAAGCATGATATGTTTGGGGGTCGACGGGATCCACTCCTCGGCTCGAATCACATGGGTGATTTCCATCAGGTGGTCGTCGACGACGTTTGCGAGGTGATAAGTGGGAAATCCGTCGGATTTCAGCAATACCTGGTCGTCGATTTGTGTGTTTTCGTATTGGATTTCCCCGCGTAGCAAATCGTTTACCACGGTTATGCCGTCATCCGGTGTTTTTAAGCGGATTACAAATGGATCGCCCGATTGGGTCCGTGAGGACACCTCTTCCGCCGCCAGCTCCCGACAGCGGCCATCGTATTTGGTTGGAAGCTTCATACGCCTTTGTTCTTCACGAAGGCGTTCCAACCGGTCAGCGCTGCAGAAACACCGGTATGCGTGTTGGGATTCGAGTAATTTAGCGCAGTGTGTCTGATAGATTTCAGTTCGTTCTGACTGGCGATATGGGCCGAATGGTCCGCCGACATCTGGTCCTTCGTCCCAAGTCAAGCCAACCCACCGCAACGAACGGTAGATCGCTTCCTCCGATTCCTTCGTTGACCTGGTTTGGTCGGTATCCTCGATGCGTAAGACGAAGGAGCCGCCGTTTTGTCTGGCAAAAATCATGTTAAACAGCCCGATATAGGCTGTACCGACGTGAGGGTCGCCGGTTGGACTCGGGGCAATCCGAACACGAACGGGACGCGAATTCATCAGGAATCTCCATGTAATGGGTTGTCACCGGTCACTCTCGTTGTGCTTGACGGCCAACGGATGGGAATACAGCGCATTTGGTTATTTATCCGATAATTCAGGAAAATATGAAGATAAACGTGGTATTTTGAGCGATTGTAGCTTCCACTAACGCTTGTGGCTCCGCTTCAGCCGCTGAGACGACCTACCACGTCTTTTTGGCGAATGGAACGCAGTTCCTCTGCACGAATGATAGAAAGAATATCGGAGACCGCGTCGTCGAGTACATCATTTACGACCGTGTAGCGGTAATTTATATAGTTGTCTGTCTCACTTTGGGCGCAGGCAAACCGTGTGCGAAAAGATTCTTCCGTTTCTGTGCCACGCCCTCGCAGCCGATTCTCCAGCACGTCAAGGGACGGAGGAAGGACAAAAATACTGACGGCGTCCGGATATCCAGACATCAGTTGTTTGGCTCCCTGCACATCAATGTCAAATACCACATGTCGGTGCTCGCCGGTAATCCGAGCGATTTCGGCATTGGATGTGCCGTAACGATGGCGATAAACGTTTGCGTACTCGGCAAATTGTCCGGAAACGACCATGTTTTCAAATGTTTCGGCGGTTACAAAATGATATTCCACTCCGTCTCGTTCGCTGCTCCGAGGCGGACGTGTTGTATGTGAAATGCTGAGTTCGAGATCAGATCGTTTTTGTAACAAAAGTTTGACCAGGGTGGACTTCCCGGTACCGGATGGTGCCGACAGGATAATGAGAAGCCCACCCGTGGTCATCAGATCGCCTCGGCTCCTGCCTCACCCTCTTTTTTCCCGTTGACCCCGAAACGTTGAGCAACGGTTTCTGCCTGTACGGCCGACAAAACGACGTGATCGCTGTCCATTACAATGATGGAGCGGGTGCGTCGTCCCTGGGTTGCGTCCAGAAGTCTACTTTTTTCTTTTGCATCTTCTTTGAGCCGTTTCATCGGCGCCGAAGATGGTGTGACAATTGCAACTACACGATTTGCAACAACAAAATTCCCGTACCCAATGTTCAGAAGCGGATTCTTCATTTCGTTCGCTCCTCCCTGCCGCGTTAATTTTTGGCGTTACTTTGTTAATTTATGACCTTGTCCCACCGGACTGCCACCCGACGGGTCGAGGCCGACTTCATTGTGGTTTCTGTTGCCGGACGAATACCCCGCGGTACAAACGTTTTCGGCTCTCACTTATCGCCACGTTGCGCCGGCACAAACATGCTCAGTACAGACGCGACAATTGAGATGCCGACTCGTTTTCGCACAAAGTAAGCGTCAGACATTTGGGGTCCACTTCGACAACAACTATTGTTCTTTTGGTCTTTTTTCTGCCACGTAGGTTCAGCTTAGTCCTTCTTAAGTTACATAAATAACCCGTCCGTCACTGAACTGTTCCTGTCCGATTTGAACTCAACAGACATGGGTTGTTGCCGTTGTTTCCTCCGTTGGCACCTCCGTAACCAAGTTATCAATATCACTCGATATTCATTCCTTGTTCACGAATTTTTTCAATATTACATCGGGCTTCAATGCTTAGTTGAGCCACAGTGTGGTCGTTTGCTTTAGACCCAATCGTGGTCGCTTCCCGGAACAGCTCCTGAACCAGAAAGCCAAGCCTTTTTCCCACAGAATCACCCAATTCACCGATGAGTGCATCCCGCATATGCAGGATATGGGTCCTGATACGAACAACTTCTTCGGTGATATCCGATTTAGCGGCGAGCAAGATCAACTCCTGCTCCAAACGCCCCTCGGAGAAATCATGTGCGTTGAACCCTCGTTCACGGAGCCAATTCCGCGCTTTGTCCTGAGCGCTTAGATTGACCATTGGTGCATGCCGCTCAATTTGATCGACAATGTCGCTAAGCGCCAGAAGACACTTTTCGATTTCTGCGCCCAACTCATTCCCTTCGTGGCGCCGAAAGGCGATCAAATTCTCCAGAGCTTGTTCACATCCACCGATGACTCCGGTACGAATTTCGTCAAAACTGCGCGATTTCGCGGCAACGCCCAAAACCCCTTCCTGGGATGCTAGCCATGACACCGAAGGAGGGTCCGTAACTCCGCTTCGCTGGGCCATGGTGTGCCACGCTTTTAAGTATGCGTCAAAAAGTGCGGTGTTCAGTTCCGCTTGGCAAAAACTACCGTTTTCGTCGTCCCGGGCGATATGTGCATCCACAAAACCCCGAGAGAGTTTTGTACGAATCAATTTATGAATGTCTGGTTCAACCATCATGAAATCACGTGGACAGCGGATTCTGATTTCCAGCGTCTTGTGATTTACGGACCGCAGTTCTACCCGATATCGGTCTCCTGCGAGATCAAAAGATCCTGCGCCGTAACCGGTCATGCTGCGAATCGGCACGAAACCTAACCTCCGCTAATCTGCCGTACGATTCCAAAATCGTTTTTGTGTTTGTTGTTGCCTAGGTGGCTGGTGCTTTTTAGGGGTTTCCGCGACCCAGCCAAATTTGAGCCGGATCGTCCGGAAAAATCCTGAGTCATATCGGGAATATGGCGCAAGGATTTTTCCGGACCATCCGGCCAAAGGCGGATAGGGCGTGGAAATCATCAAAAAACACCAGCCGCCCAAGAAGGTTACATCGGATCGTGTTGCCACACACCATCGATCCAAATGTCACTTCTGTTGGTTTAATTGGCTAGCGTAGGGCGTTTATTTCGTGTGATATGGATCAAAAACGCCATATTCACGAAAAATATGTTGCTTTTGACCTGATTTGGCACTTTTATAAACAAAGTTCCATTAGAACCTGTCATTCAGTGTCAATTGCCCACCCTGTTACCCGACAAGCACGAGCGGGTTCATACATGCATTGTTTATGAACATGCGTAAGAACACCGATTAACCAACATGTTTACTGTACCAACGCTAGACGGCGTTTTCAAACAAATTTCGGTGCATTCCGCAAACAATCGCAGTAATGCGCCCATTTGAGAGGGATTGCCCTTCACTGTTGTAGTGCGTAGTGTCTTAGCGAGTGTTGTTTGTGTACCAATTAACGGTATCGCGGAGGGCGTCATCCAGCGGCAGCTTTATCGTGTAACCCAAAATGGCCTCAGCGGCTGTGATGTCGGCGTGGGAATGCCGCACGTCACCGGCGCGCCAATCTCCCAAAATGGGTTCGATTTTGGTCCCAAGTACCTGATTTATTCTATTTACCAGTTCCAAGAGCGTCAGACGTTCTCCACACGCGATATTGAAGACCTTTCCGGCTGCGTTTTGCGCCTCACATGCTAGTAAATTAGCGTGTACAACGTTGCTCACGTGGCAAAAATCCCGGGTTTGTGATCCGTCACCGAGAATAGTAGGGCGGTCACCCTTCAGCATCGCAACAATAAATTTCGGGATAACTGCCGCATAGTGGCTTGCTGGATCCTGTCTTGGCCCAAAAACATTGAAATAACGGAGCGAAACGACTGGAAGGTCATACGCGTTGCTGAAAATAGCCCCATATAACTCGCCACAATATTTTGCGGCGGCATACGGAGAGATCGGATCGGCTGGCATGGATTCCACTTTTGGGAGCACCTCTGTATTGCCATACACCGACGACGACGATGCGTAGACCACCCGTTTCACACCAGCTTGTCGGGCTGCGTAAAAAACGTTTAACGTTCCCGTCCCGTTGGTGGCGTGGCATCCCAGCGGATCCTCCAGGGATCTTACAACCGATGCCTGGGCGGCTTGGTGCAAGACATAGTCGACGCCCGTCATCGCATTGGATATTTCATCAAGATTTCGTATGCTTCCGCGGACTATTTGAATGGAATCGATTAATCCGTGTAAATTCTCGATCCTTCCTGTGGAAAAGTCGTCAAAGATTCTTACATTGTGGCCTTTTCTGACCAATTCTCGAACAATGTTGGAGCCGATGAACCCCGCTCCACCAGTAACGAGATACGTATTCATGGTAATTTTCCCTGCCGAGCCGCCGTTTCACAGTCTTGTGCATACGGTTTGAGGACACCTAGTTCGTGGGCGAGATCAAGCACAGTGTATCGTGCGCGGATGTCCCGGCAGTATTGCACCGTATGCGCCAGATATTGAGGGCTGACGCCGATTTCCGCGGCCTGGGTAGGGGCTCTTGCTGCGAGTAGCGCATTGTAGATCAGGTTCGGTTCAAGCAACCGCGACG
>JABWCM010000319.1 GCA_013360285.1 Myxococcales bacterium
TGCGCTTGCGCCGGGGAGTTTCGGGAGTGGGGAGTGTGTCTTGCGTCATAACACGCTTGTACAGCGGTTTTTTATTCCGTCAAGTTTTTCACAAACACCATCTGAGAGTATTACGATGCAAATCTCGGCGATTATCAGAAAAAACTTTGGACTGACGGTGACTCGAGTATCGGTCAAGGACCTAACTTAGCTGAATGGTCTGAACGGGAGGTACAAGAATGAGTTCACAAGGAAGGTTGGGTGACAAGGCTCAGTGCCCCTCGGACTCTCACGGATGCCCATCGTGTGCCCACCCGGTCGTTGGGCCGGCCATCGCTGGCTCACCGAACGTGTTTGTGAATGGCAAGTCGGCCCTGCGTGTGAACGACCCTGGAGTGCACGCCGGATGCTGCGGCCCCAACACTTGGAACGCAGCGAAGGGTGCTCCGGGGGTCTTCTTTAACAGCATCGCGGCCCATCGCAAGGAAGACCCAACGAAACATTGCGGCGGCAATGGAAAACTCATTGAGGGGAGTCAAAACGTATTTGTCGGGGACTTTGCGAGCAGCGCTACGGTCGTGGAGTCAAGTCTATATGACCGCTACTTTTTGGTCGTTTTCGAGGGAACAAGCGAGCCTGCGCCCAATCGCAGGTACCGCATCACGCGGGAAGACGGACGAGTTGTTGCTGGGCGTACCGATGAACAGGGAAGGACGGTGCTGGTTCCGTCGGACCATGCCGAAGAGTTGAAGCTGGAAGTTTTGGAGAGTTGATCGTGTTTTTCAGACCGCACATTGAGCCCGGATTTCTTTGCCCGCCTGTGCGGCGAGAGCGCTATAATGCCCGCGGATTGTGGGCAGGCGGTCCGGAGACCTGCAGATGCGTGCTATTCGCCCGTTGGGCAAAGCAGAGGAAGCATGCCCGGAAGGCACGCGTAGTTTGGCGGACCTGGCCGAAGTATGGTGAGAAAGCCGGGCCATGGCGCGGCACACCCGTACTTGAGCATGTAGTCAATATCGGAGGAATGGATGACAGAATGCAAAGACGATACGGTTGTGGCCGAGGCCACTACCAAGTGCACCCCAAAGGACGACAAATCGCCGGAAAAAGCCGAAGTTCCGAAGTGCGACGTCGAACCTCCGACCGATACTGACACCCAATGGGTCGCCGCCATGTTATTTGCGGAGGCAACGGCGGGACGCATCGAGGACGATGAGCGGGAAGCTATCGCCTGGGTCATACTCAATCGCAAGGCCCACAACAGCAAATATGCTGGCGAAGGAATGGGGACAACCGACATCAAAAGCATTTTGGTCGCCCCAGATCAATTCATCGGCTACAAGAACTCGAATTGGCGACTCGTCATGAACGCCGACGATACCATGAAGGACAAAGAAACCCTTAGCAAACTCCTGTCCCAGTCCAAGATCGGTAAAACCAAAGACGGCAAGTTGACGGTCTGTGAATCGTTTAAACACTGCGTTGCTGTCGCCAAAAAAGCGATGGCACCGGGTGCTGAACCTTCGGACCCCACTTACAAAACATTCATTGCGTATCAAAAAGCGAAATTTGCAGGCAGTTACCGCTGGGAATGGGCTGCGAAGATCGGCGAGCACAATTTTCACAAGTGGCGTGACGGATACGAAAACCCGAAACAAATCCCCAAAAAGAAGCCGAAATCGTAGGTTATGATGTTGACATGATGCACCGAAGGACGTGCTAAAGTGGTCCCTAAAGGAATTTGAGGTTCCAAGGCAAATAAAACAGCGAAGTCAATCCGATAACGGAAAGGCTGGTGCCCAACTCCTTAGACATGACGTCGGCGATGTTGTGAACCACAGCATAAAGAGACCCTTCAGCAAAATAAGTAGAAGAGACCCCCAAAAAAGCCCGCTTATCCAAAGATACGACCTGTTTACCAGAGTTTCCGTTCGAATGTTCATCAGTGGGCAAAAGAGGAGTAGGCGGAGCGTTCTTCATGGCCCAAGCATGCCACACTAGCGGCAATAGACAAAAAGCGGAAAACCCTCTACGCTCACGGGACCGTGGCGCGGTCATGATTCGGACACCACTGCGGTCAAAATAGTCAAGCGAAATGAAACGAATTCGGTGAAATAACGACCACAAACCCATTGAGGCCAAATTCGTTGAGTGAGCGCCTTCAAAGAAAGGGACAAGATGCGACAAGAACGGGTTTTTCCATCTGCTTGCGCGTGGTGTAACTGATGGTGACGCCGGAACCTCACGACCCGCTCATTGGCCTTGTTTTGCAGGGGAAATACCGCATTGACAACCTGATTGCCACTGGGGGTATGGGAGCGGTTTACCGCGGTGTTCAGCTTGCAGTCAATCGACCCATTGCGATCAAAGTATTGCGCCGTAGCGTCGACAACATGTATGCCGACGCGGCCGCGCAGGCAAGCCGATTTGAGCGAGAGGCCAGGGCAACGAGCAGCCTGCAACATCCAAACTGCGTTCGACTGTATGACTATAGTCAAACCAGTGACGGCATCCTTTACCTCGTAATGGAATTGTTGAACGGACCAACCCTGAAGGATGCACTACGAAGTCATGGCGCTTTTCCGCCATGGCGCGCTGCAAAAATACTGCGCCAAATTGCAAAAGCATTGGCGGAGGCCCACGGATTAGGAATCATTCACCGGGATTTGAAGCCGGAAAACGTATTTTTGTTGTCGTTTGAAGGAGAGTCGGACTTTGTCAAGGTGGTCGATTTTGGGATCGCCCGCATGGTGCAGAAGGACACTGATCAAAATCTGACACGAACCGGTCATGCGATTGGGACACCCATGTATATGTCTCCGGACCAGATGAGGGATCAGCCCGTCACCACCGCCGCGGACCTCTATTCTCTTGGTATTATAGCTTATGAGTTGCTTGTTGGGCGCGTTCCGTTTCGTGGAGAATCAGCCGTAGCCACAGCACTCAAGCACTTAAATGATCTACCACCGCCGCTGGTTTTGCCGTCGCTACCACCCCACGTTGGCAGTGCCTGGAATGCACTGGTCCAAAGGCTTTTGGCGAAGTATCCTTCAGAACGACCGAAAAACGCAATGACTGTGGCATGTGCTCTGGACCTGCTTGAGATTGATTCCAAATGCAATGAGGAAGATTTTTCCGCAGTCGACGACGAAATCCGCAATATTCTCCGCCCACGACACGCATCAACGGCAGACCTACCCACTCAAATTGTCCCCACAACCCCAACGCGCCGTAAACCAGAATCTTACCAACATGGTTTTTGGTCCCTGCCCCTGTTGTGGATTGCGGGCGGGACGTTGTTGGGAATTTCCGGAATGATTACCTTGGCGGTCGTTGCATCGCAAACAACAATGCCGTCGATAAACACGGAACCGGTCGGTCCCGGTGATGCCCAGAATGCCGTTATGCAGCCCGAAAACAACAGCAGCGGCGGATCTTTGGTGAATACGACGGAGGCTCCACCTGCGATTTTGGAACAGAAACACGTTTCCGTGCCAGGAGATGTCGTCGACACAACTACAGACGAGCCGATGCCCGACGACAACACCGACGTAGCAGCGACCAACGGTTCAGCGCAAACGCCACAAGTGGCAATCGAATCCGAAGAGAAGTCAAAGACCAATACAAGATCTCGCGTTAACACCGCATCAACACCGCAAGTTAGAAAGTGGCTGTTCAAAAATCCCGGAAAACGAACGGATCCCAATCCCAAAACACGCCAAGACGAGGAAGACGTACTCCCATGAGTGGTTCATGGAAGCGAATCATATTCGCGTATTGGGTGCTGTCGGTATGGTGTTCGACAACCGTGGCCGTTGAACCCAATTTCCCTGACGAGTTTGTGATTGTTCCGGATCTGCCTGAGAATCAGCCACTTACAGATGATCGGAAAAAGGCAGCAGACCATGCGATGGACGAAACAGACACCGCCATGGAAGCCGCACGTTTGGAAACGGCGTTGTCCTATGCCAAAATCGCTTACCAACAAGTACCCAATGCCAACACGGCACTACGATGGGCACTGGTTCTGGAGGCCATCGGCAACCATAAGGAAGCTTTTGCAAAATATTTATTGGCGTTGTCACTGGATGCGACTGAAGAGGAATTGCGGTTGATTCAACTCGGCCTGAAACAGGAATCGGTGGCTTGTAAACCACCCATGGGTTGGGTGCTGCTGCGGTCCGATCCTCAAGCGGAGGTCGAAATTTATCAACGGCGAATACCCTCGTCACGATGGATCGGGTTGCCCGCGGGGCAACACCAGATGGTTATAATCAAAGACGGATATGAGGCGGAGACGGCCACCATCACGGTCGTCGCTGGTCAATCGAAATGTATGAAAGTGAGTTTGCTGGCAGCGGCGAAAACAAACTCAGTGTTGCCAGAAAGTGCTCCGTCGGCCATTCCTGGGTATTTACCATGGGTTATGGTGGGAAGTGGCGTGGCCGTAGCTTTGGGTGGAGCTGGGCTCCACGCATGGGCGATGGACGCTGCGGACGAGCGGAACCAGTACGCATCACCGATTCCGGGACTCAACGACGCGGAGCGATACGACAAGTACGTGCTCGCCCACGATCAAGCGGAAGAACGTGCTATGGCAGCATACATTCTGTATGGCATAGGCGCGGCTTCCGTGGTCACCGGAATTGTGTTGTTTGCCCTGCCACAAGACACCGAAGCAACGTCACAGCTCATGCCACTGGTGTTGCCGGACCGTATAGGTGCCATGGGGAGGTTTTAGCCGTCGGCGTTGTACGGGCGCTTATTCTGTGGGCGCGGGCATTGACTCGAATGGACCTGAGACGCCTAGGGAGCGATGCCCCAAAGTGCCTGAGGTGATGAAAGTGGGATAGGAGGACGTGCGTATGGAGATCAATTCCTGTTGCTCAGTATGGGCGGCTCTTTTTCTAGTAGGTGTTTTGGGGACTTGGGGTTGCGTTCCCGATGTTGCACCGTTCCAGGCTGGGAGCGACACCAACACAACTGCCGACAACCCAGATATAGTCAATTCGATTGCGCCTGCCCCCGATACTGCCGATACGGGCGCGGAAATTTTCGACATCAACGGCGAAGCAGACGATATCCAACAGCCCACACCAGGGATTTGGAACTTTTCGTCGTGGAATAGCGCAACATGGAATTAGTAAGGAAACCAGATGATTCAGTACATTATTGCCAAAAAATCTCTCGCAAAACGTGTGAAAATAGCCGGACGTGGCTCCTTATGTCGGAACTCGCTTCTCATTGGCTGTAAACAAGGTGAGGAATATACAGGTATATTCCGCAGACTTTTCCGGAGACAAGACAGCCAGAATGCGCCACCGGCAAGGCGCGGCGCGTTTTTTTACAACCTCGCCATCGGCATTTTGGGCGTCGTTACGACGACGGCGTTGTGGCAGTTGTCGATGGCGTCTGCGGCATCCGACGACAACGAAACCGCCGATAATTCTTCCCTAACTATCTTCGAGGCCGGCACCAACATCGTCGCCGCTGACGTCAACAACAATTTTGCGATGTTGCAAGCGCGTATCGAAGCCTTGGAAACGAAGTTGGCTGCCTTGGCGCCAACCCGACCAACTTTCCTAGGGCCGACTGCCGCCACCTATACCGGAAACCTTCGCATCGAAAAGAACGGCGAACCGTTCGTCGGCTATCTAGCCGCACGGATGATCTGCCAAAACGCCTATCCAGACGATGATACCGCTCATATGTGCACAGCAGCGGAGGCGTCGTGGCTGGCGCAGCTTGGAGAGCTGGCATCTGACCCAGGACAACGTTACCGAATTGCCACTTTTATCCTGGCAAGCGTGCATGAACCGAATGCGGACGGAAACCCAAACGAAAATACGACATGGGCAGATGACTGCCACGGCTATACGTTCGCGCTCCATACGCTTTCAGGCCCCACGACCTTCCACAACGGCATTGGTTACTCCGTGTCGGGTCGGTACTGCGATGAAGCCATCCCCCTCGCCTGCTGCGGTCTACGTTCTGGCAATTAGTTTGTGGCCAGATTGATCTACAGCGGACCCCGAATCATGAACATAGAATGAAAAGTGCCCTTGTTGGAGATTTCTGTCGATTAAAACCTCGGTTCGTCACGATCGGACCGGGCTGCAAGCCTTTGGCGCCACAGTCAGGCGCACACTACGTCTACAAAAGAGTTTACGGTTACAGACCGCCAGAAAGAATTTAACGACGACAACTTGAGGGTTGTTTTTTCCAGAAGTCGTTGACACCATCAACACAACACCACCAGGTGGTTGGTGTTTACGACCCTGAACAATCCATTATCCATGAAACGGAGGCGAACATGAGTACCTATCGACTACGAACGACCCTGTTTTTCGTATCCGTTCAACGAACCGCGTTGTTGACCAGATCGTCTGCGTCCTTTTTTTTCGTGACATCTGATTCCCCATGACGTTGCCGCGGAGATGTACCACGAGTGTATCGTCAATCATGAGCGGCGAGCGTATCTGATTGATCCAACAGGCTTCCTTGGACACAGCGTCGAGCTACTTGTCGCAGCGGAGGACACGGACGCACTATTCCTGGGCTATGCAACCGTGGACGCACTGGTGGCGGATGCCAGGAAGTTCGTGCGGGCTCACGACTGAAGCGGAGATGGTGCCAGGCACTTGTGCAGGGCAAAAGAACCCCGGTGGTCACCGGCGACCGCGCCAGTAAAAGGGCCGCCGTTTCTGGTGCGCAATGGCCAGGATCCGCGCAAATAGGTGCCAACCACTTCGTAAAGTACTAGAATCATGAGATTTCTGTTTCTCTGCCGAGAGGGTACCAGGCACCTGAGCAGCGGAAGGACGTGCCAACCACATCTTAGAGGACCTTTCTTGTGATGGGTTGTGAGTTCAGCTTGAAGTAATTTAGCGTGACCGAATTGCCAACATAAGCTCCAGCGTCTTGCCAACTCGGCTAACTTTACGTGCGCGGAGGTGGGAGGTTGGTGCCAGGCCCTTGTTTTGGACGGAACCACTGGGTTAATCAAATGATGGCGGGACCGGAATCACCCCCATAAGATCCTTAATGAGTTGTACAAAGTTCTCAAAT
>JABWCM010000320.1 GCA_013360285.1 Myxococcales bacterium
CTTGCGGCATATGCCCGATATTGCCTCAGTCGGGCCCCGGCCAATTCAGCGCTAAATTAGCTCGACCAGGGTCACTTCCTTATTTCCGCTGACCCTCTAAGTGGGTTTGTCCAACACCGGTACGGGCACGATTACGAGTCGGAAAGGGCTGTGATTGGAGTGCGCTTATGGGATTTCGCAATGCGTATTGTTCTGTCCCTGGAAAACTTATGATCGGCGGCGAATACAGTGTTCTGCTACCAGGCGGGGTGTCATTGGCAATGGCGATTGAAGACCGATTGACCGTGTCCGTTCGACCCGGAAACGTCGATATGGTCCATTCGTCGGCTTTGGGGTTGGACGGGGTTTCTCCGGAACGTACCGACGCACTGTGTTATGTGAAGGAGTCGTTGAACGCCCTTCGTGCGGTATATCAGTTGCCGCCCCTCGAAATTCACATCGAAGGCACCATGGGGCAACTACCTGATGGCAACAAGTTGGGCTTAGGGAGTAGTTCCGCAGTATGCGTTGGTCTCGTTGGTGCCTGTTTGCGGTGGATTGGAGAGACGGTACCCGACACGACGAACTGGTTTGAGCTTGCGCACAAGGCTCACTCAACCGCGCAAGGTAAATTGGGAAGCGGGTATGATGTCATTACCCAAATTCAAGGCGGCGTTGTCGTGTACCGCAGATTGAACGACGGTGTCGATACCCCGCTTTGGGAAACGCCTTCACAATGGCAGACAAGCCGAGCCCAAATGCCAAAAGACTTGTGGTGGAGTGTGCTTTTCAGCGGTCGGGGGGCGAGCACGCGGCGGTTGGTGCAACAAACGTTCAATCACCCGGCGACCCAGAGCCACTTGGAAAGAATGCGTCGTTTGACAACGCGGCTGGTTGACGTGTGGCAACACGGAAATGTCGACGAAATCCTGCACTCTATTGACGAAACGCAGACAGCGTTTGAAGTCTGGGGTGCCGAGGTGGGTGGTGCTGTTTTTCCTGCGGCAGTGCAAACACTTTGTGAAGTTGTCCGAGCGCAGGGAGCGGTTCCCCGTATTTCCGGCGCCGGCGGAGGAGACTGCATTCTCGTGTTTGCTCCAAAAAAAGCGATTCTAGAATCAGCTCTGTCTTGTGCGGCAGAATTTGGTGGAAAACCGGTGTCATTATCCTTGGCCGGTGTCGGAGCGCGAGCTTGGTGTGTCGACTGAGAGGGTCAGCGGAAATAGATAAATGGCCATGAGTTGGCCACTTTGGGCTCGCCCAACTCCAAACCTGCGGCATATACTCGATATTGCCTCGGTTTGGTTCTGGGCGATTCGGCTCAAAATTGACTCAATCATGTCCATTTCCTTATTCCCGCTGACCGTCCGACAACGGTTGAATCGTGCCTGGGCAGGTTGGGCAACGATCAAAGTGTAAGATGTCGTTCACAGACCATGTTTGTAGCTGTTTCCTCAAAAGATCGTTGAGCCGTTTCAATGGTGACCGAATTCCACAAAGGTCATATTGGGAGCAGTGCGGTTCAACTTCGAACATACAATCGACGAGACTGGTGGAGTCTTCAAAAACTTCCAGCAATTCAAGAAATGGAACATCGGAAAGGTTGCGGGCGAGGTAGTAACCACCGAGACTGCCCTGGCACGACGACAAAATAGACGCACGCTTGAGTGATTGGAGGACCTTGGCCAAGAGGACGTCAGGAATATTTCCCGATTGTGCTATTTCTCGTGCACTGGAGCGGTAGTCGAGTGGTCTTTGCGACATGTACTGCAAGGCCATCAAAGCGTATTCTGTTTTCTTATTTAATTTAAGCATATTACTGCTGCTCTTCAGATTTTTTCCAAGATTATCGCTGGGTTTGGAAAAATTTGCCCGGCATTTCGTTTGGCCACCCGGTGACAAACCCTCCGCCGTCTCTCCTATTTTTGACAAACGATCAAGCCATTGTTCCCAGTTATCATTCAGTACAAATGAATGATCTGTCAAGGCGTAATGAAATATTTCCTTTTTGTTTCAAATTGTTATGTATTCGGCGACGAAATGTGGACAGGTTTGTGACGAAAGTGTTTGACGCTAGCGCGATTCTCGTCATAATCCAAACTAGGACCATGTTGGTCCTAGTTGTCTGTGAACCACACTACGCAGGCAAGGGTTCAAGTCGAAATATGCCGTGTTATCCAGTCCATTAGCCACTCGGAAGGTCGAAAAACATGAACACCTTTGGCAACATAGCAAAAGTGGAGAAACTGCGGGTCACTGATACGTTTTATTGCCGTGCTCGCCGTAGAAAATTGACCATCGGCAAATGTCTCGAGGATTATGTGAACGCTAACGCATTCGATAAAAACAAATCAGCATGTTGGCGTTGCCCACAGGGAAAAAAAACACGGTGTGCATTTTCCGAAGGCTGATGCAAAATTAGCGGGCAATGCCAATGTATAGACACTGCGAAGGTTCTTCAGGAAGTTGTTGCTTTTATGCGGCTTTCTCAGTGAGGCCAAGTGCTTGATTGTTCCTTGGCCACTTCAACCATCTGCCGATTATACAAGCCCGTTCCCTTTACCGGACACGGGCTTTTGTGTATCTGAAATATTGCACCGTCGGTTGCGGAACGTTTTTTGACGACGTTCGGGCATAATGTGACACCAGGAAACGTGGCATGGTTGAACTACAAAGTTGGGATCCTCTTTTTCGTACTTTGTTTGAGAGCATGGTTGCGGGGGTTGGAATAGAAGATCGACGGGCTGTTTTCGATGCCGACGGCACACTTTGGGCCGGTGACGCTGGTCGCCACATGGTTCACATGTTGGCGGAACGTGGCGTAGTGAAAACCCGCGACGGCGCAGTAGACTCAGCGGGTGTTCTCCGGGAATACGATGCAATGGAGGCAATTCGCCCGCTCGATGCCTATACATGGTGTGTTTCCGTGATGGCTTCCTTGCCGGAGTCGTCTGTAATCTCATATGCAAACGATGTGGCCGCGGAAATGGCAAAAAATGCGCAATTTCATCCCATGCGCTGCCTTTTGGACTGGCTTTCATCGCGGAAATTTCAGATTGCGGTAGTTAGCGCGTCTAACCGCTGGGTAATAGCGGCGATGATTCATCACCTTGAACTTCCGGTTGACGCAATCGTTGCAATGGATTGCGATGTTGAGAACGGAACACTCACCAACCGCCTACGGCATCCACTCGTGAACGGACCAGGCAAGGTTGACGCGATTCTGGCACGCCTGGGTTGGTCCCATTGGGCGTTCGCTGCTGGGAACAGCGTTCATGATGTACCGATGATGTCGCGGGCCAAAGGTGGGGCATTGATGATCAACCCAAATGAAGACGCCTATCGACAGGCGATTGCACTCGGATTTTGGGTCCGGCGGTTTCCATTTAGCACAAACGAACCATAACACACCGTTATCTTACCGATTAACGATTGGCTCGTTTTCATCCAACTATTTGATTTACGACTACGATGAAAGAATCCCTTGCATCAAACCCAACACGGTTCTCTCATATAATTCGTGTTCACTTTGGAGATACAGATCACGCTGGGATTGTCTATTTTCCTCGGATATTTCATTATTGTCACATCGCTTTTGAAGAGTGGTTTCACACCGATTTGGGGTATCCCTTTAGCCAAGTTGTTGGTGAGCGGAGTTATGGGCTGCCGGTAGTATCCACCAAATCGGTATTTCAAAAGCCGATGCGGCATGGCGAACACATTCGTATTGAACTGACAATCGAACGAATAACCACGCGGTCGGTTACTTTTGGATATCGACTGATCGGCGTATCCGACGATGTCGTGCGCGCGCGAGTTGAAATAGTCCATGCATCCGTCAACTTACAACAGTTTGTTTCGGTGCCGATCCCCAGTGATCTGGTCGATTTGTTTTGCAAACCGAGTAAAACCTGAACCCACCCGGTTGGGGTTACGGTTATCTTCGAATTAGCACGTAACTAAATCGATCATTCTGGTGTTCCGAACAAGTTGTTCGCTTTGTCGTAGATAATTCCAGGAGCCAGAATAGATAGTTGCCAAAGGGTGACGAAAATTGAACCGATTGTCCCGGCGATAATTCGCGCTGGTGTGGTTGCGCGTCGCCAACTTGGAATTCCGCGTAAACCACGCCGTGATCCCGCCAATGTTCGCAGAATCCGTCCTCACGTCCGGCTTCTTGATAACTTAACTTCCAAGTGGGAACGACTACCATAAGATGAGCAATCGATTCCGGAGGCAGGGTGACTCCGTTGTTCCACGCGACAATGACTTCGCCGTTTTGATCGGCGACCAGGATACTTGCGTTGTTGTGGAATTGCGGATCGCGGTGATAAAAAATCTGCAAACTGATGGTGTCGCCAACCTCAACAGGAATTCGTTGTCCGTCTGGTAGAAAATACCGGATTTCAGTTCTTTGAATGCTTTGTGTTGGATCGGCGCCGTCTACCGCAAACTTAGCAAGTCCCGCGGTGGTTGCTGTGGTATGACTCGAGACTGTGCCGCGGAAATGGGACACGGCGGGTTTTGCATCTTCCGTGGAATCCTCTGGGAGCTGTTGTACTTGAAGATGGGTTGTGGTGATGGCGTGCTGAAGAATAAGGAACCGATCTGGCGATTGACCACAGCCGAAAATACCCCAAAACACCCCCGGATTTGCGAGCAGTAAAACCAATAGTGACGACAAGTTGTAGACACGGCGGTTTGGTGTCATAGTCGATTTGTGTACGGCAACTCGAGCTTCCTACAACGAAAATCGTGCCGTAGCAGAAATTGTGAAAAGCTGAAATACCTCGACTACGGATTCAAACAAACTGCTGCTTGAGCGAGCAGCCTGGGCGGCTTGGTTGACGAGCCCGGTGACATCAAGCGCTGGATTTTCCATGATATTAGCGGAATATCGCATGTCGATGCCTACAGCGATTCCTGACGCGACATCAAACTCTGCTCCGGCGCCAATCTCGATAGCCCCGCCAAAAATCGTGTCGAAGGTACTGCCGTGGACCATGGCAATTCCGATTGCAAACGGTATGTAAGGACGAAACTCTCCATCCAGAAGATAAAATCGATATCCGCCAAGAAGGCGGTGCAAAAAAATTGCCTGCAGCCCTTCATCCCCGTCTCGCGAAACCACCCGCGGTAATCCAAATGTTTTAGCATCAAAAAAAACGTTCTCCAGAAACGGCACCGAATCGAGTTCAATTGACAATGCATCCTGTTCGATCTCCGCCCAGGTATGCCTGTTCAAGGAATAACGAACTTCAAATGCGTTGATCAGCATCGTGAGCGCTATCGCAAATCCGGTGTCGTTATTTAAGTTCACACGAAGAAACCCCGGAATGAGTGCAGGGTCCGTGTCCGTGCCAAAATTCAGAGTTGTTTCTACCGGGTATCGGTCGATAAATGTGCTTAGTGGAAACGCGGCACCTGGTGCGACTTCCAAAGCAAGTTCTACTCCGCCTGCCGGTGCGGACGACCACAGGCATACAAGGATTGTGACGAGTCGTAATAAACCGTGGGTCTTTCCGGATATTAAGTTTGCAAACGTTATGTCTATATTACTTCCTTTTTGGGTATTCCCGAGGGTACGACTTTTCCTCAAACCGGTGCAAACTTGGGTGTTTTGACTGTCTGTTCGTCTGTGGGAAAAGACCATGTGTCACCACTCAAAATGTGATCTGAGCCGTCAGGGCGATGTGCAATACGTGTCCGGTGTGGAACGTGGTGGTGATAAGATCCTCCGAGAATCCAAAATTGGCGATTACGCTGCGCAGGGTGATATCGCCGGCACTTTCCGAGAACGTAAAAAAGTACCGCACCGTTCCGCCGACGCGCAACCACGGAAGGAAGTCGTAATCTATGCCAATTCCGGTACTGGCACCTAACCCGTAGAGGGTGCGTGAAACCATTGAGTTGTCAGATGTAACCAGCGCAAGGCCGATGCTTAGCGGAATGTATGTCCGAATTCTTTCTCTAAATGGATAAAACCGATATCCGACTTGAACGTGGTGAATTGTGACCGCCGCCACATCGGAGCCGCTTCTGCGAGTAGTTCCCGCATCCAAAGTGCCCAATAAATCTTGCCCCAGCGCTTCGGCGGCGTCTGCGGATGCTTCATTGTACAGTTTGGAAAACTCTTCATCAACGGTCGTGGTAACAGTGTTTGTCGGCAAAACGGACACCGAATATCCGAACTCCCAGTCATCCAACAGAATGTGCAGTTGTCCCCCAAATCCGACACCACTGTCGGCTTCCTCGGAAAACGTTGGCCCATCCGTCACCAGAAAGTTGACAAGCGGTATGGCGAGTCCCGGAACAAATTCCACTTCCAACTCGGCCCGAGCGTCACTTTGTTTTGGCTGTAGCGCTAGCGTCAGAAGAATGAACAGGCAGCACGCTCGCGGATTCCTACGACGGTTTCCGGCTCTGTCACTGTGGTTCTTGGAATCACCAGCCCACATTGAATGTCGTGAAAAGTACATCATATCAATGGCTTGGACGTTTCTCCGGACTGGACATGGCTGATGCGCACGTGCCCAGTTTATTTTAGCTGTTTGCAGCGGGTTCGTGGTTTGAATTGAACGATGGGATTGGCAGTCGTCGCGGGTAATCGGATTTGGCGCGCCTTACACGAGCCAGGATTTCTCACGAGTCTTCGGCTACGACCGCCGAGCTGCTGACCACTTCTGGTTGTGCGCCCTTATCCGTGGCCGACGGGCCGGGGGCTTGCCTTCGCGCGGTTATGATCCGCGCACCCAGAATTTCCGGGTTTTTTGTCGTTCTCACGGCGAATCTTGGTGAGAAATCCGGTCTGGCCGGTTGGTGTTTTTAGATGAAATTTTTGTCCAGGCCGCCTTTGTCCGTATCGCCCGTAAAAGTCCCTGCGGCACTACCCGGATATTCCTCAGGATTTTTCCGGACGATCCGGCTCAAATTCGGCTGGGTCGCGAAAACCTCTAAGAGGGTGTTTGGGAAAAAAATAAGCTACGCGAGCCATTGGCCTACTGCGTCGGTCCTGCCTCGCTACGGCCACTGTCTCGCTCGCCGTTATTTTTTTCTAGCCGTTGATCAGAGCGCCAAAATCCAGGTTGTGTTTTTGGCAATAGCCAACAAGTCCGAGTTTCGTGACGGAACGAATGGCCCGCGTAGACAATCGTAGCCGTACAAAACGATTTAATTCCGGAACCCAAATCCGCTTGTACTGAACGTTGGGGTACTGACGTTTCTTGGTACGAACATGGGAGTGCGATACATTGCATGCCATGTTGGAACCTTTTCCGGTCAGATCACATTTGCGAGACATATTTGATTCTCCTTCCTAAGAGCCATCACAGTACACGGTGTCGAAGCGTGGTGCATATGGCAGCCCACAGCATTTGAGCCGCAGACAGGTAGCAGATGTGATTGTGGTTGTCAACGATGATGTGACCCGTTGATGGAATACCCAGGCTCAATCGGTCAGCCCGAGCACAGACCTGTAGAATTTCCCCAGCCGCCGACTCTTTTTAGATGAAATTTTTGTCCTGGTCGTATTTTGCCGCCTCGCCCGCAAAAATCCTGGCGGCGCTACCCAGATATTCCTCAGGATTTTTCCGGGCGATCCAGCTCAAATTCGACTGACTAAAAATTCCCCTAAAAAACACCAACCACAACGGTCGGGTCGTAGATGACCGCGGTCACCGAGTAGATGCGCAACTTTTCGTAACCGGCGTGCGGCCCCAGAATGCCGCGTTTGTCGCTCATGAGCCGCGTTCCATCACCAATCCGCAAACCCGGCCCCCCAGCCGGTTTTGTCTCTACCTCTTCCCCGGCGACCGAGGCGCCGGAAATACGGCGTCTTGTTGGGCGCGGTCGTTTGGGAACCTTGACCGCACGATGCCCGCCATCTTGTCGATCATGAGGGCGTGTTCGTCTCGCCGGGCCTTTTCCGTTGCGAACAACGCGTCGTGTTGTTCGAGGAGTGTTTTCAGTGCGTCGACGGCCTTGGAAAACGTAGTGATTCTTGCGTTCAGTTCGGGTAGCCACTGGTCGGCAAAGGTTTTCAGGTCGGGCCGGTTGGTTGCCTGGAGTTTCCCGGTGACCTTTTGCAGCATGGGAAGTTGTTGCATGCCATGGGGTTCCACCGCTACTGAGACGCCGTCTTCAAAAACGTAATTGAACACCGGCCCCCGCCGGCCCCCGTCGGCCACTTGTGCCGCCGCCCCCATTCGTTGCAAGATTTTGTCGGAATGAAACGACTCTACGCGGACCACAGCCCGAGCCCGGGCGAGGGGGTACATCAACTTGTTGGTTTCGGCCGCGGCGGTTTCCAACTGTTCGTTCTTCTCATTGATCTCGGGCACCAAATCCTGAGTCTTTTCAAAAGAGTTAGCCCCCTCCGCCAAATCGATCCCATATCCGATACGGACATCGCTTCCAGCAGTATTTGGATACTTACGCATCGTAATTGTCACCTCCGATTCGGAGAGTTTGTGAAAAAATAGCTGAACGAACTTGGACGGATGCTTTTGTCCCCGCTGCCCCGAAAAAAACCTGCGCCATATTCCCGATATGACCCGGTTTTTTTCCGGGCATCGTGGCCAAAATCCTCGCGTCCAAGTCCGTCCCCAAATTTTTTCACAAACTCTGAGTCACCAAAGATTGGGCAACGATCTGTTTCCAACCTGGCGCATTATCAAGCACAAACCGCGCCAACAATTCGTAAAGAATCCATTAGGCGATGACGATTCCCTTCCGACAACTATGAACGCAGGCATTACGAGCGTTCCGAATGGGTGCAGCAACGTTTGCAGGACCCATTCGGAAACGACCCAGTACCCAAGTTCAACGTGATTGAAGGTGCCAAGCAGGGTCCAAGTGCCACAAGTAAGCGTAATGACGCCCATTCGGCCCGCACGAAGTGCCGTTGACAAGAGCGAACGGAGCTATTCGGAAGACACCGAGTGCCCAAGAAAGCCCACAAACGCCCACAATTGCTCAAGGGCACGGCGATCACTTGTGGGTGTTACGGTGGCACTCCAGGGTGTCAAAATGGCACCTCGCGCAAGCCCACGGATCTCAGGCGCCACCTCGCTTGACGAGAGAATGCCAGTTAGGGCTGAGTCCACGGTGCGCTCCCAGTCTGCGATGGCCCGAAAGATCACCCGACTTTAATCGCATGGCACGTCGGAGGCCCACATGGAAGTTGATTCGAAGTCGGTTTGCCCTTACAGTGGCTCGGTATATGGTGTTTTTTAGGGGAAATTTTGGCCAGCCGAATTTGAGCCGGATCGTCCGGAAAAACCCTGAGATGGTGTTTGGGAAAAAAATAAGCTACGCGAGCCATTGGCCTACTGCGTCGGTCCTGCCTCGGTCGGTCCATCCTCGGCGTACCTTCGGGTACGCCTCCGGTGGGCCTCGGCCGGCAGGCCCGCCTCGCTACGGCCACTGTCTCGCTCGCCGTTATTTTTTTCCCAAACACCCTCTTAGAGGGTGTTTAAATATTAACCCGAGTGTGTCAGCCTCCTGAGAAGCATGCGGCCTTCGGTGAGCCAAATCCAGGCAATCGAGACGTCGAGACGTCGGT
>JABWCM010000044.1 GCA_013360285.1 Myxococcales bacterium
GGATTCGGACGCCCGGTCGGGGCGGACCACTTTAATGGCAATTCGGGTATGTAGACTGGTGTGATGGGCTGCGAAGACGTGCCCGAAGCCTCCCGATGCCAGGAGTTCTTCAATCTCGTATCGCCCGGCTATTATGGACCCGATGGACAACGAACTACGCGACATGATGTCTCCCCGGACAGCGGGCTCGGGTTTCGAGGCCTTACTGCTGTCCTGTTGTACCCGATTTCGTGTGATTTGGCAGCAGGTTGTCCATCGAGAGCCCCACTTTGGTCTTTGGAAGTGTAACCATCAATTTGCATTGACAGCACGATACCAAACGGGCCACAAACGGGGATTAGCTGTGTGGTGGAACCAAAACAAACCGAGGTGAAACACAATGGCATTACCACGCATGGTATTCGCCGACGAACGGGGACGAATATTTGACCATCCAACGCTTGCGATGTGCGGAAGCGACGGAGCAGGAATTCCTCGACCGGTGTCCGAGGACGAAATCATCCCATTACCGCAGGGAAGCGACGTATTTCTTCTGCCGGGTCGGGCACCGATCGGTTGCGATCCGGAATCCGGCGAATCGGTTATTTATCAGACCTATCGCCGCAAACCGGTTGTTGCCGTCGCCGCGTTTATGGCGCCGGCTTATACGCAGATTTTGCGTCCTGCTTATGTTACTCAAAACGATGCCCCACCGTTGCCGATTTACGCTTATACATCGATGGGTTTTCGCGACGGTCAGTTTTGGGTCGCAGGACTGCGTGTGGATCCTGATCCGCGGCAAGACCCATATCGATTCGACAGAGACGACATTTCCAACCGTGTTGCGGCGCGAATGGTTGAGTTGGGGACGAACCGAGTAGTCGGTCAACTACAACGGTGTGCTTTGGAATATGGGTGCCGTGCTGCGCAGAATTACTTCTTGGATCGGTGGGAGGCGCCACTTCCGGTCAGCGTCGCGTGTAATGCCCAGTGCGTTGGGTGTATTTCGCTACAACCCGATGGTTTGTTCAAAGCAAGTCATGACCGATTGAAGATTGCGCCCAAACCCGACGAAGTGGCGGTTGTCGCGTTAGGACATATCGCACGTGTGCCTCAAGCAGTGGTGAGTTTTGGACAAGGATGCGAGGGGGAACCCTTGCTGATGGGGGACCTTCTTGTAGACAGTACAAGGTTAATCCGCTCCCAGACCGTCGAAGGGACCATTAACTTAAATACAAACGGAAGCAGACCCGACGTTGTTTCGCGGTTGTGCGCCGCAGGTTTGGACAGCATTCGGGTGAGCATGAACAGCCCGCGCCCCGAGTTATACCAACCCTATTACAATCCGCGCGGATACACTTACCGGGATGTGGTCCAAAGTTTACGAGTTGTTCGCGACGCAGGTGGATGGAAGAGCATCAATCTGTTTGTTTTCCCGGGAGTTACAGACACCGATGCCGAACTGGATTCGCTCAGCGATCTGATCTCGGATGTCGACTTAGATATGATACAGTTACGTAACTTAAACATCGATCCTGAAGTCTATGCCTCCATTTTGCCGAAAGGCACCGTGCAGGCCGGGATGGGGATGGATCGGTTCATGTCGGCGCTCAAATCCCGATTTCCCCATTTGCGGTTCGGGTATTTTAATCCAGCAAAAGAAGTATATCACACATGGCGCGTGGAGGACGGCCGGTGAAAATTGCCGCCAAAGCCGCCAAAATTGCCGCAATCTTAGACGAATTGTTTCCTGATCCTCCTATCCCGTTGGAGCATCAGGATCCGTTCACGTTGCTGGTTGCGGTGATCTTGTCGGCGCAATGTACGGACAAAAAGGTCAATGAGGTCACGCCGAAACTATTTGAGTTGGCGAAAACACCGCAGCAGATGACGGAGTTAGGGGCCGAGCGTATTTTGCAGGTGATTCGACCCTGTGGTCTCAGTCCGCAGAAAAGTAAGAATATTGCCGCGATGTCCGAGATATTGGTCGAACGATATCATGGTCAACTTCCCCCAAATTTTGTGGATCTGGAGTCTCTGCCGGGAGTAGGGCACAAAACCGCGAGCGTTGTAATGGCGCAAGCGTTTGGGCACCCGGCGTTTCCCGTCGACACCCACATTCATCGGCTCGCATGGCGATGGGGACTATCGAGTGGCAAAAACGTTGCGGAAACCGAACGAGACCTCAAAGAGCTGTTTCCACCTGAAAATTGGACAAAACTACACCTCCAAATCATCTACTTTGGAAGAAACTTCTGCCCGGCACGTGGTCACCGGCCACAACAATGCCCTATTTGCTGTTTTGCAATGACCCAAAGGAGACAGGATGAAGAGTTGGCCAGGCAACAGAAGTAGGCGCCGATTTTGGGTGGAACCCGCAAGATACGTCGTGTTCGTCGCCGGCGAGTTCTCCAGAGCTGCCAATAAGAGGGTGTTTAGATATTTATCCTCGGCGAGCGGGACAAGGTGGCTGGTGTTTTTTAGGGGATTTCACGACCCAGCCGAATTTGAGCCGAATCGTCCGAAAAAATCTCGAGTCATATCGGGAATATTCCGCAGCGACGGGACAAGTCGGCCAAAAGCGGCCGATCCAGGGTCACTCCCTTATTTCCGCTGATCCTCGAAGCGTGTTCTGAAAAAACTTCAGTGTTTCTGAGACCATGTACGTGTGCCCATCCCGTTTGGATTTGTGCACTGTCAACTGGGTCAGATCGAGATCTGTCGCCTGTAACTGGATTTCCGTGAGCCCCTGCTGACCCCAATTTTTGTAGATCTTGTCGCGTTCTCCTTGCTCGACCAAGATCCACGGACGACCGGAGCCCAGGCCAAACCGAGGGCGGTCGAGCATCGCCGCGGCGATCAACGTGTCCCAAATCGTCACAACTCCTTCAAAAGATGGAATTGTTTGGCATTCGTGATGGTCATTCTGCAGGACATCACAAGTGTCGATGAGACCGCTTGCGATTACATAAGACGTGGGACGTGGATCGAGGACCATATAACTCGCCACTTGTGCTCCGTAGGACAGCCCGCTGATTCCGATCGCCCGAACCGCTTGCGTCGCATCGGGTGCGTCCGGATTTGCTACGTTCCAACGTTGCAGCCCCGCGTCGGGTGCGACATACAACCCTTGAAGCAAAGTCACTTGGTGAAATACATCCTGTAGGTTCCGGGTCAACAATCCGTTGGGCTGAAATTGACCATAATAGGTCTTGAAATCTTTTGCGTGTTTGCCGATTCCGTCACCGTCGGGGTCGTTGGTTCCCCATGAAATATTGTCTGCCACCAGTACGATAAAGCCCGCTTGTGCTAATTTTAACCCCATTGCTTTCTGATAACCGTTCGGATTGTCGATGAGTTCAATTCGACCGCTGTCATGGCCGTGAATCAATACGACCGCGCCTCGTGGTGCAAACGGTTCATCATGTTTTACCTTGGGCAAAAAAAGATAAGCAGGAATCGGTTTTCGACCGGCCACTCCAACAAATCCGTCGAGACGCACGGTTGTGTCGTACAGCACGGGATCTTTGGATCCGGGTTGCCAAAACGTGGGTAGGCAGACGACGTCTTCAACCGGCGCAAGCAACGATGCAAAAACGAATCCCAAAACATCTTGTGCCCATTGTGTTCGTTCCGCCTCCGTTTTGTTCTGGAGGTCTCGATTGTCCAGCAGGCGTTTATAAAGACTCGGGTTTCGTGTGCATTTCAGTCCCTGATTACGCGCTCGTTCCGCAAATAGCGCTTTCGGGTCGTCCAAACTGTGGCCCAAGGCGGTTGACCACCAACGTGTAACGCACGGTTTTTCGGCAACGGCAATCGGTTGTGGAGATTTTTTAGGCTGGCAACTTACCGCCAAAGCAATACAAAGGGCAACAAACCCGCAGCGGATCGTTTGGAAAACAAAGCAGTGGAGTCCAGATAACGCCAAAAAAACCACCATGGTGTTTGGGTCGAAACGTAGGTCCGTTGCCGTTGGCCGGAGTCGATGGCGGTGTCCCCGGCGTGGCTCGAACCGCGCGCATCCTACGGGAAGTGGCTTTTCCCCGCTACTGCAAAGGCAACATTTTGCGTAATCGGGGATTCACGTTGTGGATTACAGCGCACTCGTTTTGATTGGGCTGCACACACCCCACATTTGTTGCGCACGGTTTCCCGATCTTGTGTACATGGCTTGACTCCCGTACATTCGACCTTAGTGCGGGAGTCGCTTTCCGCTGTGGGTATCAACTTAACAAACGTTCCCATTTCTAAAGTTAACGAATATGTCCAATCGCACATCTGCTCTCCGGTTTAAGTTTAGTTATCTTATTGGATTATTAACATGGGTGATCCCGCTGTTGGGAGTGTCCTGCGGCGACGACGAATCGTCCTCCGGGGCGCCGATTATTGGGTGCTTTAATCAGGTCTCGGGGAAATACGTTTCCTGCCCCGGGGATGCCCGGTGTGTCGACCCGACGTCCGGTATTGAAGTGAACTGCTTTGGTTTGTCCGATCATGCCGATGCTTCCACGACCCCAGGCGATTCCAGCAACCAGGGAGGGATTCCCTCTACATCATGCGCGAATCCTCAATGTTCACTTGGGTATCGAGCCTGTGTAGCTGGGCTCAACGGGTACATCACCTGTACCGCAGACGCCGAGCAGTGCCCTGTTTGGGGGACCGTGGTTACCTGTGAGGAAGATACGGAGTGTTTCGAAGGCCAATGTATTGTTCCTGGACAGTGTAACCCTGTGTTTTCGTGTACGGAGGTCGGAGAAAAGGGGTGCAACACATCGACGGTAGTACAGTGTAAAGTTTTGCCCGGCGGGTGTACCGAATGGTTGCCGGTGGTCGACTGCGGCACAGACGGCTGTGTCGACGGGGAATGCCAGGGGGGTGGCGGCACGGGGGTAAGTGAGCCGGTAACCGACTGCCGGAGTTTATACATCTGCGTCGACAAATGTGGTACCGACGCGGTTTGCCGAAACAACTGTCTGGCGACGGCGCCCGCGGAAGACATCGGTCCGTTTACAAAATACGAAAACTGTTTGATTTTAAATGGCTGCCAGGCACTTATCGACGCGGGGAAAGTAGGCGGGTTCCTTGCGTGTGCCTATGAGTTTTGTCTTGTCGAATATGAATCGTGTTTGGGGGCAGTCAAAGCCGGAAACGCTACCTGCTCCGCAATGTTGACCTGCATGAATGGTTGCGCAACAGCCGATACTCAGTGTTTGCAGACCTGCGGAGAAAGTGGAACCGTGTCGGCGCAGCTTACGTATTTTCAGATCCTGGCGTGTGCCGAGACCGAGTGTCCCAACCGGGTCGGTTCGGAGTGGACTCAGTGCACCAACACGCAGTGTTCGACTTTGGTCAACAGTTGTGCCAACGCCGTTTCGCCATGAGCAAAAACCCGGGCTCTGCGTGTCATGGATGTGGAATCTGTTGTATCGTTCCGGACATTTCCACGCTGGGAAAGCCCATGTGGGTTCCTTGTGTCCATCTTTCGCCGGAAAGGGTTTGTACTATTTATGAAGAACGCCCGGCGGTGTGTCGCAACTACCTGCCCGACTCGGTTTGTGACGAGATGGCCTCGATTCCGACCGAGTCGGAGCGTATCCAACACTATGCAATGGCTTTTGATGTACTCCAGCCTTCGGTAACTTCCACCAAACGATGATTTCGATTTTGTACGAAGATCCATCGATACTGATTGTCGACAAACCCGCGGGTATGCCGACCGATGCTACCGTCGATCCGCACAGACCGTCGGTGATTTCTTGTCTGAGGTCGCAAAAAAACGATGCGTTTTGTGTGCATCGACTGGACAAAGATACAACTGGAGTTTTGGTTGTCGCCAAAAACAAAGAGGCGCAAACTGTCTTGAATCGAACGCTAAGTAACCATCAATGGCGCAAATTGTACCTGGCGGTGGTGCGTGGCCGCCCGGAATTTTTGGAGTATCGGCGCCAATCTTATCTTGCGGTTAAAAAAAGCCAAGGCACACCGCACAAAACCGTGGAAGTGCGCAGCGGCGGCAAAAAAGCAATCACCGAGTTTTTTACGGTGGTTTGTGGACAAGATGAAAGTACGCTGTGCTGTTCCCTGTTGACGGGCAGAACCCACCAAGTTCGGGTTCATTGTGCGGCCTTGGGTCTGCCCGTGCTTGGTGACCGAATTTACGGACCGACGACAGAATCACCCGGTGGTTTGTTTCTGTTTGCTTGGCAGGTCGGGTTTCCGCACCCGGTGTCGGGTCAAACGGTAAGGGTCATCGCCCCGCCGCCAAAGTCATGGTGTCGTTTTTTACCTCATGACCTTTCGGCCGATACGTTGTGGAATCGTGCATAAATCGCAACAGAAAGCGGTCGCTGCCTACTTTGTTCCCACAACGCGACTTCGCCGGCTTCTATCGCACCAGAACGTCCACCGAACATTTCGGATAAGGCATGGGCGAGGTTGAGCGCAGAAAGTCGTACGGCATAAGCCGTCATCACACAAAAGAGCGGGGTGTCGGAAAGCAGCAAACGAAGGTCATACAACAGTGGGCCAAGGTTGTCCTCCAACTTCCAAATTTCACCGTTTGGCCCCCGGCCATATTTAGGAGGGTCGAGGATAATGGCGTCATAACGGTTTTGGCGCCGTATTTCTCGTGCAACAAACCGCCCCACATCGTCATGGATCCATCGCACATTGCGCTCACTTAAGCCGGACAATTCCAGATTTTCGCGAGCCCATGTCACGACTTTTTTCGACGCGTCCACATGGGTAACACGCGCTCCGGCTGCTGCACATGCCAAGGTTGCGATGCCGGTGTAGCCAAACAGGTTGAGCACCGAAACCTGCGATTTTGTTTCCAAAATTCGATCGGCCATCCAGTCCCATTGGGGTGCCTGTTCGGGAAAAACCCGCATATGACGGAATGGGCTCGGCTGCGCCCAAAATCCTAAGTTACCGTAACCCATCTTCCACCGCGAAGGCACTGTTGTGGCGAGGTTCCAATGGCCCGCCGAATCTTCGGCTTTGCCGACGAAAACGCCATCCGCACCCTCCCACTCCTGTTCCGGCAATCCATAACTCCACAACGCTTGTGGTTCGGGGCGAACAAACTTAAGCGTTCCAAATCGTTCGAGCCGCCTCCCGTTTCCGGAATCGAGCAGTGCGTAATCGGTCCACTTATCGGCGATCTGAAGAGTCAGCCCTGTCGCGGGTTTGGGCGAGTTGTCGGCAAAAATAGGGGTCACGTTGGTTCTTCCACGTAGGTATGTGTTTTTCCGTCGTAGGTTCGAAAACCCCACTCTTGTCCACTGTGACGCTCCACATAAGATGGGCCCAGCGGGACTTTTCCGTCGCCGCCGGGCAAATCCAACATATAATTGGGAACACATACCCCGGAAATGTGGCCACGCAAAGAGCGCATCAGCGTGGTTCCGTGTTCAATAGTCGTCCGAAAATGGCCGATTCCCCGGGTTTTATCACAGTGGTGCAAATAATAAGGTTTGGCGCCGAGGGAATAAACGAGTTCCTGCATCAAGGTTTTTAACGTTGTTTCATCGTCGTTGACTCCGCGTAACAAAACGGTTTGATTTAATAACATAAACCCGCCTTCTCGGAGCCGTTGGCATGCAACAATGGCATCGTTGGTGATTTCCCGCGGGTGATTAAAGTGCATCACAACACATACCATCAGGCGACCGCGCAACGCGTCTACCAGGTCTGACGTCACCCGACGCGGAAGAACTACCGGAACGCGTGTATGAACCCTCAAAAGCCGCAAATGACTGATTTTTTCCAGTTCGATTCGAAGTTGTTTGAGTTGGCGGTCAGACAACGTCCACGGGTCGCCGCCTGAAAGGATGACTTCTCGGAGTTCCGGCTGCGATGCAATGTAAGATAAGGCCGACGCGATGGCGGCTTTGGAAAAACCTTCGCCTTCGTCGTTGATTCGTTCTTTGCGGAAACAATACCGGCAATACACCGCACATTGAAAAGTCGGAAACAGCAGCACCCGGTCCGGGTACCGGTGTACGAGCCGTGGCGCTTTTTCCCAACGTTTATCTCCGATAGGGTCCGGCAGTTCGCCCGACAAAAAACGAAGTTCTCGTTCGTCGGGAAAAAATTGGGCTGCAATGGGATCGTGTGGGTCACTGGGGTTCACCAAATCGATATAAGACTTCGGTGCCCGAACCTTAAAGATTTTAGTCAACTTCTTGCTGTCGGCTCCTGCTTGAGGGTTGCCGACCAACCGAGGTAGATCGCGGGCCGTACGGATGCCCTGTTGAACATCCTGTGACCAACTCAATTTTCCATTGTCGTTGTGGTTTCCGGACACTGTTTCCTTCTGTTCAATACAAACTCATCGACGGTCAGTTTCAAGCCTGGCTCGACCGGGGTCAGTCATCTATTTCTGCTGACCCTCATAGCTCGTTTATCGGTTCTGGATGCTTGCCAATACATCCAATGGGTTTGCGCTGTCTCCCGCACCATCGTCGACGTGTTGATAGATGATTTCACCACCCTGGTTAATCACCAAGACACCTCCCTGTTGCCATGGATCACCAGCTACGGCAGTCTGGTAGTGTCCTTGTCGTTTTGCTTCCAAAGCGCGTTTGAACGTTTTGAACCCGAGCCCCAAGTTTCGTTTTAGTCCCGCAAGTTTGTACACTGCCCGGCTCGGGTCCGTATACAACGGAAACGGCAAATTCGATTCTTTGGCAAACGCCTGGGCCATAAACGTGTGACCATTGCCGATAGCAACAAGGTGCGCACCGGCTTGAGCGAATTGATCTATGTGCGCCGCAAAACGAGCCACCTGCTCGCGGCAGAAAATTCATCCATAGTGGCGTAAAAACACCAAGACGGCGGTGCCGTTGGCCCAAAAAGATCGAAGCGGAACCGCGGTTTCGTCAAGCGACAATACGGTCGCGTCGGAAAGTTCAGAAACGTTTGTGGTCATCATCGACTCCTATTCCCCAAAAACGTTTGGATGCTGCCGAAGGAATTGTAAGCCGTCAACCGGATTCACACTGTAAAGTCATTTGTCTTTTTTGTGTAAACCAACTTTGCATTTGTGGGCTATGATGGTCGTTTGTCATTCAATTTCCGCCGACTTCATGTTGGCCCGAGACTTGCTTGCTTAAAATGTGTTAACCAATCCGGTGAATCTCACCGGAGCAACATAGGAGAACACGATCATGAATGGATGGAAACAGGTAGTAGTGGCGATTTTGTTTTTAATGATTTCAGCGCCGGCGTGGGCCAGTTATCCGGCGGCGATTTGGGCGCATCCGGAAGTCGTAACGCTGCTTCCCGACGCGGAAAGCCCGCAGCAAATCCGCATAGAAGGGTATTTCATGGTGACGGAGGTGCCCGGCAAGTGGGGATTTGCGCCGGTGGTCCATGGTTGGATGTTGTTTGAATGTCCCGCGGGAAAAATGGACCAGTGTTTGCTCAATTGGAAAGATCTTGTTGCAAAAGTGGGAACATGCCTTGGATTTGGGGACATGAACGAGTTTCCTGGAACCGTTCATCCCATGGACCAAACCGAAGCGGAGCCCGATTTGTATCCCCTGGGGTTGGGGGTCGTGCCCGGATTTACCCCTTGTCAACAATTGGATGAAGGCATTGCCGAACTAAAAGCACAGGAGACAACCGAAGACGCCGGCTCAGCGCCGGACTTGGATAGCAGTGATGAACCGATTTTGGACGATGCCGAAAACTCAGCCGACGATGCGGAAGGTGGCGACACAAAGCCGGAATTGGATGCCGACGGGTCCTTGGTTTCGCCTGAGGATACCAAAGAAGAAACCGATGCGGGTGAAAACGCCGGTGATTCGTCGCAAACGACATCGGATGTGACCAAAGAGGACGAACAGGACACCCTTGGCAGTGTGGTATCCCCCGATGTTACTGAGTCGGCGGATCTTTTGGGTGGGGATCTCCAACAAAGTCCCGACAGCGTTTTGTCGGTCGATGCCGGTTTGTCACCCACCGGCGACGGCAAAGAAGACAAATCCGGCTGCGAAACCACCGCCGGGCCCCTCACCTCACCTTGGACGACCGTGATGTTACTGGTTGCGGCAATCGTGTGGGTGACGTCGATTCGCAGACGCGTCCCCACATCACGGCAAGTTGACTGAGAGCCAGCCAATGGATGTGTTCCGGATGATGTAATACGACACGGGCCAACATCGTGGCGACTGTAGGTGGCGAAAACTCGACATTTCCCCCGGTACAATACCGCCTTACCAATTGTGCACCACGACCATATTGCGCTTGCTGCCGGACAAATCCACGGAATGTTTCGGGGTGTAAGTGGGTCACCGGGAGGTCAAAGTTGAGCCCGATGTCCATTCCCAAACGCTCCGCAAGCAACAAATAGGCTCTGTCTTCACCACCTGCCGCCGGAAATCGTTCGTCAAACCACAACCCTTGTTTTACCGCAGACTGGCGAATCCACAGGTTATTTGTGGTTGAAAATGGCACACGTTTGTTTTCCATCAAACTCTGCCGCCGAAACTCATCGATAATCGCCTGATTGATGACCGCCGCCGGTCCACTGTTGCGCGGGTTCGTCACGGCACCTGCCATACCATGCAAATTCGGCCGGTTTGTTAACCAGGTTACACCATGGACGAACCAGCCTTTGGGGATTTTCGAGTCGTCGTCAAGAAACACGACGATGTCGCCTGTGGAGTGTTGTACACCTCGATTCCGGGCGGCGGCGGCGCCTTGATGAAGCTGGCGAATCAACGTTACTCCCGTCGGTACTTCAGCGGGTGGATTTCCGCCGTCGTCTACCACAATGACTTCGACCTGAATACCGTCTCCGGCCCCTAATTGAACGGATGGCGATGTGAAGATATCGACCATGATGGATTCAAGGCACTCACGTAACGCCTGACGACGACCGTGGGTGGGAATGATCACTGAAACCCGGGTCACGCGCCGATCTCCAACGGGTCGGTATGGGCGATGTCTTCGTGGTAAGATGGGTCCGCATTGACACGAAACACGTCGAAGGCACGTTTGCCTCCGATGATGTTTTTTGCCGCAAGAATTCCCGTTTCCAACACGTGATCGACGTTGTGGTACCGATACATTCCGGAACGTCCCACAAGATGTAGATTTTCGAACTGTTCGAAGTATTCTCGGAGTTGTTGGAACACACTTTCGTAGCCGGCATAGAGCACCGGATAGGCGAATCCCACCCGTACTACATCCCACGCCATCACCCTGTTTTTCGGAACAATACGAAGGACTTCCGACAGTTCCTCGACGACGATGTAGCCAAGTTCCGCGTCGCTGCTTCGCCACAGCACGTCGCCCCTAGTACAGAACAACTCACACACCAACGAAGTGTGGTTGGGTGAATCCACCATCTCGGAGCTCCAGTTTTTGGGTTCGTGGACTCTTCCAATACGGCACTGAGCGTCCTGAATATAAGACCACGTGTCGTCGGTGACTCCCGGCATGTCAATGCGTACATGTACGATGATCAGATCGCGAAAATAAAGTCGTTCGGCCGCCTGCATGATGGGGTCCGGCGGGGAGGGTTGCAATAGGCGGCACAGGACTCCCCACGGAAGTGACGATGTTACCGAGCAGGTTGGAAACCGTTTTCCGTCGGCCGTTTTAGCCGCAATAATCCGTCGGCCGTCGTGTTTTAGGGCAACCACTTGCTGTCCAAGCAGGACCAGGCCTCCGCGAGACCGACAGTCTTGTGCCAAACGCTCCGCAATACGGCCGTAACCTCGTCGGGGATATCGAAACTGCTCCACCAATGTCGTATGTTGGTCACGGTTTTGTAGTTTGAGCCCTGTCAGTACCGCCTGACCTAAATCGAATTGGCGAATACGTTGACTCGCCCACTCGGCAGACAATTTGTTGCAGGGTATACCCCACACTTTTTCGGTGTAGGAACGAAAAAAGAGTTCGTATAGGGTTCGGCCAAATTTCCAGACTACCCAGTCTTCGAACGTTTCAACCCGGTGGGGCAACAGGTGTGCCGTCAGTTGAGCCCGTCCGAAATCAACCAGCGCCCGTGTCACATCGGCGATTCCCATCCCCCACAACACGTTGACCGGTTCCAGCGGATAACGGTACCGTTTGCCGTCAAAATAAACATGGCTTTTCCGCTGAACGTCGACCAATTCGTCGCCCAGTACTTCGGTAAGATAAGCATTCAATGCCGGCTTTTTTGTGAAAAACCGGTGACCGCCGAGATCAAACCGGAAACCGTCCCGTATCTCGGTTCGAGCGAGACCCCCAACCACGCCATTTTTTTCCAAAACAACAACCGGGTGGTCATCGCGGCACAGTTCCCGCGCCGTAACAAGTCCAGCGGGACCAGCGCCGAGAACAACATGGGATTGGGATAAACGTCGTTGACTACCACCATTTTTCATCGGGCGTTACTTAGCAGACCGCCGGGGCACTGTATAGACCGCGCGGCATCTATGATTGAAATCGTTGGATTTTTTGCGTTGTTTTCGGTCTACTTTGTTACCAACAAGACGCCGTTTTGGCGGGTTCGACCACAAAGGCCAGGTTATGCAAAAACGTTTTCTGTTTGTTCAGCCCTACAACGTAAATCTTGATTCGCAATACACGAAATACGACGTTTTGCCGTATCCTCCGCTTGGAATGTTGATTTTGTCCGCTGTTTTACGCAACGACGGCATCGAACCTCACATTGTGAATTGTACGTTTGATCCGGATTTGTCGGCGCCCGTGCGGTATTTGCAACACCACGGCAGCGAAACTCCTTTTGTTGGTGTTTTTGCGATGAACAATTTTCGGCGTAATGCTGTAGCCGTGATTCAGGCTCTCAAGGCCCAAGGCGTTACCGTGGTTGCCGGTGGCCCGGATCCGACGACTTATGACGAGGAGTACTTACGGTGCGGAGCCGATTACGTCGTACGCAGCGAAGCCGAGGGGATGATTACGGAATTTGTCAACGCGTTGTACGGCGACGGAAATCCGCGGCAAGTTTCCAACGTATCGTATCTGGACGCAGACGGTCAGGTGGTTCGTAATCCTTACCGTGCCCGGCTGCGCGACCTCGATTCGTTACCCTATCCGGATTATTCGCTCATCGGTATCGATCATTATTTTGCGATGTGGGAGGAGCGAAAAGGATATCGATCTTTGCCCACCATGACGGGTCGAGGGTGCCCGTTTTCATGTAATTGGTGCTCGAAACCGGTTTTTGGTAGTAACTTAAAGAGGCGTACACCCCAGAATGTAGCTGCGGAGATGTTGTTTAATCAAGAAACCTACGGGGTTCGGCACATGCGATTGTGCGACGACACGTTTTTGTTGTCGAAGAAGTGGAACCAGGAATTTTGTGAGGCAGTTCGTCAGGCAAATGTTCAAATGACCTTTGAATGTCTGATGCGAGCCGAACTCGTCGATGAAGAAAGTTTAATGGATTTGGCAAGTATTGGTTGTCGCCGCATTTTTTTTGGTGCCGAAAGCGGAAGCCAGGATGTGCTCAATGCGATGCAAAAAGGCAATACAGTTGAAGACATACGGCGGGCGCGTTCCATATGCAAGCGATTTGGGATTCGTTTTCATGCTTATTTAATGCTCGGATATCCCGGCGAACGATATGAACAGATGATGGCCACGGTGGCGTTGATACAAGAGATCGATCCTGACGAATATAGTTTTAGTGTAGCGTATCCCCTGAAAGACACGTTTTTTTACCAAAAGGTCAAAAATTCAGCTCGTGACGTCAATATTGACTGGATCGATGCCGGCGAAGGTGCCACGACGTTGTTTCGAACTGCCTATGACCGGCGCACTTACCGGTTGATGTCGCGACTCACCCATTATGTCCACCGGCAAGGGGGCGGAAAGGGTAACCCGACTTTGGCATTACGGGAAAAGGCGGTACGGGTTTTGGTGCGCGCCGATACATTGTGGCAAGATATCCGCGCTAACTTTAGCGTAGGGGGTTGATGTGGGGTGGGAGTCGTTAAGTAACCGGTCCACGCGGTCTTTGACCACCGTGCCCTGGTTGACGGTGTCTTTGACGGGGAGTTGTAACAGCCGTTGCACCGGATGTGATTATTGGTTGCCTGGAAAACACGCCACGCCCCTTACACGCGACCTGTGGGAACCACTCGTTGACAGTCTTGTTCGCCTGCAGGTCCGGTCGATTGCGATTACCGGTGGTGAGCCGACCCTCGCCCCCGATTTGCTGGAGTTTCTCGACGCGATCAATGAACGTAAAAAAAGCCTGCGGGTCGTGTTGTTGAGCAACGGCATGTTGTTGCGCAAAATCGCGGAGAAAATCGTTTTCCTGGTTGACGAAGTCGTGTTGTCTCTCGATGGACCCAACGCCGAAGTACACGATGAAGTGCGCGGGTTGCCCTGTTTTCATCTGCTTGGACCAACGGTTGCGGCACTTAAACAATATCGGCCAGAATTGCCGGTATACGCGCGTTCCACCGTGTGTCGGGCAAACTGCCGATATGTCGATGACACAGCCCTCGCTGCGGTAAAACTCGGATTTTGGGGCATCAGCTTTTTGGCTGCGGATACCACTACGGGCAGCGCATTTGCTCGTGATTCGGCGACGGGGCCACGAAACAATGTGATGCAGGTACCGGTGGGGTCCGCGTTGTGGGATTTGAAACGTGCGGTGGAGTCGTTACAGAGTTTACGCAACAACATGTTGCCGCCCGGCTTTTTGCGGGACTCGCCGGAAACGCTGCAACGGATTGTGGATCTTTTTTGTGCGGCGGTTGGTTATGGTTCCGTGTCGGCACCGCGGTGTAATGCCCCATGGGTCAGCGCTTTTGTGGAGGCAAACGGAGATGTCAAACCATGTTTTTTTCACCCGGCGGTAGGTAACTTACACGAACAGCCTTTTGAGCAGATTGTCAGGGGGCCAAAGCTGGCTGCGTTTTTGGATGGTTTGGACATCCAACGTGACCCGACCTGTCGGCGATGTGTGTGTTGGCTTCATCTGGACGTATAATCAGTGAGTTTGTGAAAAAATATGGGCCCGTTTTGGGGCCACGAATTTTGCGCCGAATTGGTTTCGGAAAACCCGAGTCATATCGGGAATATGGCGCAGGGTTTTTCGAAGCCAAGTCGGCCAAAAGCCACCACCCAGAGCCGGCGCAGCTATTTTTTCACAGGCTCAATGTGTTGGCGGCGCTTTTGAGCATGACGGGTGACTTCACGCTGGTGACAACGTCGGTTAAGGTTTCTTAATACGTACAACATAGGCTCCGCCTGCGTCTGTGCCTACCACCAGAATGTCGCCGGTCCGTTCTACTGTGGCCGTTGTGAAGTCCATTCGTCCTCCCTGTTCCAACCAATTTCCCGGCGGCGTAATGCTTATCTTATGGCCTTGTCGATCAAAGTGGTGCCATTTCCCTGAACCGGTGTCGGTCCGGTCGTCACGTTGTTCGACTACAAAACCGCTGTTTGTCGCTGAAACCAACCCGACATCGGGTCCGTCGAGAGGCAATTTGACCGCTTTTTGACCGGGCGACACCACCATCAACCCATCCTGGGTGTTCAATAGGCCCACCGGTCGGTTTCCGTTACGTACGAGACTCAACAGGGGTATTCCTGTGGTGGATCCGTCAGGCAACAGCCACGTAAATCCTTGTTGGGTTCCTAGCAGTGCGCCGCCATCCGGAGTTGCTTGACGGATCGACAGCAGATCCAGTGTCGGGTCTTTGGGTGACGTAACCGTTGTGTTCTCTGTACCAAGAGGGGTTTTTGCCCAGGTTCTTACCCCTGCCGACATCATCACCCGATATAACGTGTTGTTGCGCAAAAACGCCGGGCCCCGTAGGGCGGGTATAAGGCGTACCGCGGTTCGGTAGCCGGTAGCCGGATCGAGTTTGGCGCACTGCTCACCTGATGCTGCAATCAGAAAGATCGTGCCGTCGTCGTCTGCGACCAAACGGGGTGCCCGTCCGGTCAGTTCCACTGGGTTTTCGTCGGGAACCCGTGCCGCTCCCAGGTGTTCCCACACAATATTTCCGTTTGAACCCATTCGGATCAGGCGATTGTGGTCTTTTTTGCCGCCTAGGACGACCGCTTCCCCTTCCGGCAAACAAACCATTCCCACTACGGTCTCAAACCCCAGGAAATTTGCCGTAATTACCGTGGTTTTTTCCTCATAGTTGCGGACCATTGTGCCGTCTACCAATACAAACCAGGTCGCTTCGGCCCCCGTTGCGACCACCGGAGGGATTCGTATGGTCTCGCCCGGTCCAGCCAATGTCGGGATAGTCACGACGGGGTCTTTTACCCCGGGATGCGTCCACGGGAGAAAGGCGACCCATTCCAACACGTCAATCGACTTCATATCTTCTCCGGGTAGTTTTGCTGCACTAAGAAGGATGAGAGCACACACGGTTGCCCCCAACGCAGCCAAGCAAGGTCGAAGCCGACGTATCGGTTGCTCCACAGCGGAACGTATCACGGGGCTTTGGGGAGTGCCGGCAACGCTTCTCATGGTTTGGTAACTTTAGTGGGGTTGTAAGATAACTTAATCAACGAAACGGATTCGGGGCAAACGTGATGGCCATTGCCGGCCGGTGTGCGACTGCACCCCATTCGTCGTTGATCTGTTCTACGGTAGTCCGTTGAAAAGTGCTGTTGAGACGTGCGCCATCGCGAGGCAAAATCCACAAACTCAATACCTCATGGCGTCCCGCACTGTCCACTGTCCCCAATGCAAGGGCCACATGGGCCAGCCCGTTCATAAAAACAATGTCCCCGCGCGCGGGGGAGTGTGTCGAAGTCATCGGTTGGGCATTGCGGTACCCCAGGGCCACTTCCAGCACACCATGGTATCCCGCCCCGGCCGCTGCCGCGTTGTTGTGGAGTTCCACCAACCATTGCCGGCTCACCACGCCGCCACGAAATGCAGAAAACAACACCGCTTCCCAGCAGTTCATTCGGGACGCGGTGGTCGGCTCCGGTCCCTCACCCCTTACCCAACGCGCAAAGTCATTGGTGTTGGTTTCACGCCCTGCCATGTCGTCGGTGGGGCGCTCCACTCGGGTCCGTATCCGATTGCCGTCCGCTGGGTCGGGTCCGGACGGTCCAGCCCAATACAACTGGTTTTCCATTCCCAAGGCCGCAGAAACGGTTCGTTCCGAACGAAACTGCTGCAAAACGGCTTCCTGGTTGGGAATGTCGGCGTAATTCTGCACGATACTTCCAAGAAACCATTGCGTTTCCGATTGCGTGAACACGGCGCACAATGTTTGAAAATCCGGTCCGATCGAACCAGCCAACAACCGCAGGATCTGGTGGGTATCTCGGGCGTTGAGGGCTCGTCGTAACTCCGCGGTCGGCCCCGTTCCCGAAAACAATTGATGCTGGATTCCGCCGGGCACTGCGGTGATTTTGCCCGGTTTAGCCACCTGAGCCAACAGGGGTTCCGCAGATCCCCCCCGGACCACCTGACTGGCTACAGCATCGGCATGTTGTTCCCAACGGTCTCCTGCGGAACCTACGCCACCTTTCAGTTGCACCCCTCCAGCCTGTTGAACAGCATGGGCGGCTTCATGAGCGGCAAGGTGAACGTCTGGGCTACCTCGGAACGCAACGTGACCTCCCGTGGAGTAACCCACAGACCCCATGTGCTCGTTTGCTTCTTTTGCTTGGTTTCCGACATGGGCTTGGATACCCGAAATATCATAAGCTCCAAACGATTTCTGAATCGTGTTCAAATGCGGCAGGGCACCACCGGTGTCTTTGATACCTTTTTGAGCAATGTCGTGAGTCTGCCGCTTGTCGTGGACAGATTGATTTGATTTGAGCTGCAAATGTTGGGTGACCGCGGTGTTTCCGCCAGTACGTTGACCGGTTTGTGCCAGCCAGCGGTCGGTTCCGCCGCCGTGTCCCAACAACAGAGACGCGTCGACAGCACCAAGCGACATGGGTGGGCGGTGGGTTTGAATCGCCGCGTCGTCCTGAGATGCGGCGCGCGCTTTTGTCCCGCGTTCTTTTTGGTGGCTGAATCTCCCCGTCATAAACACCTCAAGTGGGATTTGGATTTGGACCCGGTTGGGAGTGTGCGCTACGTCAGTGAGCTTGTCAACGAAGGGATACCGAACATCATTACCAACTTATGCTTTTTTGCCTGGTGTCCCTGCCGTGGTCATGTCCCAGAGTTCCGCGATTGGACTTCCCGTTACCAACATTCCCTGCTCCTTTAATTCGATCTGTGCCGCTAAGTTAAGAAGCCGTGTGTCGAGCGGCATCTTCCGTTCTGCGGCAATAAATGACGCTCTCAAAACCGCATTACGAATGTGGCCGCCTGCAAGTTCAAACTGGTCTCCAAGGGCGTCGTAATCGATTTTTCCTTTTGGTATTCTTGGTTCAGACAACATGGCTCGCCACAGTCGGCTTCGTTCTTTGGCATCCGGTTTCGGAAATGAAATTCTCAGCGAAAGCCTTCTGGTAAATGCCGTATCCAATGATTCTGCAAAGTTGGTGGTCAAAATCGCAACTCCGGAAAACCGTTCGATTCTTTGCAGCAAAAAATTCACCTCCAGGTTTGCATACCGATCATTTGAACTTTGTACTTTGGTTCGTTGTGAAAACAAACTGTCCGCTTCATCAAACAACAATACCGCCTGTGCCCGTTCTGCTTCGTCAAAAAGCCGGGCCAGTTTTTTTTCCGTTTCTCCAACGTATCGATCCACAATTCGGGACAAATCGATTTGATACAAATCAAGACCCAGTTCTTTTGCAACCAGGCTGGCCGACATGGTTTTGCCGGTGCCGGGTGGACCATCAAACAATGCGGACAAGCCGAGATCGTCGCCGAATCTTCGCGACAATCCAAACGTCTCCAAAACCGTGCTGCGATGCCGGTAACGACTTATTAATTCACGTAGTTGCAAATCGACATCATTGGGGACCACCAAATCGTTCCAATTGTAAGTTCTCTCTAAAATCGTTGCCAGCTCCCCAAGCCGGTGGCGCTGGGTTTCCCGCACGGCCTGGGACAGCGTGGTATTGGAAATTTCGGCCTGATTCCCCGACCCACTCCCTATGGCGTTGGTCACTGCCTCACCGATACGACCTGGTGATAACCGGTATGTGGTGGACGCAAAATCGAGGTCGGCCAGCATCGTGACGTTTCGACTTTGGACGTGGTATTCCCACAATACTTTTTGACATTGAGCCGACGGGGCCGGGACCCGGAACCGACACATGTGGTAAGATAACATGGGCAACGTCGCTGTGGAGTCGTTGACGACAAATGCCACAACTCCCCCATTTGGCTCCAGCACCTCGCGAAAGACGCGGGAGAGTTGCAACGCACGTTCAAATGGATCGATCGGACCACTGTGGTCATCGGCCGAAACCGACGGAAACAACAAATCCTCCCAACCATCAAAAACGAGTACACAGCGTTGTAACACCGCTTCCCGCAGCAATAGCCGCAACGCGGAAATCATTTCGGTTTTATGCTGCGGCAACGCATCCATGGCGACCCGCAACGTTCCTTTCCCAAACGTACGCAACGTTTCTCGTAACCATCGCGACCGCCCCGATCCCACAACGCCTTGTAAATAAACCACGAGCCCTGGGCCCCTGTGATGGGTCGCGACCGCCTGGGCAAGACGTTCCCATTCCGGTTTGGCCGAATCGTCCAATACGAACGGGATGTCCTCGGGATCCGTATCTCGCATCATGGTAACATAAGGAGCAAACGGCGAGTCGAGTTGTGTCATTCCCATGACCCACCGCACGATCCGAGGTTCCGGCAACAACGGCGTGTGCATCCACCCCGTGCTGGTCGGCTTCGGGTCCAGCCGAATCAGCGCAAATCGACGTAACGGTGCGTCGATTTCCAGGATTCGGCGAAGCGACAACGCTCCTTGTGGCGGAGTCAAACAGTCGGAGATCAGGGCAAGGGTTGGATATTGGCGTTCAAAGTGGTCCTGCAGGTAACCAAACATTCGGGAAAACCGCGGATCGATGTCGAACGCGATGGTCGTCAGCAACACCAGGTATTCCACGTCGGATAACCCGAACAACTTCTTCAGCGACCCGAGCGGCGACAACTCGCGGTTTTTCTGAAACCGTGCGGCAAGTGTTTGCCGCTTTTGAGTCGCTTGGGCCATATCGTCGCCGGCGATTTGTTCCAACTTAGTTAAGGCGGGGTCATCATCGGGATCGGTTGCTAAGATACGCCCTTCCATCTCCGCTGCGGGAATCGTGACTCCCGGGAATCGTTCGGTAGGTGGCGGCAACAAATGGAGTCGCTGCATTTGGCGATATCGGAGCACAAGCAGTGCCCATAACCAATCCAGTTCACAACGCAGTGTTTCTTCCCATCCGGGGGTGATCGGCACTTCGCCATGGTCGATAGCCACGATGGGACTCCAGATTCAGGTTTTTTAAGTTAGTCATTACTGACGGTGAGGGGTGTCAGGTGGTATAGATCGGGTTATTCCGCAATGCCGAGTGCTTGTGCAAGATCGACACCCGTAATCGCGTTGCGGTTTTGTAAGATCACTTGGCGAATCGCCTGTGTCATGCCGTCTTCCACCATTTGCCTTGTCAGTCCTGGAATCAATGTGGGAGTGGCTTCGCCTGAACGTACGGCCAATTCCATGGCAGCATCGCTTCCCACACCATGGGCGTGGTAGGTCATCGCGCCACCGATGACTCGGAGCAAGGCCTCCAGTCCGGCGAGTGCTCCCGGCGTTCCCGCGACTTCGAATCTTCCGAGACGCACTTGCCCTCCGCGGGTCAACGTGACTTCCTGCAACTGAACCTGAGGTCGCCCCCCCGATTCGATGGTCAATGCGCTGCTGGTCAAAGTTGCCGATTCAAATCGGAACGCGGCGGCAGCGGATCCCGCATCTCGCGATGCCAAAATCGATTCCAAATTTCCGCCTCCACGTACGGATAAACCAAAAGAACCTCCGGCGGGGATATGTAAGGCGGTATCGCCTGATCCGGCCGACTGTCGAAATTGTCGCCGCATCGTCAATGTAGCCCCCAGTTCGGGTGAAGTCGGTGCCGAAACAGACGAAGTTCCTTCTGCCGGAAGAGAGTTAAAATTGGCGGTAATACGCGTAATCAGCCCTGCTGCGTCTGGTTCCGTTAACGGATTGTACCCTGGCCGTGCAGCGTCGGTACCTCGCAAGCAATTACGCAGCAAATCGCCGATGGATTGTCGTGCGGTATCGGAATAATCCAGAAATCCTTCCCCAAGTCCCCCGATCAACTGTACGGACACAATCGGTTCACCACGGGTGAAATCCCAACGAACGGACAAGACTTGCATGTTTTGCGCCGGCCATTGAGCATCAATATGGATGGATGGGTGCGAAAACAGAAGCAACTCCGTTGCATTCAGTTGAATGTGAACCCGCGTTTCCCTCTCGGTGCGCATTTCGCGGGAAGCCGTTGACGACAGGATCGTTCCCGCACGCAGCGTAAACGACCCATTCAGTCCCGTAACATCGGCCTGGCCGTCGGTTGCGCCCCGTACGGTACCGGATGCCGACGTTTCCGGAGGAGATGCGGCACGGCGCTCTGTTTCTTCGCGGAATCGGCGTGTGTCGGCGATGGATCGCCGAACCTCTTCTCGGCTGGGTCCTCCACGCATAGTCGGGGGATCGTTAAATTGAACGGCGTCGCCCATCGTTTGCCGCTGAATATGGCCCAGACTCGTAGGGTTCGTTAGCCCACTATCTCCCGTTTTGGGACCCGCTTTTTCGTCAAGAAGGCTTTCTGCCGACTGTCCGGCCACCACTCGATCGGCCACGGTATTGGCATGGCGTTCGTATTCGTCTCCAGGCTGGCCCACCCCGCCGCTTAAGTGAACACCAGCGCGTTGTTGGATCACATGCGCCGCTTCGTGGGCAGCCGTATGTAGGCTTGGATTGGTTGAAAAGGCGACCCGGTCCCCAGTGGCATAGGCATCGGCGCCCAACGTATCGCATGCGGACGCCGAGTCCCCCCCGATGTGTGCCCGAACCGTGCCGATGTCGTGTTGTCCAAATGCCTTCTGAATCACGTCAGCATAGGGCAAAGTTCGGCCAGAGCCCGAGACGCCGGCAGTTGCTGTTCGTCTGGCTTCCAACGAGCTATTTGTTGCCGCTATTTCCTTTCGAGATGCTGCATTTCCTCCGGCTTTCTGCAGTACGCCGGGATTGGGTGACCCTAATGGGGATGTTTGGGCAAGTTGCTGGACCACACTATTGTTTGTCAATGACTGCGCAGTAATGTGGCCCGCGTTAGTTCCGGTGGGCTGCTTATCAATGAGTTTGGAACGTGGTGCCGAACGTTTTTGGTTACGACTGTTGGGATTCATCAGACGATCCTCATGCGGCAAGAATTGGATGACGATCATTGTGGTTAGGAATCAACGCACCGTCAACACCCTATTTACCCTATTTATCATTGGGAACTCATTCAAGAACGGTGACATACGATGTTAGTTGTTTGATCTTTGCGTTTTCCATCACAAACACATCGCAGAAGACCGCATGAAGGACTCCGCCGTCTCGTCGCGTGGACCGCACACTTCCTTCGGCTACCACGATGTCGTTTTCTTCAATTACGCGAGTCACCGTGATGTCAGGCGGGCCGACAAAGGCGTCGTTTTCAATTTCTTTGTCAAAGGCTTCTTTTCCGACCAGGTGAAAACCGCCCGGCATGATCCACACGACGTCGTCGGTCAACAGCGACAGGATCGCAGTATGGTCCGACCTGGTGAATGCTTCCATATACTTCGCCGCGGTGATTTTATTGGGGCTCATGGGAAAGTCCTTATCTGCGGAAAGGTTAAATCGCAATAATCACAAAGGGCAACCGCGGCGCCCCGAAACGACAACGAATAATCGAACCGTAACGCCTGTGCCAAATTGTGTCAATGCGGTGAAAAGAGTGCCGGTTTGGCCGCGGACAGTGCGGGCATGGCAGGTCGTAGCCTCAAGTTTGTGGAAATTCGGATCAGGTGCAATGCCGGTGATTTAAAGAGCTACAATCACCAACACACGTAACTTTCCTCCCTGCTGCAGCGGTTCCTGCCAGATCGCCGTGCCGATTCGTTGGTGATTTTTGTCGGCAAATTGGTCTGATGCCGAAAACTGTTCCAAATCGGCCAGCACTTGGTAACTTGCAAAAGCGCCGTTTCGTGTGAGCCCAAGCCGTTGTGCTTCATTCAACACGGCTTTGACGTGCACCACATCGTCGGTAATATAACGTTGAGCGACACGGTCGAGTTCTGGGTCTTCTTTCAGCGCATCCAGTTCGTTTGCCGCTCGCAACTGGTCGATCTCATTAAGCACAAAGTCGCGCGCTTGGGCGATTTCCACAACGGGTGGTTTCCGTCCAAAAACCTGGGTCAAATACCAGGAACGGCGGCCGTTTTCGGTCTGCGACACTACACCGATGCCCACGTGTGTAAACCGCGGTTCCAAAATATTTCTCCGATGTCCCAAGCTGTGCAAAAGCCCCGCTTGTGCTGCGTCGAGGCTGCCGTTTCTGGCTACGTTTTCGCCCCAGGAACCCATCGCGACTTCCGCTGCTTTCAACCGATCACCGACGTCGCCAGTCGTTTTGGACACGTGACCAAAAAATCCATTGTCCCGCATGTCTTTGCTGTGTGATCGTGCCACTTGATCCAGTTCGGTGTCTCGTTCCAACGGGGGCAGTCCAAACCTTGCTCGATCCGCGTCCAACAACGCATATGCCAACTCTTCGGCGGCATCGTCGTCCTGCACATAGGATTCATCCGGAGGATATCGGCCCGTCCATTCGGTCGGGATAGGATTGTTGACATGAATCGTCAACTGAGCCAGCGGAGACGGTCCGGTGACCAATTCAGCAAGAATTTCCACATACATGATTCCCGTCTCATCGTTTACTTTTACATCCGCTGAAAATCGTCCACCCGCATCCACCACAGGGATATCACGCATTACCAAATCCGGCCCCATCGCGATCAACGTCGGTTTCTTGGCGCCTGCGGGTAGTACTCCGGAAATACGGAGCGTTTCTCCCGCCTTTACCGACCGTGGTACCGGCCGCAGATGTAGGTCGCCTCGTGCGACCAAAATTCCAATCGTTCTCGGCGGAGAGGCCCCCAACTCGTATGCTTCCCCGACGCCGATCCGGACGGGGCGTCCATCTCGCTGCTCCGCTTCCAACAACGCTTTGATGCGGGACCGCACCGCGTCGGGACCTTCCTGCGAAGTCGCGGTAAAACTCTGCCGTACCCCCCAATCCGCGGCCCCTGACGATTCCAATAAAAAGTCGAGCGCGGCAGACGGGATCAACCCATCTTCAACCGAATACAGATGGGCCAATTCCCGCGCGGCGTGCCCGAGCACCGGGTCATATTGCGCTCCCGGAAATGTTTCGACCATCTCCGAGTATACGCGATCCGATTCGGTCCATTGGGGATCACCGTAGGCTTGTGCAGGTGGTTCGATAAGTTCGACCGTTAGTAACTTACCAGCAGTTATTCGGCTCGTGGTGTTGTTGCGCAACGGCCGTTGTGCCGTTGCCGACGACACTGACGTCATGGGCTCTGCAAAAGTACGTACACGGCGTGTCGCCTCCTGCTTGGGTGGCGAAAACAACTCTTGTAGTTGCTGGGGTCGATGGTTCGTGAGCCACCACAAGAGCACGGCGAGAGCCATGACCAACACAATAAAACCTGATTTGCGCACACGTTCTCCACACCGTTCCCCTTAGATTTCCAAAACAACCGGGGGTTCCCCGGATTCCTTCCCGCAACCCTTGCGTCCCGCATCGGGTTGAGACACCATGGCCCGCCATGAATGAGTCATTTGCCCACTCACTGACTCCCGTCATCTTTTTCGGTGGAACCGTATATGTCAATGACACTCTCTGTCATGCTGACGTCACAGTAAGGCATGGCCAAATTGTGCATGTGGGCCGCGCCAAGTCATTTCGTGGTGTCCGAATGGTGGACGCCGAGGGCTGCATTATTTGTCCCGGCTGGGTGAACGCCCACGATCACCTTGATTTGTCGGTATATCCCCGTCTCGCACCCAATGCTCCGTATTCCGATGGCCATGCATGGGGTATGGACGTGCTTGGTCATATTGCGAACAACCCAAAATGGGTCGCACTTGGCACCATTCCTCTCGAACGTCGCCTCGCCTGGGGTGTGCTGCGTAATTTATTGCATGGCGTGACCACTGTTTCGCATCACAATGCTCCTCCAGACCTGGCAACACGCCTTAAATTACCAATTCGATTACATACGACGCGATTTTGGGTGCACAGCGTTCGGGAAATCCGGCGACTACACAGGATGGCTGTGTTGGCAAAAACACTACGACAACCTTTGATCTTACACGCCGCCGAAGCGGTATCTGGGTTGGCAACGCGGGAAATCGCGCAACTTTTCGAGTGGGGCTCCATAAACGATCACACGATTTTGGTGCATGCGGTATCCGCTTCGCCGGACGAATTGGATTCGATTCGCAAAAAAAACGCGGCTTTGGTAACGTGTGTCACATCCAACCAACTGGTTCTGGGCAACTGTGCCGATCTTTCGGCGTGGAATGGCCGAAAAATCCGGTCTGGATTGGGTACCGATTCGCCGCTCACCGCTGTCGGTGGTATGCTGGACGAAATTCAGGCGGCGGTGACACTGGGTGGGCTGTCGTCAACCGACGCACTGCGATGGGCGACCGTCGGGGGCGCACAGGTTCTGCGGCTTCGGGTTGGCCGGCTGTGTCCAGGTTGGCCGGCCGATTTTGTGGTATACCGGGCGCGCGCAACTTGTGCCGAAGAGTTGGTGTGGCTGCGTCCTGACCAAGTCGAGCTGGTTTGTGTACGCGGCAAACCCGAGCTTACGATAGGGGCACGGAAAAACGAAATGGAACAGTTGGGCAGGACCCCCAAAAGCGTTGTTGTGGGGGGAAATGAAGTTTGGGTGGATTCCACGTTTGCAGACTGCCTCGGTAACTTCAATGCCATCCATCCAGCAGGCGGCGGAACACCATGATGTGTAACAAAGGTTATCGAGTGCTTTTTTGGGGCATCGGATTGGGTTTGGGTTGTATGGCGCTTCGATGTGAAAACGACGATGCGCTTCCACCGATTCCGTCAAGTTGTTCCACTGGTCATCCCTGTTATCAATTGGCGTTGGCACAATGTGAATGTTGCCCCTCGCAGTCATTATGTGAGCAGACCGTGAAACAACTGTGTGACCGCGACGCTTTGGTTGTCGGCGCCAAATCGGTTTGTTCGGCTAAGTTACCATTTGATGTGTCACAATGTGAGTCATTGAATTCGCCGCCCGGTACAGTAAATCTGATTTGTTTTGGCCAGGCGGAATCCATTGACGACGTTGTTTCTGAACCATCGTCGGACGGTGGGGAGACCAGCCCATGACAGAATCTCCCGGTGAATTGGCGGTGATCATCCCTGCATACAATGAAGAAGAGACGGTCGGCAAAGTCGTCGAGGAGTTGATGTTGTTATGTTCAGGGCGGGCTTGGGAAATCATTGTTGTGGACGATGCGTCGACCGATCGCACCGCCGAGTGCGCACAGACAGCAGGGGCTCGTGTGATCCGCCATGAACGAAACCGAGGTTATGGTGCGGCGCTAAAAACCGGAATTCGGGCCACTCATGCCGCCTGGGTTGCGACGTTTGACGCGGATGGTCAGCATACTGCCATGGAGTTATCACGCCTGTTGCCGGAAATCGGTCGTCATGACCTCATCGTCGGGGCACGGACGGGATTGTTACACAGCTCGGCATGGCGAATGCCCGGAAAATGGGCACTTGGGGTATTGGCGAATTATTTATGTGAAAAAAAAATCCCCGATTTAAACAGCGGAATGCGCATTTTTCGAAGAGAAGTGATCGTCCGCTATCTTCATTTGTGCCCGGAGGGGTTTTCGTTTTCGACCACGTCTACGATGGTCATGTTTAACCGGCGATATTCGGTTGTTTATGTTCCCATCACGGTCGGAAAAACCAGCAACCATAGCCAAGTTCGCCTGCGTACCGGTTGGGAAGTATTTGTGTTGATGCTTCGGCTCGTCATGTTGTTTGACCCGCTGCGGGTTTTTTTACCCATCGCGGCTACCTTGTTGGCTTTGGGTCTAGCATGGGGAGTTCGATACGTGATGTTGGGACGTGGGCTTAGTGTGGCTGCATTGTTATTGCTCTTGGTAGGGGTAGTGGTGTTTTTGGTAGGTCTCTTGGCCGATCAGGTAGCGGAGCTGCGTAAGGAAAAATACGAATAATGTGCGGTATCGCCGGTATTTTGGAACATAACCGATCCGCGTCTCCCGATTCGATTCAACCTTTGTTGGATGCTATCGCTCACCGCGGCCCGGATGGGCAAGGTTTTTTTTGTGCCGGCCCCGTCGTGATGGGACATCGACGGTTGGCGATTGTGGATCGAAGCGAAGCCGCGGCCCAACCTTATCTTTCTCGTGATAAACGTTATGGTATTGTATTTAACGGCGAGATATACAATGTAAACAAACTTCGTTCGCATCTTTTGGCCCATAACGTTGTGTTTCGATCCGCCGGCGACACCGAGGTATTGCTGGAATGGCTGATTTTCCGGGGCATCGACGGCGTTTTGGATTTGGACGGGATGTTTGCATTTGCTCTATGGGACAACAGTACACAAACCCTGTGGTGTTGCCGGGACCCGCTGGGGATCAAACCGCTGTTTTATTGGCACGGTGACCATCGATTTGTGTTTGCTTCGGAAATAGACGCCCTACAATTGGCGCCCGGCCTCCTACGAGAGCCGGACTGGGTTGCACTACACCAATATTTTGCCCTCAATTATGTTTTGGCACCACGAACAGGGATAGCGGCGATCCGGCAGTTGTTGCCCGGGCATTGGCTTAAAATCACCTCGGGTGGAACGTTGTTCCAGCAGTCCTATTATCGTCCCCGATTTCATCCCGTCCAAATGGCGCGCCGAGATGCGGCGCCGGCGCTCCTGGCCGCATTACGCCAATCCGTGGCAAATCAGTTACAAAGCGATGTTCCCATTGCGTTGTGGCTCAGCGGAGGTGTGGATTCCGCCGGGCTTGGGGCCATGTGGCGTGAACTGAGGTCCGACCCAATCGTTGCCTATTCGGCTGGATTCGACGACGATGGTTTTGACGAGACCGCCCGAGCTGTTGAAACAGCGTCGGCGTTAAATCTCGAGTTGCGCCGGGTCATTGTAAAACCACAAGACGTCATTCGATGGATGGACGACGTATCCCATTGGTCGGAGCCGACGGCTGATTCGTCCAGCATTGCGGTTGCCGCGTTGGCGCGGGAAACCGCACGTAGTCACAAAGTTGTGTTGTCCGGGGAAGGGGCCGACGAGTTGCTCGGAGGTTATATTACATATAGAGCGATTCACTTAGCAGCGCTGTGGCGCCGAATTCCCGCCGCGGTTCGGACTGTCCTATCCAACTCGGTTCTTGCCGCCTTACCCGTTCGTTATGGAAAAGTTGGTTGGGATGAACAATTACGTCGCTTTTTTTCGGTCGACAGCGAAACGTTGCCGGAAACGTTTGGCCGATGGCGCGAGATTCTGTCCGCGGACGTTCTTGCTATGTTAACTGCTGGAACACCTCAAGGCGCAGAAATGATGGCAACGGAATCGCCTTGGAAGCAGTGGATAGAACCGTTCGAATCACAACCGGAAATCTTGCATGGGGCGATGTTCAGCGACCTGCTGTTGTATTTGCCCAATGATCTCCTGGTCAAAGTCGACAGGGCGTCGATGCGGTATGGTATTGAGGCGAGGGTGCCCTATCTCGGCCGAGAGATGGTGGATTTTTGCCTGTCATTACCCGGGTATCTGCATGCTCCGCTGGGTTTGGGCCGTAAGATGTTGTTGCGCCAGGCGCTGAAACAGAAGGTACCCCGTAACGTGTTGTGGGGCAAAAAACGGGGGTTCAACGTGCCGTTAAGCCGGTGGTTTCGTGGGCCGCTCAAAGACTGGCTCATCGCGGAACTTGGCGATGATCGTGTGTCGTCTTCGCCATTGTTGTGTTCCGGTGCGATAATGCGCCTCGTACGTGAACATCTTGATGGGCGGGCGGATCACGGTTACGCATTGTTTGGAATAAGTTTGTTTCTACGCTGGTGGCATCGGATGTTTTGATCGACCTGTCGGTTCCCCCGTTATGCTCCAATGTGTCTCGTTATTCTCACCCTCTCCGGTTCTTTTCTCAACATTCAGCATCTCGGTTCAGAATGGGCGTTTACCCATATACAATGTCTGGGTCGTCGTGGAATCTCCCCGGCAGTCAAAATTACCCATTTTTAAGGAAAAAAAATGAACCGGCGAACATCACACAAAAACAACATACGTTGGCTGTGGTCTCTCTCTCTGCTTCCCTGGATAGTTGCCCTGAGTGGGGCGGCGTTGACTTCGGGCTGTGGTGGCGGTGCGGAGGTACCCGCGGAAAGCGAAGTCGAAATGGCAAAACAAACCGCGTCATTGGAAGGCGCTATCGATCCTGCGACCTGCATATCTAAGTTACTTAACGGCGATTGTCAGTCCCAAGCCGCCTGGCAAACCGTAGCCGACAATACCTGCGCTGCATCGGGCCAGGTTGCAACGCCGGTATCGTTGACGAGTCCGTGCGCGACTGGCGGATTCAAACGCGCCTCGTTTCAGTGCTGTCAACCGTCGACTCCATGTAAAACCTCAACCATATTGGGCATTTGCCAAACTCAAGCCCAACTGATGACCACTGCGGCTAACCAATGTATGACAATGGGTCTTACGTTGGCCACGTCGAGTTTTAGCAACCCGTGCCCAAACGGAACTTTTCGGCGGATTGATTTTGAATGCTGCCCCGGCACACCCGAGGTATGTTGCAAGACCACCGCAGGATTCCAGGTATTGCCTGCAACCCAATGTCCGGCAGCCTTGCAAGCACCTATGGACATGTGTATGGGGGAAGTCTGTTGTAAACTGGCCACCGGTCCGGTGTTTGTTCCGGCCGGCCAATGTCCTGCGGCGAGTATCCTTCCCGATGCGGAGTGTCAGCCGGCGCCGGAAGTATGTTGCCAGACCGCGGCAGGATTTCAGGTAGTGCCTGCAACTCAATGTCCGACCACGTTGCAGGTACCCATGGACATGTGTGTAGGGGAGGTGTGTTGTAAACTGGCCACCGGTCCGGTATTTGTTCCGGCCGCCCAATGTCCTGCGGCGAGTATCCTTCCCGATGCGGAGTGTCAGCCGGCGCCGGAAGTATGTTGCCAGACCGCGGCAGGATTTCAGGTAGTGCCTGCA
>JABWCM010000321.1 GCA_013360285.1 Myxococcales bacterium
ATCAGAAACACCGTTGACAGGGCCAACCCAACCGTCATTGGGCGTTGTGCGTGTCGTGTTGTTTTCGAACGCATCCTCATTCTTCACCTCGCCTGAGTTAGGTACCGCCGACTGCTCACCGGTTCTTCTATCGAACCTTGAAACCTTCCTTTGCAGTGTACAGCGGTTGGGAAGCACCTTGTGACACCCCTATCGGTTCTCGAGATACGTCCCATCGGACTCATTTGGCCGGATTTCTAACTGAACGGTCCAGATACAAAACCGATCTTTCCTTCATTTGGTCGAATTATCTTGTTTACGCGCATCAATGTGCACGATTACGCAAGTTGACCGTCCGCTGCATTCGGCCCTACAGTAGACCCATTCAAACTGCGGCACGACGGGCGGGTATCCGCGCCCTCGGGACCTCGGAACCGCGCGACTTACGCTTAGATTGTTTATGGATCGTTCTAATGTTCCCACACATCAAACGCGCCGCGATACGGGGTCCGCGTTCCTGCGATCCCCCCACAATGTTTGGTTTTCCTTCTGGTTTCCGTCGGCGCTGTTCTTGGTGCTGGTGTTTCTGCCTTACCATCCTGCGCCACCGCGATTCATGGACCCTCTTTCTGATGGAACCGACTGCCCTCTCCTGGAATGGTCGGTTTTGACCCCGTACTGCGGGGTTACCGATTCGGACCCGACATTTCGGTGGCTTCTCTGTGCCCCTCCCTCGCCCGCCGACTCGGACTGGGTCGCCCAGTTCTCGTATACTTCGCCTTCGCCATCATTCGATTACGACCTCTGGGCCGTGGATGCGGTTTCGGGCGACTTTCGATACTCGGCGGTGTCTGCCGGTCGAAAAAGCCAGTCCTATTCTGGATTTTCCTGCACCGCGGCGTCATCCTCGTCGGTGCGGTGCACGCTCCGAGGCTCTCCCTACCGCAGTTATAACGTGTTCGCCTGGTGCCGGGACACCCACATCATGGCCGCTCCTTTGTTGTCGTTTGAATTCTTCCAACACAGCGGGTTCAACGTTCGTTACTCCGCTATCCTCCACTTTTCGGGGTTGGCTCTCTTCGGCTTGGTTTTCATGGCGCTCGGTTATTGGTTGCGCCCCGGCGGTCGTGTCTTTTTGGCCCGCCTGTGGCCTCGGTGGGCCCTGGTCTCCTTGACCGCCGCCGTAGGCGGGCTGACCAGCGGCGTCATTTTTGCTTTGCGGCCCGCCGATTTCGGCGGACGGGAGCAGATCATCTGGGGTAACGTCCCGGTCCATATCTTGACCACCATGGTCCTCGTTACGGGGGTGGGACTCATCGCCGACTTTTGCCGGCGTCGTTACCTGGCCTTGCCGGAATCGCGCCGGACCTTTGTGCTCCTGTTGGTGGTCATTTCCACGGCAATGCTGGTCGTCGTCTACAGCGCGCTGGCTCTCAAAGTCAACAGCCCCGATGTCAAACTCATCCACTTCAAATTTCGTTATTACATCTATTTTTTCGCCGCGTTATGGCTCGCCCTCATCACGGTCGTTCCATCCGAATGGCCACTCGTAGCCCGCAAACTTTCGGGCAGCATCCCCACCACCAGAGACCGGGCGCTGACCGTGTTCGTTTCCGGCATCCTCATCGCCGTCGTCGTCAATTTCGTGGCCATTGCTGTCGGCGAAATTTGTCACATGCTGAAAATCGGGCACCTTGCCCACGGATTCTACAAACCCGCCTCCGCTTGGGGCCTCCTGGTTGCTGTTTTGCCGGCCTACTTTGCTTTGACCATCGCCACCAACCTCGGTGAAGAACGACCGTTGTGGGTGCAGGATATCTCTCGATACCTGTCGCGGTTTCATCACCATCCCGCCGGCGTGTTGCCTCGAAAAAAGGCACAAATCGCGCGTGCGATTCTGCGGATTCTGGTTTCCCACCACCGCTCGGCGGTCGGGTTTCGCTCAGACCCGCGGTTCATTGCTCCGATTTCCGGAGGATGCCTTGCAGTTCTCAACGAATTTGCCGCCAAAGAAGCGGATCGGCAGCAACTGGCCGAGGAGTTGAACGCACCATTGCCGGAGCTGTCCCAGCAACTGGACGAAATCAAACAGAAACTCGTGGCAGCGCAGCAAAACGCTCTCCGGTCGGAGTGGGTCTCGCCCCTGGCGCTGTTCGACCCCCAAACCCACACGGGGATTCTGGGGACACTGCGACTCCGGTGCACGCTGGAAAAGACCGCTCTCCCCACCGACATCGATTTGACGGTCCAACGCAACGACACCATCGTGGCGCCCCCCGATCCCCTGGTCCGTCAAGTCAGGTCCCTGATAAACCGCGTGGCGGTGCTGCTGGGTCCGTCGCCGGCCGGTGAAATTCCCTTTATGGGCCAACACGTTACCGTCGGGTTCGACTACCCGACGCAGCGAGGCGCCGAGACGTTTTCGGGGGAAAGTTATGAACTGACCTTGGCGCTGTTGTTGGTCCAGGCGGCAACCGGCGCGGCCCCCCTCGTTCCCTGGATCGCCACCGGGCGCCTCGATCCCACCGGGGAAGAACTGCTCGCAGTCGACGACGTGCCGGCCAAATGGCAGGCCGTGTCGGCGTTGTCCCACTACCTGTTTGTCATTTCAACGCACGATGCTCCGGCGCTTGCCGGTGTCGATGCCGTGGTCCTGATGGCGGTTGGGGATGGGCGGGCCGACAAAATTCGCCGCGACCTCGTCAAACACCTCCGCCGGGGTCGCCCCGTGGTGCTCGCTGCGCCAACGTTGAGTCTTCTGGTGGAGGTCCTTTTTCCACGGAGTTTGTGATTATGCCCCCTATTGGGGCATCCCATAGACCTTCACTTCGAAGCTCCCCGCAGTTTTTGGGTGGGTTTGGTCTTCGGGAATCGACACCACCGCCGTCATGTCCGCGGGGCAGTCCGTTGCTTTGAGGATGTGCCGGTGAGCCCATATGTCCTCGGCAATCACCTCGGTTGTGGCGCAATTGAACGTAACCGGCTGAAAATCCAGTGGTTCCCGGGTCGTTGTGTAGTAATTCCACCGGGATCGGTAGTCCATTTCGTAACCGGGGGATAATGCGACGATTCCATACACTTCGATAAGAACGTCCTGCTTGGGCTCGGAAAGAGAGAAATTTTGGATTAGCTTTTGGAAAACGCCGCCCAACACGTCGAGGGTAGGGTCCAGAATTTTTAGCACGCCCTGACCCACCAACGCGCCCACTTCGACCCCCAACCGCCGATTTCCCGAATCGCGTTGCAGAATCCAATGGTCAAAGGGGATCGGGAAGAGCGCCCAGGTCAGTTGGCCCTTGTTGTCCTCGTAAGCATCCCCCTTCGACTTGAGATCCTTGATGACGAGTTCGATATCCTGGGCCTTGTCCACGTAAAGGTGGTGAAAGTACACGTTCTCGAAGGGGCATTCCTGCAACGACCGCCTCGTTTTGTTGTTGATCAGCAGCGAAATGAGGTTTTCCGATGCGTCGACTTCGCACGACACACAGAACGGCTCGCTGAACAAGGTATCCGGATACGCATCGTTGGGCCGATACGGGAAATGCCAACGGCGGGTTCCGTCCTGAAAGCCGTCGCTGGAGAACATGAACGTCCCGGAAATCTTGAGCACATAATGGCCGGGTTGGGAAATTCGCACCGTTTCCTTTTGCCCCTTGGCCGACACGAATCCGGACAGCAAAGGGATGGTCTTTAGTCCTTCGCAGCCCATCGCTCCGCCAAACGGATCGATGACCACCGGACCCTCGGCCAGATCGGCAATGATGTGGAAGGCCTCGGGTTTGTCTTCGGCATCCGGCATTTCGTTTTCTTCGACTTCCTCTGCTTCGGTTTCGACCGGCTCCTCCGGCCCGGCGGTTTCCTCGGTTTCGACCGGCTCCTCCGGCGCCGCGGTTTCTTCGACTTCGGTCGGGGGGTCGTCCGTCGCGGGTTCTTCCTGGTTCGCGAGGTCATCGGCGTTCTCTCCATGCGCCGCCGTCGTCGTTGCCCCTGGTTCCGCCGCTTCCTCGCTGTAGGTCGTGTGCTGCGTGTCGCCCGGGTCGTCCACCCCCGGGTCGGCCCCCATTCCCCATCCGCCGAGCCCCATCGCCAACGGCAGTTGTGCGGCGGCGCCCAGTCCCAATCCCCTGGCTGTGTCCTCGCCGGGGCCGCCATGGCCGGACTGCGCTACCGCCGCGGCGCCCGGAGCAGGGTGTGACCCCGACCATCCCCCGGAATGGCCCGCCACAGGAACCCCAGGCGGCGCCAGACCGCCCGCCGAGCCCCCCATCGATTGGATGCGACCGGGCGTTCCGGGATCTTCCTGTGGCACACGCATCGCCGCTGGGGACGTCGGGCCGGTACCCCCGCTCGGGGTTTCCGGGACACCGCCCCACGTCGGCGCCACCGTCGGCCTCGCCATCGCCGGTTGCACCACCTTGCCGGGGTTTTCTTGGCGCGGCGTGGCCGGTGTAACCGGAGTGCCAGCAAGGCGGTTACGTGCTGGTTCCGCCGCCCGGGCTATGTCCGCCGACGGTCGACCCCGATCCGCATCCCCGCGAGTGGGGGAGCCCTTGGTCGGCGTCTTGGCGTTTGCCTTCGTTGAAGCACCCGCCGCCGGAATGTCGCCTGTCGGCTCCGATGGCGTCGACCCGACGGTGACCGCCCATACCCCGACCGCCGTACAAATCAGCAACACCACAGCGATCACGATGCTTTGCGCAACTTTAGTCCGTACCCGTTCCATGGTCCGCCTCCCGCGTATCCATTATCGTGCGAACAAAAACGACATCGATGTCCTGTAACCGACGTTGGCCCAATTTGCCCAGGTTGACCCCGCCGGACAACTCCAGATGTGTGTGAAAGTCGGCCGCGAGGTTCCCCTGGTCCCCAAATCCCACGATAATCCTCAGGTTTGCAGGGAAAAACGCCGGATTCCCTTCGGGCTGAATCCAACACCGCATATAGTTGTTGTCGTCGGTCAGTGTCGTCACCGCATAAGCCACCTCTTGCCCGTAGCCCACGACTGTGGAAACCTCCACCGAATCGTCCGTCGTGGATGCCCGCAGCCGCCCCGCCGCCGGGTCCGCGTTCGTTGCCGTAGCCCCTCGGGTCATCGCCGCACGGCACGCCAAACACACCAATTCGCCGGCAACATGTTTTTGGGCCCACGGCGGCGCCGATTTGGGGTCGTCTCGCCACGCTCGCGGCAAATGAGTCTGCATCAGCCATCGTTCGGCTTTGCGCACCCGCCGCTCGCGATAATCGCGACAAAAATCTCCTTCCGGAAAGATCGTAAGATACGTGAGCCACGCTCCCAGGGGCGGCACCAGTTCCCAATATAACCTCAAATACGTTTCGTCTTGACCCGCAGACAAACGAACCGTTTGGTGCAGCAGAAGCCAAGCCAGATCTCCATCCAGATTCCACATGGGGTGCTGCGCCAAATCACCCCCAGCGGCTGTGCGCCCCGCTGCCCGCAGTTGCTCCACATCGGCTGGAAGGTCAGCAGGGAGTCGAGCGTAAAGCCGGTTGAGCTGGTCATAAATCCGAACATTCGCACGGTCGCGTCCGGTTCGGTAGGTTGTAGCGCCTTTCATACGTCAACTCCTTCGGGGGCCACAACGGCCGCAAGGTTACCAATAGTGCGCTCGAACCAGGGCGAGGTCCTCCAAAAGCCCGTCATCCCGGCCGTCGAGCACCGAATTCGGCTCAATAATGGCGTTCCGGTTCATCCATTTACAGTTAAACAAGAGTCGCTCCCGCCCTCGCTGTAACCGCTTTCGCATTGCCGGCGAGGTTTTTCTGGCCGAGTCGGAAAACAGGTAATCGATGTTATGGCCCTTGTCGAACGGTTCCATTGTCGTCGAACGAATCAGCGGCGCCAGCTCCCAGACAACCGCGTCGGCGACCTCGGTCAGACGCCGTCGACACACCACGGCAGCATCGCAGTTTTGTTGAATTTCACCCGGACGATGGCCCTGAGCATAGTGACGCAGTGCGCCCAACAAACACAGCTTGGAATAGAGCAACAAACGTAACCAACCGCAGGGTTGAGCCAACAGCCTACATACGACCGAAATATCCCTAAAACAGTTTCCCATGCGCATCAATCGGTGCTCGTCGTCCTGCTTGAACTTGCGGTGTCGGCGGGCCGCATACGCTTTCACCGTCTCTCGGGTGCGGACCAGGGGAATGTCGGTCAGCTCATCGAGGCGTTCGGCTAGGGGGGCAATGTCGGCGCACTGCTTTGCCGTCGGCCATTCGACCTCAGCCCCGAACCCTGGCTGCACACCCGCGAACTCAGATCGAATCGCTTCCAACAAACCGGCGTCAAGCCTTTCAAGCTCGGCCAGAAAGAGGGTGGAATACGGGATTTGTCGAGCTGGTGGGGAATGAAGTAATCGAATCGTGTAGTCCAGTGTATGGGCCGGATAAAAACCCACGACACGCCCGGGATCCCGAGCCCGCAGCAACGCCGCTCCGCTTATGACCAGAGCCGATTCGATAATCGACGGGGATTCGGTGCAGATTTGGAGAAACTTCCAATCCGGGTCGGCCAACGCAACATCCGGCATTGCACCATCCTTCAGGCCGTATCCATCGCCTTCGGCCTCCCATGACTCCACCAACCGAGACATCTCCACCAACTGCTGAAGTTCACTCAACCATTCGCGCAACGCGCGATGTTCTTCGAGCGACTCCATGTGAGCGATACGACAAACCAATTCGCCGAAATCACCCGCATCGGGTGCGTAATGATAATCATCGAGTACTTTGAGCCACTTATCCACCGCGACCTCCCCAGCCTCTTGTCCAGCGCGATTGTTGGCGGGTGTTGACGAACATTGGTGTCCAATACAGCGCACTTTATCGACAAAAGCAATGAGTTTGTGAAAAAATAGCTGGACGGACTTGGCCGCGGGGATTTTGGTCCCGATGCCCGGAAGAAAACCGAGTCATATCGGGAATATGGCGCAGGTTTTTTTCTGGGCAGCGGGGACAAAAGCATCCGTCCAAGTTCGTTCAGCTAT
>JABWCM010000322.1 GCA_013360285.1 Myxococcales bacterium
TCAATTCCTCGTTCAATTCCTTGCTCAATTCCTTGCTCAATTCCTCGTTCAATTCCTTGCTCAATTCCTTGCTCAATTCCTTGCTCAATTCCTCGTTCGATTCCTTGCTCCAACCCTTCCGTTCGAACTTCGTCCAGGCTCGAATATCCGTGACGTTGAAGCAAGTTTTGAAACGCGAGTTCCAAAGATTTCCGTCGGTCATATAACGCTTCAACGGGAACCGAATTTCGCAAAACCCCGTCGGCTCGCAACACCGTTCCGGGGCCAAATGTTTCCATGGGCATATTCGGCCGATGCACTTCGACCCTTCTTGAGCCGATGAGCCGTACTACCCACACGTACTGGGTACCGTGTTCCAGCAAATCCTGGATTTTTTCCCGTAACGTCGCCTCATCTTGGGCACTTCCGGCGTATTCGACAGCCAAGGGAGGCACTCCGGGGATCCACCCGGGTTTGTCGGGCACCTTTCCCACCGCAATATCCGGTGCCCACAGTGTTTTGGGCTCCGGAGAAAATCCGGCATCAATCCCGGTCTCTTCTACATCGGGATCGGTGTCCAGCACATGCACGCCGGTCACAACCCCACGCGCACCATCTCCACCGGTCGGGGAACATTCAATTGGATAGCCACGATACAACTCGACCGGGTCCCCGGAACGGACTTGCGATGCCAGAAACGGTCCTTCCTGCATCATGGTTCGGTAGGTTACTCCCGTGTTTTCTCCTTCGGTCGGGGAAGGTCCGATCGCATGGCCCCGATAAAGTTCAATCGGGTCTCCCGGCCGCACTTGGGATGCCAGAAACGGTCCCTCCGGCATCAATGTTCGATACGATTTTCCCATGTCGGCTACTCCTTTGCGATTTTCGCCACTCGTTACGTTGTGGGTTTGTCCCGCCAAAAATACAGCCGGCAACGCGGCATTATCGGGAAGGATACCGGAGGGGGACTTGGGGGTCAATGTGGGGTCCCCCCTGGCTTTTCTTTGGAAACCTTTTGCGAACCAAAAACATCATCACGCACAAAATCGCGGGTGTACACATGGCGTACGGAGTTTCTCTGCGAGTTTGTGAGCCAACCGACGCGAGCGGACCATGTACGGAGGAGTGCTGTCGGTCACTGTGCAGCCCAACGTTGGCGATGCAAACAGTGTGCCCAGTTCATCAACCAAGATGCCCGATACGCGTAAACCATGTCGCCGGTCTGATCTGCAAGCCATCTCCCCGGTCGCTCGCGGTAGCTCACCCAAGGGTGGCCCAAAACTGATCCGGATCGTCATGATGCCACCCAAGGGTGACCCAAAACTGATCTGGATCGTCATGATGCCACCCAAGGGTGGCCCAAAACTGATCTGGATCGTCATGATGCCACCCAAGGGTAGCCCAAAACTGATCTGGATCGTCATGATGCCACCCAAGGGTGGCCCAAAACTGATCTGGATCGCCATGATGCCACCCAAGGGTGGCCCAAAACTGATCTGGATCGTCATGATGCCATCGGAGGGTCGGCAAATTCTCAGTTTCTCTCACAGCGGAAAGAAGGGAGTGACTTTGAAAAAGCTAATTTAGCGCTGAATTGGCCGGGACCCGACTGAGGTAATATCCAGTATATGCTGCGCCGACGGGCGTGGCCAAGGCAGCCTAAATTAGCCGGCCAGGGTGCACTTATCTATTTCCGCTGATCGTCTCTGAGTTTGTGAATGAGTTTGTGAAAAAATATAGGGACGGACTTGGACGTGTATCGTTCCTGCTCAAATATCGTCGCCGTTGCGGTTAAATACTTCGGTGGTTTCGCTGGAAATAAACCATTGGCTTGGGGTGCCGCTGCGGTCTAAGTCCGAGGTCCCGGTGGCATACCACCAGTCGCGGTCGGGGTTGGTGATGAACTCGCCGGGGTCGCCGTCGCCGTCTATGGGTTTCGCGACCACTTGGTATTGGTGATACGAACATTGAGACCCGGCGGGCATATCCGAAGGGCAGGCGCTGAATGCCGCTCTCACGCCCAAGGCGCACCATCCGGGGGTTGTTTCCGGGGCGTTGATACAGTCCAAACTCCACATCAAGGGTTTATAATCATTGCCGGCATTGTATTCGTCGGCTGGATAAAGATCGGCCGATGCGTATTGATGGTAGGTCGAATAATATTGTTCTTGTTTGATTTTGATTTCCAGAAGGAAGTTAAGCGCCTCCTGGGTATGCGCTTTCCGCATATATCGTGTGTAGGAAACCACTGCCAACGTGGCCAATACGGCGACGATTACGATCGTGACCAGCAACTCGATCAAGGTAAATCCGCCTGTTGTGCCTTTCCGAAACTTCATCTGCCGTCTCCTTGAGGTTGTGTTCCCCAACGGGCAAATCATAACTCCGACCGCCCAAACGAGCAATGCCCGATTCCATGTTTGTCGGTGGATTGGTTACAGTTTGGACACTTTGCCCTTTGTGCCCAAACGTCGTATACGAAGCACGGTTTTTGCTCCGCCGATTCGGGCGCGACCGCATCGTGAAATATCTCACCAGGGTTCATCATGAGTAGTAAAACACCCACCTTCAATCAGAAAAATACAGTCAACGACGAAACTTTTGCGCAAAATCAAAACATGGCTCCGGTTTCGGCTGGCTTTGGGTCGCAGGTTGCGGCGTGGTCGGGCACAAACGGGACCAACGGCGTGCTTTCGCCTCAACAACTCGATGCGATGCGGCACCGGTATATCGAAGAAACCACCGCGGCGATTCACCAAACCACGCTTGTCGATAAACCGTTTGACAAAGAACTGTTGATTTCGTTTGCCCGTTCGGTTCTGCGCCGTGCCGATGACCGGTATATTCGAATGCACTCGGGGTTGTATTTGCCCGACCAGTTGAGCCATTCGTTGTGTATGGTGTGGCAAAGGCCCAAGTCGGATATCAAAGTGCGCGTGTTTAACCCCACCGTGGAGCGGGACGGTTACACCGTTGCCGGCACTGTCATCGAAACGTTGATGCCCGACCAACCCTTTATATTTGATACGATCAAGCTGTTTTTGGAAATCAGCGATGTGGTGATCAAAAATTCGACCAACGTGATTATCGATGTGGTTCGTGACGATGACGGGCGGCTTGTTTCCGTGGGTACCGGGCAGGGGGCGCCGGAAAGTTATTGTCGGTTATTGATCGAGCAGGTTCCCGAAGAGCCCCTGTGCCGGGTGTATGAAAGCGAAATCCGCGCCCGGCTGCATTCAGCGGCATTGGTGGTTCGGGATTTTCACCGAATGAAAAAGGTGGCGGCGGATGCCCGGACGTTTTACGAATACCTTGCTTCAATGATGCCGAAGTTTGCACCGTATTTGGCGGAAGCCATCGGGTTTATCGATTGGCTGATGAGTGAACATTTTGTGTTCATGGGGGCTCTATCGTGCCGGTCCGAGCCCGGCAAGGGCGTGGAAATCGTTTCGGAAGAAGGTCTTGGGGTCATGAGCGCCCGAAAAGCCCCCACTTCGGCGCTGGATCAAGAAAAATTCAAACATTTTTCGGCGGACCGGCCCATTGACAAATATTTTATCCAGGTCCGAAAAAGCGATACGGCGTCGACGGTGCATCGAACCGGCAAAATCGATGAGATTTTGATCAAACGATTTGATCTGGATGGGCGGCTTGTGGGCGGCGTCGTCTTGATGGGGTTGTTTACCCACAAGGCGATCCGCAGCCGCGGCGGCGATATCCCGATTCTTCAGGCTAAGTTAAAGGAAATTCTTGCCGGCGAAGATGTTCGACCGGATGGCCATGATTATAAGGCGATCACCGATGCATTTAATTCGTTGCCGGTGGAATATCTGTTTAATGCGACGGCGGCGGATATCACGCGGTTGATTCGGACGATGTTGTTGGCCGACGTGGAACGGCGTATGCGGTCCCATTTGGCGATTGAGCCGGGGGCACGCAGCGCTTACCTGTTTGTGGTGGTACCGAAAACGGTTTATACCGACGACGTTCGGGTACGGGTACAGGAACACATCAAGCAGAGTCTCGGGGCTACGTATGTCGACCATCGATCGTTTTTTGGCAAAAACGACTCGGTGATGTTGCATTTGTTTTTGACGGGCGACAACCCGCTCTTGCCGGTTGTGGAAAGCCAGTTGGCTGAAGAACTATTGCAGATTTGTAGCCCGTGGTCGGAGCGGTTTCGTAACGCCTTGTTTGAGCGGTTTTCCGAATCCGAAGCGGTGGTGTTGTATCAGCGTTACGGTGCCGCGTTTACGGATTCGTTTCGGAATGCCCACTCGCCGAACGCGACGGCGTGGTCGATCGAGGCCTTTGAAACGGTTCGAACAACCCGCCGTCTCGTGTTTAAGTTTGTGGTGCCCGACGTGCATGACCACGACAAAAAGTCGGTACAACTGCTGATTTATGAAGCCAGCGGACTTTATCTTACCGACGTGTTGCCGATACTGGACCAGTTTGGGATGCGGGTTTTTGACCAGTCTTCTCAACACGTGACGACGGCGTCCGGTGACGATATCGTGGTGGATACTTTCCGCATCGATTTGGATTCGCTGGGTGGATTTGATTTGGCCACCGATGAAATGCGGGTGACGGATGCGTTGAGTGCGATTTTTGAGCGGCGGATGGCCAGTGACCGGTTAAACAAACTTGTTATCTTAGCGGACTTAACCTGGCAACAAACCGATTTGATTCGGGCTTATGTGGGGTATTCGCGGCAGATTGTGGCGCAATATTCCCCGGACATCGTGCAGCGGGTGCTCACGGACAACCCGCAATTTGTGCGGCATTTGCTGCGTTATTTCCATGCGAAGTTTGACCCGGCATTGGGTGCGTTACACCCAGATTCGGACCGGGCTTTGTTGATTGCCCAAACCCAAACCGCGATGGACGAGGCGTTACGCGAGGTAACGTCCTTTGTGCAGGACCGGATTTTACGGCATTTCCGTAATCTCGTGGACGCGACGTTGCGGACAAACTTTTTCCGGACGGACCGGCCGTTTCATTATATTTCGTTCAAATTGGACTGCCAGGCGGTGGAAGCGATGACGGGGACGCGGCCATGGCGGGAGATTTATGTACACCATGTGGACATGGAAGGGGTTCACTTAAGGGGCGGGGCCGTGGCTAGGGGCGGGATCCGGTGGAGTGATCGTTCGGACGATTATCGGCAGGAAATTTTGGGATTGATGACCACCCAGATGGTAAAAAACACGTTGATTGTGCCGGTGGGCGCCAAAGGTGGATTTTTGTTGAAACAACAGCGATCCACCGACGCAGAACGGCGGGCGTTTGCCGACGCGATGTACCGTGTGTTGATCCGCGGGATTTTGGATATCACCGATAACCGGTCGCCCGAAGGAACCCTGCCGCCTCCCAACGTGGTCCGTTATGATAACGACGATACCTATTTGGTTGTGGCGGCCGATAAAGGAACGGCGCACCTTTCGGATACTGCCAATCAACTGGCCGCGGAATATGGGTTTTGGCTTGCCGACGCGTTTGCGAGCGGTGGATCGGCGGGTTACGACCATAAGGTGGAGGGAATCACGGCGAAGGGGGCGTGGGCTACGACGCGGCGGCATTTCCACGAAATGGGGATCGACCCGGAACGGGAACCGATTCGAGTGGTGGGTATTGGCGACATGTCGGGGGATGTATTCGGCAACGGTATGCTGTTGTCGAAAACGATGTTGCTCGTGGCGGCGTTTGATCATCGTCACATATTTATTGATCCGGCTCCCGATGCTGCGGCGAGTTGGGTGGAGCGGGAGCGGTTATTTAAGCTGAAGGCGTCTTCGTGGAAAGATTATAATTCGGCGATAATCAGTCCCGGAGGGGGTGTGTTTGATCGCAGCGCCAAAGCGATTGAGCTGAGCCCGCAAGCAATGGCGCTTCTTGGAATCGATACGCCGCAGGTCAGCGGTGAGCGGGTGATTCAGGCGATTTTAACGCTGGATGTGGATTTGTTGTGGAATGGCGGAATCGGCACGTACATCAAATCGGCAGAAGAAGACAACCGGGATGTTTCCGATAAAGCAAATGATTCGGTACGGGTGGATGGGCAGAAGCTACGCGCAAAGGTAGTAGGGGAGGGTGGTAACTTAGGCGCGACGCCACGCGGGCGGATTGAGTTTGCGCTCGCGGGTGGTCATATCAACAACGACGCGGTCGACAATGCTGGGGGAGTCAATCTTTCGGACCACGAAGTCAACCTGAAGGTATTGTTTGCGCCCCTGTTACAAAACAACACGATTACAATGATGGAGCGCGACAAGGTGATGCGCCAGGTATGTCAGGAGGTGGTTGGTAGGGTTGTTGCCGACAATGATCTCCAAGCGTTGCGGATTTCGTTGGATGAAATCCGGAGCCGGCGGGATATTTTTGCGTTTGGCCGAACCATTCGTCATCTGCGGGATCGGGGGGTGATGGACCCATACAAAGAACATATGCCGACGTCCCGGCGGCAGGTTGCGCGCAACGGTCAGAAATTGGGTTTGGTGCGTCCGGAATTGGCGGTGTTGGGTGCGTACGCCAAAATGTGGGTTTTTCGCGAGTTATTGGCTACCGGTCGGCTGGATGCCGGGATGTCCACTGAATTTCTGGAGTTGTATTTTCCGCAGCAGATCCTGGACAACTTTGATGGCGCGGTTCGTAACCACCTGTTGTTGCGGGAAATTCTGACGACCGTTGAAACCAACCTGATTGTGGATTACGCCGGATGCAGCTTTTTCGCGGAAATCACGGCCGAAACCGACCGCAGCGTGCCGGATGTGGCGTTGGCCTACCTGTATGCAAACCGGGTGATGGAAACCTGGGCTCTGAAAAAACAAATCCGGTCTTTGGAATCCGAGCTGCCGGCCAACCTGGTATATCAGGCGCTGTTGCGGATTGAGGATGTGCTTCGGGCGCTCACCGTGTGGATTTTGCGTCAGTTGCATGGCGACTTGTTGACTGCGGGGAATGACCGTGTCAACGCGTGGCACCATGCGATGGTTGCTCAT
>JABWCM010000323.1 GCA_013360285.1 Myxococcales bacterium
ATCCTGAGGAATATCGGGAATATGCCGCAGGGATTTTTGCGGGCGAGGCGGCCAAAGGCGGCCAGGACAAAAATTTCATCTAAAAACACCAGTCACCTAGGTAGCTGGTGTTTTTTAGGGGAATTTTTGGCCAGCCGAATTTGAGCCGGATCGTCCGGAAAAATCCTGAGGAATATCGGGAATATGCCGCAGGGATTTTTGCGGGCGAGGCGGCCAAAGGCGGCCAGGACAAAAATTTCATCTAAAAACACCAGCCACCTAGACCGCAAACGAACTGCCGCACCCACATTTGCGAGTGGCTTTCGGATTTTCGAAGTGAAAGCCCGAAAATGTAAACGATTCCACGTAATCCACCGTCGTACCTTCGAGATACTGGTAACTCATTGGATCTACATACACTCTCAAAGCATCGAATTCGAAAATTTGATCGCCGTCTTTTTCCACGTTCTCAAAGTCCAAATCGTAGGAAAATCCTGAACAACCCCCCCCAACGACCATCACTCGCACGCCATAGCCATTCAGTTGTTCTTTCTCAGCCATTGTTTTGATTTTGTTTACCGCGGTGGGTGTAAGCTGGACCATCGCTCTTACTCTCCTTAGCCGTCATGTCAGCACACTAACTAAGCGACAAAAACCGTTGAATTACGATTTTGCCAATGACGCAGAATAGTCCACCGTTGTACAGTGTCAACTGAAGAGACAGCAAGTATTGGATATTCATTGACAATATTTGACCATGTTTGATTGCGGTGGTGTCTTTGTCAAGCTACCCGACTTTGTTGTCGCAAACGTTATTTATACCATGACATGTTTTCATTGACGCCCCCTTTTCGATACGGTACCAGGTATTTATGACACTCTTCGTTTAGTGAAGGACCCGGTATGACACAACACACACTTGTTTCCGTTCTCAAAGAGGATCGACATTTTTCTCCAACACCAGATTTTCAGCAAGCAGCGATCATAGCAGATCCACTTGCTTACGAGCAGTTGCGAAAGCAGGCCGCCGCCGATCCGGTAAGTTACTGGGACTCGGTGGCGCGGCAGGACGTGGACTGGTTTCGAACTTGGACGCGGACCCTCGATTGGAACCCACCTCATGCCAACTGGTTTGTGGGTGGCACAACCAATGTTTCTCACAACTGTCTCGACCGCCATCTTGATGGTCCACGTAAAAACAAAGCGGCGTTGATATGGGAGGGTGAACCTGGAGAACAACGAGTTCTTACCTATCAGATGTTACATCGCGAAGTGTGCAAATTTTCCAACGTGCTCAAAAGCCTCGGCCTGACCAAGGGAGATCGTGTAGCGATTTATTTACCGCTCATTCCGGAAGCGGCCATTGCAATGTTGGCGTGCGCTCGTGTTGGATTGGTCCACACCGTTGTGTTTGCCGGGTTCAGCGCAGAGGCCCTGCGTGACCGCATTCAAGATGCGGCGGCCAAAGCTATTATTACAGCAGATGGTGGATTCCGCAGAGGTGCTATTGTCCCGTTGAAACAAAATTCGGATGAAGCTGCGCGTGTTTGTCCGACGGTGCAACACTGCGTCGTTGTGCGACGAACTTGCAATGAAATCACGATGGTTGCCGGCAGAGACCACTATTGGGACGACTTGATGGATGCGGCCGTGCCACACTGCCCTGCCGAGCACCTCGATTCTGAACATCCGTTGTATATCCTGTACACGAGCGGAACCACTGGAAAACCAAAAGGCTTAGTCCACACAACAGGGGGTTATCTTACTCATATAACGAGGACGGCGAAGTGGATTTTTGATCTGAAAGAAACCGACACGTACTGGTGTACGGCCGACGTTGGTTGGGTCACAGGGCATAGTTATGTTGTGTATGGCATACTGAGCAACGGCGCCACAACGGTCATGTACGAAGGAGCACCCAACCACCCTGATCCCGGAAGATTTTGGAACGTTATTGACCGATACGGAGTGACAATCTTTTATACCGCTCCTACCGCAATCCGGGCGTTTATGAAGTGGGGCGAACGTTGGCCCCGGCGTCATAATCTGACAAGTTTGCGTTTGCTTGGAACAGTGGGAGAGCCTATCAATCCTGAAGCATGGATGTGGTATCGAAGCGTAATTGGGCAAAACCGATGTCCCATCGTAGACACCTGGTGGCAAACGGAAACAGGAGGAATCATGATCTCGCCGGTTCCCGGTGTCACACCGACGAAACCCGGAAGTGCCACTCTGCCACTGCCCGGAGTAGTTGCCGACGTGGTGACGCGCGCCGGAGAGACGTGTGGCCCAGACGCGGGCGGATTCTTGGTATTACGCCATCCTTGGCCTGGAATGGCACGGACCATATTTGGCGACCCGGAACGGTATTACAAAACATATTGGTCGGAGATACCTGGTATGTATTTCGCCGGCGACGGTGCGCGCAAAGATGCCGATGGCTATTTCTGGATTATGGGTCGAGTGGACGATGTAGTGAATGTGAGCGGGCATCGCCTCGGAACCATGGAAATCGAAAGTGCATTGGTGAGCCACCCTTCAGTAGTCGAAGCAGCGGTTGTCGGCCCACCGGATGACCTGAAAGGACAAAAAATAGTAGCATTTGTAACTCTCGAGAGCGAAGCCGTAGCGAGCACGGAACTTGTCGCGGCTTTAAAAGAACATGTTGTCAAAGAGATCGGCGCTTTGGCCCGTCCTGACGACATTCGATTTACCGACTCCCTACCCAAAACACGAAGCGGAAAAATTATGCGCCGCCTGCTGCTCAAGATTACAACCGGAAGCACCGCTTTTGGTGACACAACCACGCTGGAGGACCGAGCAATCCTAGATAAACTTAAGGAGAGTTTCGACGAAGATTAATCGGGAAGAACGTCGTTATCGCTGGACGGCAAGGTCGGCATTGGTCGGCCGTCGAGCACATCTAAAGCCGCCTGCATGTTCACTTTGGTCTGTTCATCTTTTTCGGACGATAACGCACGTTCCAAAGTTGCGCGTCGCGCCGTCGGCTCTTCACTCAGCGTTACGCTGTTATGAAAACTGGCGATAGCTGCAGTTCTCTCTTGTAGCCGCGAGTAACAAACACCAATAGAGACCCACAACGAAGTTACGTCCGGCTGGGCTGCCAGCGCCTGGTAATACAACGCAAGCGCCTCTTGGTATTTCCCAGCCTCAACAAACACGTTGGCTAACTCCCGCAGTACGTCAACTCGATACGGATTTTTTTCAAGTGCACCCCTCAGGGCTGCGATCGCCTGTGCTCTCTTGTTGGCCTTAAATAATCGATTCGCCCTGCTAACTACGTCATCGTCCTGGGCATTGATAGTTTTTTTTGCGAGAATGTGCGCGTGGATCTGGCGTAATACATCGACTTTTGATTTCAACAAAAAGAGATCCGCATCAAAATGGTCGATCAGCTCATCGATCAATCTTGGTTTCGTAACTTGATCATGATACCGAACAAAACGTTGTGGTTCTTGTTCAAATCCATCACCATTCCAAACGACAACCTGATCGACCCAAGTCCACAATTGAGCTGCGCCTTTTCGTGAAACCAGGTGCCGCACAAGAAACTCGAACTGACCATCCTGATCGAGATCCATCATATGCAAAGTATCGGGAGCCGTCGTCGTGTAGACGCGTAGGGTCTGTTTGGAATCGAACGCCAAGATACCGTAATAGGAATAAAACTCATTGTCACCGGCATGAGATCCAATCATAAGTTCAAGACGACCGTCACCGTCGTGGTCCCGAATGTCTTCTACCGTGTAGTATCGTCCTGGCAGGGATTGAGGATAATATATTGGCGTCAACCCGTCGGAACCACGTACAAGCAACGTAATTCCGAAGTGTTTGTCGTTTTTGTCGTTGTCAACACGTGCCAACAGAACAATTTCCTGCGTTCCATCGTTGTCCATGTCCAAACGAAATCCGGTAAGTACGTCATGCAACCGTTTGTCCGGCGCTTCGTCTAGGACCGCCTGCAAAGGAACATATTTTCCACCTCGATCGGTTTTCATCCAGTTCGTTCCCGAAAATTGCCACACAACGGCTTGGGGGTCACGGATCAACTGTGCGAGTTCACTTAAGCTCATTCGGTAAGAATCACCCTGGTTCATTGCCAATTCCGCGTTGTTGAGAACAGCGCGCCGGTTGGCATCAGGACTCACTCCGCTGTGCGGTTCTGCAACGGAAACCGCGACATGTGCACATAAGCAAATCGCTACAACTGAAAACTTCATCGGGTGCCGCTTTCTCCCTCGGGTTGTTCCGACGCCTGCGCGCGCCGGGCGGCGCGGCGTTCTTCTCGCCGACGCTGCTCCTCAAGCTCCATCGCGTACGAACGTCTGCCAAGCACATAGCCGATGAGTCCACCAACAATGAGCATCAACGGGATATAAAAAATGTGACTTCCGGTCATGTGCCACGCGGCCCTATGTTTTTTCGCTGTTCGTTCCCTTCGGCGATCCGCTCGTCAAGCCGTTGTTCCAACAACTCAACCTCGGCCAGCAATCGTTGATTGGTACGATGCATCCAAATCAAATATGCAAAAACAACAATCCACATCACCAAATAAGCTGCGATCAGCAGCGGACCTCCGGGAACCTCCTCTTTCGCCAACATGGGTATTCCTTGAGAGGTCGCGGCCTGGGCAACCGCCTGTGCCGCCGTTGCGGCCGATTCGTCAGAAAACAAACCCAACCAAATCATTTCATCCGTCCTCCAGAAGGTCGTACTTCTGCATCTCAGAAATCGCAGTGTCTACACGCTCCTTGAGCATCCGCGTACGATATCGCATTACAAATAGTGTGACAGTGAGCATCAATACGGCGATCAATCCGGCAAAAAAAGCCAATCGCATGTCCGGGTTCATCAAGCCCTCCCCTTTGCCATAAACAACATTTTTGGGGTGGTTCCCGCCCCATTTGTCTACGGCCACCTTGATGAAATAATACGCCGGCGCACCCATCAGACCGAGGCCTGCCGCCACTCTCCGTGAGAACTCTTTCTCGCCGCCGTATGCGCGCATCGCCAAATAGCCGGCGTAAATAAAAACGCTCAACAGGGTCAGAGTGAGGCGTGGTTCCCAGGTCCACCACGCTCCCCACGCCTTGCGTGCCCACAGTGGCCCCGTGATCAATGCAATTGCACCAAACACGACGGCCAGTTCTGCCGCCGTTGCACCAATCGCGTCCAGTCTTGAATCGTTTTTCAACAAATAGGCCAATGATGCAACGGCGCACACGAGAAACAGGACGCCCATGACAATTGCCGATGGGACATGAAAATAGAATATCTTCTGAACAATCCCCATCATTCTTTCGGTTGGGGCAACAAAAAAAGTCAATACCAACGCCCCAAGAAACACGGCACCGGTCGCCACAACCAATAACAGAAAAGCTGCACTTGACTTCGTCTTAACTGAGTGAACCATCGCTTGTCCTTGTTATGACAACCCATAATGGGCGGCGTCTTTAGGGCGCGATCATCGGTTCAAACAACCAGATCGCCAACGAAACAAACAGCAAATCAAAACCCGCAATCAATTTCAGCCAGTTGAGTGCTTCTTCAACCGGATAGTCGTTTAGAACGACAGCCGTCACTTTTACACCACCGATAATGATTGGCACGATAATAGGATAGACCACAAGGGGAACCAACACTTCTTTCATTCGCGCAGCAGACAGCATTGCGGCAAATAGAGTACCAACAAAACAAAAACCCACCGTCCCGAGTAACAACCCACTAAGAAATATCCCAACTGGTTGGATATCCAGAGAAAAAAACATCACCAATAACGGCACAGTAAGGATCTCCATGAGCAAAGTGAACAGCAGGTTGCCCATCGCCTTCGCTACAAAAACCATCCGCGGGGAAATGGGTGTCAACAACACCCCTGAGAGGCAACCGTTCTCATTTTCCCGTTCAAATAGACGATTCAGACCTATTGTTCCGGAAAAAACGACCGTCGTCCATAGAATTCCTGGTGCGTAGATTCTGGATCTTTCGGCGTCTGTGTAAAACGCAAACGAAAAAACTACCACCAGCAGCAACGCAAAAAGCCCCATGGTCAGCAGGATTTCGCGAGTTCGTAACTCGATACGAATGTCTTTGCGAAAAACCACCCAAAAATGTTGAATGTGTTGATTCACGTATCCCCTGTTCCGTTGTCATCTATCCGCCCACGATCCAATCGCAAAACACGGTCGGCAACCACGTGTAACGCTTCAGGATCATGCGAAATGACCACAACGATACGCTTGTTAACTTTCTGAGATGAAATGATATCTAACATTGCGGCGCGGGTATCGACGTCCAAACCAGTCGTGGGCTCGTCCAATAACCACAGTGTTGGGTCCTGCAGCAAGACACGAGCGAAAGCAAGCCGTTGCGTCATGCCACGGGAACAATGTTTGACCCGTCGGGTTTTTGCGTGGTCCATCCGGACACACTCCAGTACTCGTTTCACCGCATCCGGAAGGTCGGCGCGGCCAATCCCAAACAAAGTTCCAAAAAAGGTTAGATTTTCTTCGCCCGTCATGTCGGGATACAAAAATGACTGATGACCCAACATCCCAATCTGCCCCCTCAATGCAGAGCGCGGTTGCCAGGCCGACACATCTGAACCGTCGAAAAGTACTCTGCCGGAACTGGGAGCGACAAGGGTTGACAGAATATGAAAGAGAGTTGACTTACCTGCTCCGTTTGGACCGACAATTCCCGTTATGGTACCTGCGGTTGCTTTGAAATTCACCCGACGCAACGCAACAATACGATCGTAGATTTTGGATACGTCGACAGCTTGCACCTCGTGGAACGGCAGGGTGTCGTGTGTTGCGGTCACAGCGCATCCTCACGAGGCAGCATGGTTCCAGTAAAGTTTGCCCGAGCACGAAGTACCGCAGCAATCAACAAAAATGCAAACACGGTACCTCCCCACAATGCGATATCGTGGCGTACACCACCAGGGTCAGGC
>JABWCM010000324.1 GCA_013360285.1 Myxococcales bacterium
GTACCCGAAGGTACGCTGAGGATGGGCCGACCGAGGCAGGACCGACGCAGTAGGCCAATGGCTCGCGTAGCTTATTTTTTTCCCAAACACCCTCTTAGACCTTTTTGTTCCGAAGTTTCCAACAAGGCTTTACGGAAACGATCAAAGTTGCGATGGTAACAATTGATGGAGAACAACCTAACTGAAACACAGGCAACCACGTTACGAAATCTCCGCATACGGATATTCTCACTAACCTGGTTGAGCTACGCATCTTACTATCTTACGAGAAAGAACTTCGCGGTTGTGAAAAGCCGCTTGGAGAACGACCTTGGTATGTCGATGGGGTTGCTAGGCCTCATTGATACCGTTTATTTGGTAGCTTATGCGATCGGCCAGTTTGTGAATGGCGCCCTTGGAGATCGTTTTGGGGCACGACGCCTTTTGGGGTTCGGAATGCTTGGCTCCGCCGGATTGGCTGTCATCTGTGGCAGCACATCACTCGCCGGCGTTTTTGTAGCCGCATTTGCCGCCAACGGATTATTTCAAGCAACAGGGTGGCCGAACAACGTGAAGGCCATGGCATGGTGGTTTGGCAGCCGCTCCCGTGGATGGGTGATGGGTGTCTGGTCAACCTGTTACCAGTTTGGTGGGCTCATCGCAACCGCGTTGGCAACCTGGCTGCTGGTTCAATTCGGATGGCGTTACGCGTTTTTTGGGCCTGCTATTTGGGTTGCCGCGGTTGGCGCTATCCTTCTCTTTTTTTTGGTCGAAAAACCACAGGACCGCGGTCTTCCTCCAACCGATCCCGAAGCTACACACAGACCAGGCACACCCGGGGGCACAGAACAGCGGTTCTTCGCTATTCTCAAATTGCCAACGGTTTGGTTCCTGGGCAGCGCCTATGCCGGGCTGAAGTTGATTCGGTACAGTATTCTAATGTGGCTTCCCTATTATTTGATCAACGCCTTACACTACGACGAGGGAACGGCCGGTTATTTGTCCGTCAGCTTTGAAGTAGGCGGTATCGTCGGTGCAGTCGTAACTGGATGGGTTTCTGATCGTTGGTTTCCAGCACGCCGTGCCCTGCTTGCAGCGCCCATGATATTCGGACTCGCTTTGGCTCTACTTCTGTATCGGAACGTCGGAGAAATTGGAATTTGGGCGAACGGACTTTCCATGGCGTTGGTAGGCTTTATGCTCTTTGGACCAGACGCTCTGCTTTCAGGCGCTGCGGCCCAGGATCTCGGCGGAGGAGCACGTTCAGCATCTGCAGCCGGCATTATTAACGGCCTTGGGTCACTTGGTGCCATTTTTCAGGGATACGTAACAACGACAATTAGCTCAAAATGGGGATGGGAGTCGCTGTTTACTTTTTTTGTATGGACGGCGATGTTCGCAGCCGCATTACTGTTCCCGATAGCAATGAAAAGTATCAAGTCTCACAGCCCTTGACAGCGGAGGCGTATCCGTAGACGGTTTAACTCCAGTTTGCGGACTATGACGGTTTGGTTTGGCAGTGGTGCATTCACGGTGAATGGTTATGTTGCGAATTAGTTACAATATTATCATGTTGGCCACGTTGATCGCCGGAGTTTTATTCGTTTCCGGTGCCGCAACAGGTTGTGCCGGGACGTCTGAAGTTGCGGTCAACGGCGCGTCCGGCAATAAGAACGCTGACCTGTGGCTTAACTTACGAGACACGGGACGAACATCCGGACAACATTATGGGTTGGTTGCGCCCGTATTGCAGCTTGTTTTGAAAAATCACACCGAAAGTGCAATTCTTGTTCCTGCAGGCGGACTTCCCCTTCTGCAAAGCATCCGTGTGCTCCTATTTTCACCCACCGGAACCATCGTCCGCAGGCCCGCCAATCCAGGAAAAGCAGCCATTGAACACGTTCCCTTGGGTCCCGGCGAACGACGGGTCGTTGACTTTTCGTTGTTGGCCTCCGGCCCCGGCGAAATACGGCTTCCACCGGCAGATTACAAAGTGCGGGTTTGTATCTCCATACCGGCCGAAATGCAGGGACCATCGGTATTTGCTGAAACATATGGCGGTGCATGTACGGATGTCGTTCCAGCGACCATCTCGCGACTTGGAAAAACACCTTAGAAGTTCCGCGCATTGTATGGATACTCACCTTAAGTTACTGAACATATCATCGACAATGCACCACAAGTAACCATTTGCTTTAACTATGTATTCATCACGCACCTATCGATTCCGGAGTCAGAACGTTATTATTTCCGTCGTGTCGATGATCGTCGTCGCTTCGTTCGCATTATCTTCAAACGCACAGTCCATCGACGGCAAAACCGCACCCTGCCGCCCCGTGGTCACGGAACTACATCCACAGAAACTACCTCCGATGCTGGGGAAACCGACATTTTTCCGTGGAAACAACATGATAGTGGACTTCAGCCTCGACAAAGTCGTTCCAAATGCTGCTGTACAAGGTCGAGGCGGCATCACCACCGATGATCGGAAACTTGTCGGCGCACTCGGAAACTGCTCTGACTCCCCCGATGGCGATAGCGCAGAGTTACGAACCCGGGCAACCGATGACAACACACGGCTGACTGTTGAGATCGTCGGAGTTAAGGCACTCGGGCGCAGCGGGCGAGGTTGGCCGGGAGTACACTGCACTTATCGAGTGAACGACAGCGCCAATCCGCACCTCTACGCCGATGTCACAGATGAAACCGTTCCACCACTTAATGAATTGACTGGGCTCATCAGAATCGACGATGTGGTGTATGTCACGGTGCAATATAATGGCTACGCAAAGGAAGTTAACGGGAAGGGAAATCTGGTCGCCGCATTCGATCTTTGCGCCCACAACAGGTTATGGAAATCACCTGACCTCACGAGCAATGCAGCGATGTTGGTCCATGGCGATTATTTGGTGACAGGATATGGTTTCACGTCAGAGAAGCGGTTCCTGTTTGTTCTGAACCGGTGGTCGGGCAGGGTCGTTCAGAAAATCGGCCTCCCGAAATCACCCGAAGAACTAAGAATCCACGATGGGCGGCTGTTTGTGCGTCTATATGACGGGTATGCTGTCTTTCCGATCGAAAACACAGAAAAATAGTGGTTGGATATAAATATGACATCCAATGAACAGAATCAGTTGGAAACTACACCCTACGAGGCACTGGGAGGCGAAGTTGGTTTGCGAAGAATCCTCGTAGACTTCTATGATCGGCTGTTTGCAGATGTCATGGTCGGGTATTTTTTTCGCAACAGCGACAAATCTCATCTCGTGGAACGCCAACTACAGTTTATGGGAAAGGCATTGGGTGGCCCACAGGAATACCAAGGCTTACCGTTGACGGCGGCCCATGCACCATTCCCAATTCGTCCCGGACATTTTCATCGTCGCCACGTGCTTCTTGCAGATACGCTGCGCGACCATCATGCTCCCATCTGGGCCGCGGAACGATGGCTCGAACTTGACTTGCGTCTGCGCACATCTATCTTACAGAAACATGCCGTTACGTTATCATGTGCCGCACATGATAATCCAATGGCTCCTCCGACATCAAACGAGTAAAAAGACGAGGTGCGTGATGCTTCATGTGTTGCTCGTCTGGTTTGTTCAGAGCATGCTTGGCGCAATCGTGGCGGGATTTGTTACCGGGATAACTTACGGAGCAAAACAAAAAACGCACATACAAACCAATCCACTACCCAATAACGACGAACGGCCGACTCCAGAGTGGGTTGTATTCGTTTTCTGCGGATTTTGGGGATTGTTTACGGGGGCTCTTATTGCACTACAACGTTCCGGACTGATCGGCGCCTAACCTGCATTTCTCGCCAATCCACGCGACGAGCGGGTCGAAACGAAAACGAGTGCAGGCATATTTGCGGTACGGCGGAGCTTGCAACTAATCGAAGTTGATGTGCACCCACTGGGCGTGGACGGCTTGACCGTCGTAACCGATAGATGGTGAGAAATGCGGATCATATCGTCACGCTTTCAACACATTTTGCCCACGAATTCGTTTCGCAGTCGTCCAAGGAGCCCCCAATGATCATCGCAAGTCATCGTGGTAAACTGGCGGCGTTGGCGCTCTGCATTACTGCACTCGCCCCCACCTCCGAATCTTGGTCGCTCACCGTGGACGACGTCAAAGACGCTTTTGCCGCCAACTCCGACGCATACAACGCAATACTCGGCATAATGACGGTCGGAAGCCCAACGCAGGCCCACATTACGAACAAACCGGTCAAAGGGTTTCCGCTGGACGGAGCATCTTATCTTATCATTTCAAGCGGAGACGCGGCCAACGTAGTACCGGGGGTGGGGTCCGGAAACGGCAACACCAGTACCGGCCCGTGCGTTTCGGACGCCCAGTTTCAAACACTTTGTAACGTCGGCGGCCTGAATATCGATCTTGCGATTCCTCTGGGAGCCCAAACCTTGGAATTTGATTACCTGTTTTTTGAGTGGGATTATATTCCGTTTGAAGACCCATTCCGAGTTTTCGTCACCGCCCTGGGGCAAACCACGATGGTTGCACAAAGCTCTTCCAGTTGCGACCTTGGATACTATAAGGGGGATGCCCAGTTTGCGTTTGGACTTTTGCGGCGTCACGTCGTCATCGACCTACTAACTTACGGAGGCCTGACCATCACTTTACGCCTTCAGGCATCCGATCGCTATGACAACCTGCTCAATTCGGGCGCTCTGGTTGATAAGTTGGTCATTGGCCCTGCCAGCGGAGAAGAAATGAACATTTCGTGCCCGGGCCTTGACCCCGATGACACCGACCAAGACAATATTCCCGATTCCGCCGACAATTGTCCGGACGTCCCAAACACCAACCAAAGCGACAACGACGAGGATGGCGATGGTGACTTATGTGATCTCGATGACGACAACGATGACGTCAACGATATCACCGACAATTGCCCCAACATCCCCAATCCGTTACAAAATGACCTTGATAACAATGGTGTTGGAGACGCGTGCGAACCCAATGTCACGCCTAAGGTATGTGTTCAGCCGCCTGGCGACGTCAACGAGGACGCAAAAACCGACGTTGGAGACGTCCAGTGCACGATTCTAGTGTCGCTGTGGTCTTTGGGGCAGATTCCGGGCACTCCGCCTGATTGCGCAATGCCTTCGGTTGCGGTCACAGATATGAACTGCTCCGGTGCCACCGATGTGCAGGACCTTCAGATCTCCATTTTGTTGGTTCTCGAAGCACCACTGGATGCGTCTATTGACTTCGACCAGGATCTATGTCCGGACACCTGCGAACCCTAATCCGGAACGGAATGACGACCGTTATCTTACTTTGTTGTGGTCCAATTTCGCCGACAACAAACCCGCCGCTACCACATGGGATACGCCAAAAACAAATTGCAAACCGGGAATGAACAACAATCCAACCGCTACCATTCCAACGGCAGTCACAACCGCGCGGTTGGTTGTCAAAAAAGACCGCCGCTGCTCCCAAGAATACCCATGTAGGTCGAAATGATAATCAAACAAGTCCCACCCGACCGCATAGGCGGCAATCCCCGCCTGCAGCACCGCGTAGGCAAAACTACCCACCAAGGGGATAAAATTAAGCGCCAACGCTGCAACGGACGGCACAATGGCATAAGCGGACCTGCGGCTAAATATCGAAATCTCAGCCAAAGGCCCCAGCGGGTGAACGGACGGTGGAGCTGCCCCAACCGCGGCCCGTGCCGACAGAAACAATCGTTCTTCCCACAAACTCAATATAAGGCCGGACGAAAGCACAAACATGATCGGCGACATCAAGAGAAAACCTATCACAACCGCAACTTTGCTCACCCACTGAAACCAGTTGGCGGTTTGTGCCGGGTCGACAAGCCATTCGGCAAACCATAGCCCCGCAAAAAACAACCCAATAACAATGGCGACGAAAAGCAACACATAGCCGACAAATAATGTCGCCAGATTTTTGCGCAGTTGGTGACTTCGCAGCGCCACAAACGGAGCCGACAATACAACCGATACAGCGTCCTTTAGAGTAAGGGAGACCCCGTGTTCCATCATTTCTGCACCACGACGCTCAGTTACAACGGCAGTTCGGTCAACCCAACCCAAACCTTGTCTCCGTAAACCACAATAGGTCGTTTGATCAGTTTCCCATCCGCGGCAAGTGCATCCAATGCTTCGTTACGGGTCATCGTTTTTAGGCGTTCAGAGAAGCCGCCATTTCGATAACTTAAACCAGATGTGTTAAACCACTTGGATAACGGAAGACCGGACCGCTCTACCAACGACTCCAACTCAACACGGGATGGAGGAGATTCGACAATGTCCACCACTGACGCCTCAACCCCTTCGTTTTCGAGCCATTTCAATAACTTACGACATGTTCCACATTTTGGATAATAATATACTTTCATTTCTACCTCCCAGGCTTTTTGCTCTGGCGACAATGCAGCAAAACGGCCGCCGCCGCAACCATCCCGACATGGGTCACCGTGATTGTGAAGTACCGAATAGTCGGTTATTGTATTCTCATCGGTTTGGGCAGAGCCATCATCATCTTCATATCTACATCCAGGAGCAACCGGATTGGCGACACAGCGCGATGGGTTTCCCGAACGGGACACACACCCTGAAGGCTCTCCAGGGGACCACCGACAGACAATACGGAGGTCTCTGCGGTGGAAACTAGGTATCGGAGCCATGCTCGTCAGTACTTTTCCGCTACTGTTGACCGGTTTATTGTTATTGGACATCAATCGCAGGGCGCTTGTTACCGAAAACCGAACCTTACGTCTCGCTGTCGCAGACGATGTCGCAAGAACCGTCACCGACACCTTGACCAGCATTCGTGACGATCTGACCGCTCTCACTCTGGTCCTAACCCGAACCGATCTCCCACACGAGTCCCGGATCACCCTGGCTCTGGCGCTCGTCGGTAGCAGCGCTTGGATCGATCACGTCGCGATTTATGATTACAATGGGACGCTTATCG
>JABWCM010000325.1 GCA_013360285.1 Myxococcales bacterium
TAGCTGCGCGCCCTGGTGCCGGCGACTTTTGGCCGACTTGGCTCCGAAAAACCCTGCGCCATATTCCCGATATGACTCGGGTTTTTCGAGTCCAATTCGCCGCAAAATTCGCAGCCCCCAAACGCGCCCATATTTTTTCACAGCCTCTCAGAGTTTTTCTATTCGGAGTGACCGTCATCTTGGCCTCGGGATGGGGTTGTACCAAACCTGAATCGGCTGGGAAATCTTTTGCCAAAAGTGAGCAATCCCGAATGGAGACGGAGCAAAGCCACCAGGTTTGGTCCAAAGCGTACGCACAGATTCACCAAAGCCTTGACCATGCCGATTCTATGGACGCTTTCGACCAGGCCCATACCACCTGTGCGCGAATTCGGACCCTGATCGACCGCGAAAATCCAGCCGGCAAGAACCGGCTTTTGGCGGACTGGAACGAACAATGCCAAAAGGGAGTCCGGCTTCGTCTTGCGGAATGGGTGATTCTGAACGTGAAGGAATCCGGTCATGGACGCTGGTGTAAGATCGCTTCCGAAAGGCTACAATTTTTGGAGACAACAGGGAGAAACGACGAAACAACCACTGACGTGGCCAAACGACTACACGAATCCTGCCGTAATCAACACACATTGCAACAACGGGATGGAGATGACGACCGGGAAGATACGGCCATTCGTTCGCAAATTCTTCGCACGGGTGTTTCACGAAATACGGAATGAGAACATCGAGACGCCGACGAATTTGGTTGGAATAGATGGCTTTTCCGGCGTGCTCGGGAGAAATCTGGGTTAACTTAGAAAGAGTTTGGTGCTCATCTTGCATAATGTATTAAACAGAGTTATTTGTCCGATGTGTTCTTGAACCAGGAGGTAGCCATGGTCAGAACAACTCGAATCATCCCGTTTGCAGCGGTCGGCATTTTGCTGATGGTGGCGGTGGGAACGGCGGCAGGAATCGGCGGATATACGTTTTTTTATGCCGACGGCGCCGCATACATGACCAACGATCCCGCTGCCTGCGCCAATTGCCACGTGATGCAATCCCAATACGATGGGTGGATCAAGTCAAGCCACCGAAACGTGGCGGTGTGCAACGACTGCCATACCCCCGAAGGTCCGTTGAACAAATGGATTTCCAAAGCACGAAATGGGTGGAATCATTCCAAAGCGTTTACTACTGGAAATTATCCTGACCCGATACGGATCAACCAATTTAATACCGAAATTGTGGAACAGCGATGCCGCAGTTGCCACGCATCCATTGCTGAAACGATTGAAGCGCCTCATCATGGAGGCGAGCCCATGTCGTGTATCCGATGCCATCACAACGTCGGGCACCCGTGACGGAAGGAGTGAGCCATGAGCAGTAGTACGGAAACCAAAAAACGAAACACCAAGTTGTGGGTGGCTGCGGCAGTTGTAGTAGTGGCAGCCGGGGCGGCTGCTGCAGCCGCTGCGTTGCTGGTCAACGTGTTGGAACACAAACAGGAAGCAAAAACGCCGTTCTTCCGCGTTGTGGAACTGACCGACGACACACAGGATCCGGCGGTTTGGGGACAGAATTTTCCGCTGCAATACGATGATTACAAAAAAACCGTTGATATGGAACGAACCCGGTTTGGGGGAAGCGAGGCGTTTCCCAAAGAAAAAACCGACCGGGACCCACGCAATAAAGTGTCTCAATCCAAAATCGAAGAAGACCCCCGGTTAAAAACGATGTGGGAAGGGTACGCGTTCGCCCGCGATTTCCGTGAGGAACGAGGGCATGCGTATATGTTGGAAGATCAACTGTATACCGAACGCCAAGTGGTCGCAAAACAACCAGGAACATGCCTTAACTGTCATGCGTCGACCTATGTCGCCCACAAAAAGGCGGGCAATGGCGACATCGTTGCCGGGTTTGAGAAAATCAACCGCATGCCTTATTCCGAAGCCAAGGACCTCGTGAGCCATCCGGTGTCGTGTATCGATTGCCACGACTCCCAAACCATGCAATTGCGGGTGACCCGGCCGGCGTTTATGGAGGGGATTCGGGCGGCGAAAGCGCACGAAGGTATTCAAGATTATGATGTGAATAAGATGGCCACCCGCCAGGAGATGCGCAGTTATGTGTGTGGCCAATGCCATGTCGAATATTATTTCAAGGGTGAAGAAAAACGCCTGACTTACCCGTGGTCGAACGGACTAAAAGCCGATGAAATCCTTGAATATTACGAACAGGCGGGCTTTAAGGATTGGCAGCATAAATTGACCGGCACGCCGGCGTTAAAAGCGCAGCATCCGGAGTTTGAGTTGTGGAGTCAGGGCACTCACGCACGTGCCGGGGTGGCGTGCGCCGATTGTCATATGCCGTACAAACGGGAAGGCGCCCAAAAAATCAGCGATCATCATGTCCGAAGCCCGCTTCTCAATATCAATCGGGCGTGCCAGACCTGTCATAAGGTCGACGAGGCTGAACTACGGGCGCGTGTGGATACCATTCAGGACCGCCATTGGGAAATGAGAAACCGAGCCATGGATTCGCTTATGAATCTCATAACCGACCTCAGCAACGCAAAGCAGGCCGGGCGATCGGACGCGGAACTAAAAACGGCGCGGTCATTGCAGCGCCAGGCCCAGTTTTTGCTTGATTTTGTTGAAGCAGAAAACTCAACGGGATTCCATGCGCCGCAGGAGGCGGCACGGGTGTTGGCAAAATCAGTCGATTTGTCGCGACAGGGTCAGATTGCGATCCGGGACCCATTGTTTAAACCCAGCGTCGATACGACCCGGCTACCCGATGTGACCGCGTCACCGGCAACCCCCGCGGTGCCCACGTCACCGCCGCCGGCAACACCACCGCCAACCCCGAATGATCCTCCGGCGGCGGTGCCTGTTCCTACGGACCCGGCTGCGCCGGTCCCCAACGATCCCCCAGTTCCCCCGCCCGCGCAGCCCGCGACTCCATCCGATCATTCCGTTCGGTAATGAACGACACCCAGTCGCAAAAATGACTTGACAAATCCGAGCTTTCAAAACGTTTCGTATCAAGGATTGTCTTAGCCAAAGCCACGGCTAGATTAATAACGGCTCTTTCAGAAAGCCGGTCAGACGGCGGGCTTGCCACGACTTGGTGTGTTACCAGCTACGGCTTCCTGGTCCGCGAAGGCCGAAGGAGGCAGAGCCATGAAACGATTGAATCAAATATGGGCGGCAACATTGTTGGCCGCATTGGTTGTGGGGGTCGCTCCAACCACGGCGTTATCTTTGTGTCTCCATCCCGCCGGTGACTTGACCGGTTCCGGCTTTACCGACGTTGCGGATGCGCAGTGCTCCATCATTACTACGCTGCGGTTGCTGCGGGGTGAGCCGCTTCCGATTTGTTTAGCCGGCCCCGTAGCCACTGCAGACGCCAACTGTGACAGCCATATCAACGTGGCTGACTCTCTGCTGGTCATTCAATACGCGATGAGGGTGCCGATTTCGCCGATTCTCGATACCGACGGCGACAATTGCCCGGATAAATGTACACCGCAGACGCCGACGCCGTACACCGACCCGGCTCTGGTTGCGTTGTATTTGTTTGACGAAGGGCAGGGGATGCTGACGGCCGATGCGACTCATGGCGAAGGGGTTTATCCGCTGACGTTGACCAATGCGGAGTGGGTACCGAGCATTTTCGGACATGGTGTGGCGTTTGACATCGACGGCAAAGGTGTGGCGGCGCCACGGCCGGAAACGACGACACCCAACGCATTTACGGTGGGCATTTGGGCCAAGCCGGCGGACTATAACAAACTGCAAACGGTTGTTGCCAATGGAAACCCTTATTCGATGCAACAACACTGGGCGCTTTATATCGCCGACGGCCGCATGATGGCGTTGCTGAACACCGTCGATATGCAGGACATGGTGATTACCCCGACAAGACCGGTGGTGCCCGATGAATGGCAACACCTTACGATGGTGGTGGATGTAGACCAAGAACAACTGCGTTTTTACCACAATGGTGTTTTGGTTTATGTGCATCCGTGGACCGAAGAACTCAACACCGAACCGGCGTTGTCGTTAATCGTCGGCATGGGTGCCACCACCCCGGTAGGGTACTGCGGTGCGGTGGATGAATTGGCGATTTGGGCACGGGTTCTTACCGACGCCGAAATTGCTGAAGTAGCAGCGATGCCATAACACGATTTGCAGCGTTCGGGATGTTTCCAAGTCCCCAACCGATCACCGGATTGGGGACTTGCTGTTTGTGATTTGGGGTTTGAGTTTGAGGCTGTGAAAAAAATATGGGCGCGGGCTGTGAGCGTGGATTTTGCGGCGCTTGGTTTTGAAAAACCCAAGTCATATCAGGCATATGGAGCGGGGTTTTTCAAGTTCAATTCGGGGCAAAATTCGCGGGATATTGCGCCCAACTTTTTTCACAAACTCGATGTTCGAACCCGATGTTACGGAGTGATCACATCGGCAAGTCCCATGTCGGGGTGGACAGATTTGGCCGCACGTGCAGAAAAAACGCTTTTTAGACCCTTCCGCGCCGCCCGATGTACGGGAGGATCCGCGTAGTGTCCCAGTGTGGACCGATAATCCCGAATCGCGTTGTCTCGCTGCCCCATCACGTCCCTACATCTCCCTCGCCACAAATAAAACGAGGCTACCCGTTCGGGATCAGGGTGACCGAGGGCCAGTGCGTGATCAAACGCCACGTCGGCCTTCGCCCATTCGCCGAGTTTCAGCGACAACACACCATAAAGGAAGTGGTACAACGCCTGGTTGGGCATCAGCTCGCAAGCATGAAATAAACAAGTTTGTGCGGTCTCCGCCTGACCGTCTTCGGTGTAGGCAACGTAAGCGCGGCGATACCACTCAAATGCAACGGCCGAGGGTTTGGGTTCATCGGTTCCCACGGCCAGCCGAGGGGTTTGGGGATGGTGGTCACAGCCGGTCAAGCTGAATGGTTCGTAAACACTACGGGATGTGGGGGCTTCACCGGTTCCAACCCATACCATCTGGTCGTCGGGACAAAATACCACCGATCCCACCGTCATGACCATCGCGATGGAATCGCGGATACGACAGCGGGGATCGCCGGTATCGCCAATAACATGGGCTACCGACAAAGCGGTGTGCTGGCCTTTCTGTTGTTCCAGCAACTCGTTGGCGCGCCGGTGGCGGCCGTGGTTGTGACGCCAATAGGAACCGTACAAGTTGACTTCGGACGCACCCAACTGGGGATCGAGGTAGATGTTGGCATAACCAAATACCCCGTCTTCGGGTCCCAACCGTAAGGCGGCGCGGCGTTCGGGGTTTTCTTCAAAACAAAGCAATTCTTTATGTTTGGAATCACCCACAAGATAGGTCCAGCATGCAATGGGTCGATATTGTTCCAAAATGGCCAAAGCTTCGTCGGCACTGGAGGCCTTACGCATGACGATGTCGCCGACAACGCCGATTGGAATGCCGCCAAGAGCGGTGCGATCGGTAAACATATGCTGGTGAACCGTTAACGTAACACCGGCTTCGTTCATTGCGGTCACCCCACCCATGGTGACACCGGCCGCGGCCACGGAAACGAAACGGTATCCGTCGTCGGGTTCGTGAAAGATGACCGCTTTGGAGCTGGGCCAGGATTTGACGCCATGATAATCAAGGTTTCGCGCGTGGTACATTTTGCCGTCGGCGGTACCGCTTCCCCAAGCAATGGCGCTGGTACAGCCTAAACCCAGAGCCATGCGGTGAGCAACGGCGGGGCCATGCCCCCCGTATTCATTGAGTCGGGCCACCACCCACATCAGCGAGTCGGGCATTGTGGAGCCGCCAAGCAAAATCGGGTAGGGCACGCCGGAGCCATCGGACAGTCCGCGAATACTTTCCAGCGCAAAATCAGGAAGGGCTTGCGCTACCTTTTTGCCGACGGTTTTTTCCAGCGCGGGCCAAAACAAACGGGTAGCCGGTCCCAACCCGGCACGGCGCAAAGTTCGCTCCACAAAGGTGCGAAAATAAGGAATGGGTCCGGATGCGACGTCTTCCTTAAGCAATTCGCCGTGTTGACGAGCCATCTCATAATGGGAACCGGAAACCTTTAAAACCCGTATATCTCCAACCCGTTTCAACCAATATTTGGGACGAGAGGAACCAGGGCGTAAAGAACCAACAACAGAGAGAGGGGACGACATCGTCATAACAAAAAACTCCGAACAACAAGAAGGACCACCAAACACACCGGAATCACATAACATAAAACCCAGCGGTAGAAAACCCGGATTCGTGTGTGCTGATGGATGGAGGTACAGCGATGCCAGTCCGGGCCGGCAGGTAGTCAACAAGGTACCGAAGGTTACCTTGACTGGTACGATTGTGAGGCCAACCGAACTTCCTCGATAGTTGGCGGTGGTCATCCCAACACCTACGGCTGCCATTTGATAGACCGTCGACACGGCACGATCACCAATACGATGCCTCGTAGTCTTTGACTCGACACCGGTTGCGACCATCCAGACACGCTGCGGCGTATCGAAGACACCAAGAAGCCATATGCCGCAGGTGATTACGACATCTATCAGATGTGATGCGAAGGCATGATGGACGTGTATTCGACACCCCACCTATGCCACATGATGGCGTGGGTGCCACATCGTGTTCGTACATCCGATGTGATTGGGCCGTGTCGAGAAGCAACGCAGCCGTGTCTCGGAGCGTGTTGATAACCTACGCATGGTCATTGACTAACGTCGCGAAGTGCACGCAAAACGTTCACTCGGAGTTTGTGAGTCAGCTATAGAACATGGAGTAGAAATGAGGCTGGGGATGCCTCAAAATTGGTTTGCGCTGCATGTGGCAGCGTAGACATTTGCCAATGAAACGGAGGTCATCCCCATGAGCAAGGTTACTTATCGAACGATTCCGGTCAAGCAAATTGATACTCAGAGGTTGTTGCGGCAGGCTGGAGACG
>JABWCM010000045.1 GCA_013360285.1 Myxococcales bacterium
CCCTGCGCCATATTCCCGATATGACTCGGGTTTTTCAAAACCAATCCGCCGCCAAATCCACGCCCATAGTCCGCGCCCATATTTTTTCACAAACTCAGAGCGTTGAGGTCATGTTCCCGCAGCTATGCTCGACAGGCTACAAGACCACCACCGTGCGGCTTTAATCCATACGGTCATAATTTAACGGTGTTTCGGCGCTGTCGCCGCAAACGCCGGTGAGAAATGCGGTTTAACGGAAACCTGTAAAGAGGTGGCGGAACGAACTTGGATGGGGTCTTTTTTTCTTCTTCAGCAAACAAGCACGCTACACTTTCAATATTACTTAGGTTTTCCGAACGACTCAGATCAAAAATTGGCCTCACACGGACGCACCTAACCGTTTTTACAGGTTCAAATACAACAAAACCACTCCAAACCACACCTACCGAACAATAGCCGCATCGTAGTTCGGATTTTCCTCTCGACGGGCCTTGACATATTCGCGTAACGCCAGTCGCCGCTGCAACCCAGTCAGACGATCGATAAAGGTAATCCCCTCTAAGTGGTCAATCTCATGCTGTAAACATATCGCTGCAAGGCCATCCGCTTCAAAAACAAACTCGTTGCCATCCCGTCCAATCGCCTTGACATAGATTTGTGACAACCGGCTTACAGGTGCGGAAATCCCCGGGAAACTGAGGCACCCCTCTTCATAAACCACGTGGCCATGACCTTCGACAATGACCGGGTTCGCAATTTGTATCAACTGCGACTTACCGTTCTTTTTTTCCGGCACGACGTCCATAGTCAACACTCGAAGGGACACACCCACCTGTGGCGCAGCCAAACCGATGCCATTGGATACGTACATGGTTTCCGCCATATCGTCCATCAACCTGACGATATCCGAGTCCATGCCGGTAACCGGCAATGCTTTTGTGACAAGGACTTCCTCGGGATAAGTTACAACTCTACGTATCGCCATTGTTCGTCTCCGCTATATATTGAATTTTCCTAGTTAAATGAGCTGCCGCCTAAACCGCACAATTTTCCGCACCACCTCGTGGAACCACCTTCCAGGTCGTTCCTTTGGGAGTATCCATGATACATACATTCCGTGTCAGCAATTCATTCCGAATCCTGTCTGCTTCCGCCCAATTACGCTCTTCGCGTGCCCGCGTGCGTCGATCGATCGCTTCTTCGATCGAGGAAACATCCAGAGCCAACTGCCTCACCAATAAAGCCTGAATTTCGTCCAGCGCACGTGCAGGCGGCAAATCAAAAACGCCGAACACCGACGAAGCCTTTGTCAACGTCTCTCGCACCGCACGTAAGGTCGGAATCATCAGTGGCGCTTTTTTTCGACTTTTTGCAGCCAAGTCATTGGCATACCGAATCAGGTCCGACAAAGCTCCGATAGCCGCCGCGGTGTTGAAGTCGTCCGACATGGCATCAACGACTTTCGGCCACGTCCCGAAAACCAGTTCCGGTTCGTGGACCTCGGCGCCCTCTATGGAGTTCTCGGATTCGGTCTCCAAAATTTCATCAATTTTCAGAAGAGTTTCATATACATACATCACGCGAAGCAACGCATCGTCGAGATTCCGATCCGAGTAGTTAATTGGACTCCGATAATGCGTAGACAATAGAAAACAACGAATCACTTGCGGATGATAATTTTCCAGGACATCGCGGACCGTAAACATGTTTCCCAAAGATTTCGACATCTTCTCATCATCGACGTTGACGAATCCATTGTGGATCCAGTGCTTTGCAAACTCAGCCCCAAAACCACATTCGGATTGTGCGATTTCATTTTCGTGATGGGGAAAAACCAGGTCCTTTCCCCCACCATGAAGATCAAACGTGACACCTAGGTGTGCCGCCGCCATGGCCGAGCATTCGATATGCCACCCGGGACGTCCAGGACCCCACGGGCTGTCCCATGTGGGTTCACCTGGCTTCGATGCCTTCCAGAGGACAAAATCCAATGGGTGCCGCTTTTTCCCCAATTCGTCCGCGCTTACACGTTCCGACGCCCCCGCTTGCATGTCGTCAATAGAGCGACCCGACAATTTGCCATATTCACCGTAACTGGAAATGTCAAAATAGACGTCCCCACCAGCTTCATAACCGTGTCCACCGGCCACTATCTTACCAATCAAATCCACGATCTCCGCCATATGGGTGGACACCCGCGGTTCGACGTCGGGCCGAAGGCATCCAAGGGCATCGAAGTCTTTATAAAACTCATCAATGTACTGATTGGTCAAAGTTTCACAGGATACTCCACGTTCGTTGGCACGCTTTATTATCTTATCGTCAACGTCAGTAAAATTACGAACATACTTCACATTGTATCCGGCGGACTTCAGAAAGCGGTACACCACGTCAAACGCAACCATCATCCTGGCATGACCGATGTGCGACATGTCGTAAACCGTGACCCCGCACACGTACATACCAACGTATCCTTCACGTATGGGTTGAAACTGGATTTTCTGTCTAAGCCGGGTATCAAACAAACGTAACGCCATCTCCGTATACTCCTTTCCTATATTCCAACGGCATTCGTACCTTTCACTGCATCCCGGGTCAAGCACGCTGTCGGTAAAACATCAACTTAGAGGGTCATAGGGTCAGCGGAAATAGTACACAACGTAGTCCCAACATACCGCTTTACGCGGAGCACCAAAGGCAATAGGCTACGGGCATGCGTCTTTCTCCGGAGCTGTTTCGGCAAAGAATTGAGGCGGTTCGAACGGAGTATCTCCACTGCCGGTTGTGTTCACGTCGCTGCGGCGTAGATCGTACGGTTGGACCCGCCGGCGTCTGTCAACTTGGTACGTCTGCATTATGTTACAAGGAGTTCATACATTACGGCGAAGAGGAGCATCTCGTTCCCAGCCACACAGTTTACCTCTCCGGATGCTCTTTTCGGTGTATATTTTGCAGCGACGACGCACACGTACGAAAACCTTCGTTGGGAACGGAACTGTCGGCAAACCAACTCGCGTGGCTAATTCAGAAACGACGGCTTGAAGGGGCACGCAACGTCAATTTTGTAGGCGGCACGCCGGATGTTCATCTCTTGGCAATTCTGGAGGCGTTGGCGTTGTGTCCTTCCGACACCACGGTCGTGTGGAACTCCAATCTTTATATGTCAGCGGATTCACTCGAATATCTGCGAGGTATTGTGGATGTTTGGCTGATTGACCTGAAGTTCGGCAACAACCAGTGTGGCCGCCTCTCCGGTGTTACCGACTATTTGTCGGTTTTGCGCCCGGCGTTGCAATATTGCGCAACCGACCCGGGCTCTGAACTGACGGTTCGACACCTCCTGATGCCAGGACACTTTGATTGCTGCACAGTCCCGAGCCTTGATTGGGCCGCACGGCACCTCGCGGATGCCACGATTAACTTAATGACCACCTATATTCCTTTCGCAAAAGCCCAAAAACACCCCGTTTTGGGTCGACGTGCCACCGCTTTGGAAGTGGAGATAGCCACCAGTTACTTTCTTTCACTTCCGTTTCAACGTCCCATGGTAAACGGACGATTTGTTCGACAACCGTCGTCTCGAACCACAAAAACAGAACATGTTATCTTACCCGAAACTGCCACGGGACAAGCGCCCAGACCCGATCCGAACCGCCGTGGCTGAAAAACGTCACAATCCGCAATAAATCGTCGCGTCCGCTCAGCCTCAACAAAGGCGCCAGCAACTGATTCTGAATTCCAAACGCCCTCCGCAGTGCCAAAAGAATTCCCGACGGTCGGGGATACTCAATGACCGGCGCTCCCGGCGACAACCCAGCCAGATGAACTGCATGGTCGACGGCATCCTGTAATCCTCCTTCTCGATCAACCAATTTCAGTTTCCGGGCCTGCACACCGGACCAAACCCGCCCTTCGGCAATCGGTTCCAATGAACGACGATTCATTTTTCGTCCGGTCGCAACCCGATCGAGAAACGTGTGGTAGGTCTCCGTCATCAACTCAAGCATCTTTGCTCGTTCTGAGTCGGTGAAGTTCCGGCTGCCGGAAAAAATAGCCGCATGTTTTCCGCGGGTCAGCAGTTCACCCGAAATCCCCGCTTTATCGTAGAGGCCCTGCAAGACTACTTTTCCACCAACGACTCCAATGCTCCCGGTCAAAGTCAATGACTCAGCGAAGATCTCGTCTGCACCTGTTGCGATGTAATAACCGCCTGATGCCGCTATGTTGCCCATGGATGCAATGACTGGTTTGGTTTGAGACAAATCAAACAACGCCTTCCAGATGAGGTCGCTGGCCAACGCGCTACCCCCTGGACTGTCTACGCGCACCACTACGGCGCGAATATTGTCGTCGGCCGAAAGCTCATTGAACAAAGCAACATAATCGTCACTTGCAACCAATTGATTTGCAAAGGGATCATCCGCTACCGACCCCGTCGTGATCGGCCCTTCCGCATATACAACGGCCACCGACGGTTGTTTTGCCGACTCCCCACCTGTATTCGACATCTCCATCAATGCCGACATCATCGAAAGAAACGAGGGCTCTTGGTACTCAATCGTGATGGGAAACATCATTTCGGCGGTTCCGAATCGCTGCTCCACGGAACCCAGTTCGTCTTCCCAATAACCTAACCGATCCACCAACCGAGCCTCTTTGGCCCGTGCGGCCGAAAATAATCCGTCGTCGAACAAAGATTTAATACGGTTCTTGTCGATTTTTCTCCTTTCTGAGACAGTATCGATCATCCAAGAATAAATATCGTCTAATATTGCATTAATAGACGTCCTCTGTTCCTCGCTCATTCCTGTTCGCTCTACTTCCTCCAGGGCGGTCTTAAACTTACCCACTCGAATAATGTCGGCATCCAAACCAACCAAACCCATCAATTCACCGAAGTAGGTTACCTCCGCAGCAACACCGTACAAAAACAACGATCCCGTTGGCACAAGAACAATTTCGTCGGCTTCGACGGCAATCATGTAGTCGAGCGGCATGGCTTCCTCAACATGGGCAACCACACGTTTCTCGGCGGACCGAAGCCCCCGAATTAATTGCTGTATTTCCTGAACCTGCGCCAAACCGGCTTCAAGTGTACCCAGCTTAAACACAACCGCCTGCACTTCGTCGTCGTCACGCAACTTCACGAGTGTTTCACGAAGTTGATTGAGTGGAACCTCCGACGGGTCCTCCAAAAGCGGAAAAGGCGACTCACGTTCGGTCAGCACTCCTCGTAAATCCACCACCGCTGTTTTTCCCTGTGCCGCGCCGGGCACCAGCATGCATGCGGCCACCATGAAGACCGCTACTAAAAAGTCAACGGAAACAAAGAATTGAGCATGGTTGGGCCGACGTCTACCGAGCGCGGCAGCGGACGCAGCCGAAATTGGGTTGGAAATACGGGTTAGGTTGCCGATCATCACAGAATCACCTCGTGAACCCGGTTGGGAGCAAACATCTGCATAAGATGGGTCACATCAACCCAAGCAGGCGCGAATACCAGCTACAATAGTCCCAAAAAAGCTTCACGGTTCCCACCAAAAAAAGGAGGGAAGGTGCGACCGCCTCCCCGGAAGCGGTCGCCGTTGAGGGATTTACCGGATCCACAAGGGTCCGGGAGGGTGCGAGAGAGGGCCCGGTCAGGGAAAACCGGGACTTTTTGCAAGGGGTGGGCGGCGCGTCTAACGCGGCCAGCACAGGCGGTTGTGGGGATCGAACTTTGGAGGGCTCGCCGCCGTGCACCCACTGCGATGTCTATCGACATCACATGCTTTAACTCACGAAATGACGGGATTATTCTTTCATCTCAAAATAGCATAACAAATTTTCAATCCGGTGGTTTCTTTCGTAGCCGTTGTTTCCACCACGTCAACCCGCTTTCCGTGAACAGAATAATTGTGGTCTCGCATCACGACACGGTCCACGCTAAGATGTCTAGGCGCCGAAACGAGAACCTATTTTTCGCGCACGTTTTGACAATGCCGGCCACCACGTCATGATACGTGCTTGGTGGGGCAAAAAATACCCCAAAGATCGGTGGGCACCCGCGTATGAGTGGGCACGCCGAGATAAGTCGCTTTTTTCAACGGGAGAGACAACCGATGCGAACATTTCCAATCATTGCCCTTGCTCTTATGTTGTGGGCTGGCGTGGCCACGTCCACTGGCTGTCACGATGAGGAGGATAACGGAGGCAATTCTGGAACTCCAGACACTTCTTCGTCCGAAGACACAGGGTCTGTAACCGAAGACTCCACAACAGACACCCCGTCAACGTTTGACGACATCGTAACGGATGACACATCCACGCCGGTCGACGACGTTGCCGTTTCGACCGACGTCGAAGCACCCGATACGACTACCGACACCGGCGAGCCGGTAAACGACGTTTCCAGCGGATTGGAATCGTTCCGGGTGGCGACTTTTAATGCAGGTTTAGCTGTCAACTTTGTAAGTTACGCAAATGAACGTGTGCCGGCAATCATCTCGGCAATCAATGACATAACCGACGTAGATGTCATTTGTCTTCAGGAAGTCTGGCTTCCGGACCACATCACCGCGCTCGTGGACGGTACGGAATCCGTTTACCCCCATTCTTATCATTTCGTAACCAAAGAAGAAGGTGGTGGAGAACCCTCCTGTACTGTTGAGGAGGCCCTACCACTCAAAGAATGTGTGGAAACAAACTGCGCGGCAGCAGTCAATCTTAGCGAATGTGCCATTACGAATTGTGGCGCCCAGTTTGCCGCTGTCTCGCCAACTTGTCAGGGATGTCTCGCAGCTAATCTTACCAAAACAATACCGGAGATCTTTGCTGCATGCGCAGAAGGTAGCTCTTCTTTGGCATATGAAGGACACAACGGGCTTTTGTTGCTGAGCCGACTGCCACTTTCCGCCACAGAACACACGGCCCTTCCTTCCACGTTGGTCCAGCGTTCTGCACTTTACGCCAAAGTTGACGGCACACTTGACGTTGTTTGCACTCACTTGGCCGCCAATTTATCCGAACCACCCTATAATGGCCCGTTTGGGTCATATGAAGGGGAGCAAAAGAAACAAATCGAGGACCTAAACGCCTGGATCACCACAAAAGCGAATAAGAACGCCGTACTGTTGGGCGATCTCAACACTGGACCGAATGTCGGAGAAACGATTGTCGAAGAATTGCCGGCAAACTGGCAGTTTATCTTGGGTCTTGGATGGAAAGACCCCTATCTGGAGCAGGATGAACCGGCCTGTACTTGGTGTGACACCAACAATCTTGTCAGCAGCGGTAACCACATCCTGGATCACGCGCTTGTTCAAGACCTCCCCGCAAAGGACCCCCAGCGTATCCTGGATCAAACGGTTACAATTGGTGTCGAAGGATCGGGCGACGTAGACACCAAACTTTCTGATCACTATGGCATTGCAATATCCGTAGAAGTTGAAAAATAGCCTCAAATCACCACCGATAACCAATACCATCGCAGCCCTCAACGACCCGCTTCACAACGTGTGGCGTATATTGGTGCGCGCCGAACATGCCCACCCCGATCGACCAGGCTCGACACTCAAACAAAACCTTGTCATTTTAAGTACCGAAACGAGGCATCGGGGGTTGGAGCGGGTGAATGACGGTTCAGCGGGTAGTTTGTACGTCATGTCGATCGGAGTATCAGGTTGCGGAAACGTTGGCCGAAACAAGGTGTATTGTGGCCTCGTGCCAAACCAGCCAAGCTCCCCTGATACCCTCTCTAATCGGCGAAAACGTGGACGAACGTTATGAAATCGTGTCGTTGCTCGGCATCGGCGCCATGAGCACGGTGTGGCTCGGAGCCCACGTTCACACACAAAAGACCGCCGCGGTGAAGGTATTTAACCAACGGAAGGGCATCACATCACGCGACGTGTTTCAACACGAACTCCGAGCGTTGGCACTTGCCAACAGCGCACACACAGTCGAGGTATACGATGGCGGCCAACTCAGTGACGGCCGGTTTTATATCGCCATGGAAGTATTGTTTGGGCGAACGCTGCGCGCAGAAATGGACGCCCTGCGCGGCACGCCCCTTCCTCTTCGCCGAGCGATTCAGGTTGCCGAACAGGTTTGTATGTCCCTTTCGTGCGCACATCGGCACTCAATCGCCCATTTGGACCTGAAACCAGCAAACATCATGCTGACTGAGTCTGGAACAGATAAATACTTTGTTAAATTAGTTGATTTCGGCATTTCCCGACTGATTGGCCATGCATCCTCATCGTGGCTCTCCGACGATCAGACCGCCGGATCCCCCGCCTACGTGTCTCCCGAGCAACTGACCGCCGGTGTTGAAGTAGGCACAAAAGCGGATTTATACAGCCTTGGTGTCATTTTGTATGAAATGCTGACGGGATCACCTCCATTTCAAGACGATGATCCCGTTAAAGAAGCATTGGCCCGGCTATCTCGCACCGCGCGCCCACTCGCAGACCTGCGGCCTGATCTGCCGTTGGACGTCAGCCGCCTTGTTTCCGCACTGCTCGCCAAAGATCCGGCCGAACGACCTGCCTCGGCCGATGAAACACGTAAGCAATTAATATCATTGCGCGATGCCGTCTCCGCTCCCGTTACGTCGTTACGGGCGGCGCGGCCCGACGTCCGGGGAGGAAGACGGACGAAGTTTGTTGTGGCGGCACTGTTCGCACTGCTGATCATTCTTTGTGGTGTTTATTTGTTTTGGGAAACATCCACAGCACCTCCCGAACCAGGACCCGCCACACGACTACCGCTTACGCCGGCCCCTGCCATCACCGCTGACCCGCCACAACAACCCAACCCGACGCGAAACGGAATACCGCCGGTGCCTCCGGACGGTCAGACTTCTGTGCATGAAACCCAATGATCGTTGTTCTTCGTTCGGCAATCCCACCTTGGTAACAGCCCCAAAAAAGAACATTACCCCCACTTTTCGGGTTATGACACAAATCCGCGATAGCAGACCTTGCAATGTCCGCCGTCACTGGCGACTATGCGGCGCGTGTCGACGATGGCGGTGGTGTCATCATTTTTCTAAGTTACAAGAATGTCACTTCATGCTTCTGATATTATTGCCCATTGCTGGGCTAAGATTCCTTTTCTGTGAGGTCAACCATGTTTTCTAAACACGACAACTCACTTTTGGTCCGAGCAATGCGTGGACTCCCAGTCGAACGGACGCCGATATGGATCATGCGGCAAGCGGGCCGGTATATGCCCGAATACCGGGCGATTCGCTCCGGACTGTCTTTTCTCGATTTATGCAAAAATCCCGAGAAAGCTGCCGAAGTTACCTTGCTTCCGATCGAAATGCTCAACGTAGACGCCGCAATCGTGTTCTCCGACATTCTTGTGCCTATTGAAGCCATGGGATGTCCAGTCGAATTTGGGGACGGCGGGCCGCGCCTTCCGCGACCAGTCCGCGACGTTGCCGCACTAACCAACCTCCGCATTCCCGATCCCAACAAAGATTGTCCATGGGCCGCCGAAACGATTCGCCTTCTCGACAAGCCGCTTGGCGACATTCCATGCCTTGGTTTTGCCGGCGCCCCTTTTACATTGGCCAGCTACATGATTGAAGGGGGCACAAGCCGTAATTTTACCCACATCAAAACCATGATGTTTCAGAAACCAGAGCTTCTCCATGGTTTGCTCGATCTGATTTCCGAAACCGTTGTGGTTTATCTTCAGTCACAAATCGACGCCGGTGCGGCCGGAGTTCAGCTATTTGACACGTGGGCCGGGATTTTGGCACCTCAGGATTACGAAAATTTTGCACTCCCCTACCAAAAACGTGTGTTCGACGGGATCGGCAGGTCCGTGCCAAGAATTCTTTATGTGAATGGCTGCGGCACTTATTTAACTCAAATGAAAGCATCCGGAGCCGATGTGATTTCCTTGGACTGGCGTGTGTCGATGCGCGCCGCAAGGCAGATCTTAGGCCCGGAAATTCCCGTACAAGGCAATCTGGAACCGTCTCGGCTATACGGCCCAAATGAACGTACTGCCGAACGAGCACATTTCGTATTAAAAGAGGCCGGGCCAACGGGCCATATATTTAATTTAGGGCACGGTATCTTACCGGATGTCTCGGTTGAAAGTGCCGTGGCGCTGGTCAAATCCGTCCAATCTTTTCGTCATTGAGCACAGCATGTCAACCTACGTCGTCATTGGAGCAGGAATCAGCGGACTCTCTGCCGCATACTGGTTAAAAACGAGCGGAGCATCGACCATTGTTCTGGAATCGACAGACCGTATTGGTGGAACCATGGCGTCGGAACAGCACGCTGGATTTCTGTTTGAACACGGACCCAACTCGTTTCTCAATAACCAAACTACAACCTGGGCGATGGTGGAAGGGTGCGGTGCACATCATGACGTGGTCTCGGCAAGTACTGCGGCCAAAAAACGTCTCATTCACCACCGAGCACAGCTCACCCAGGTACCGACATCTCCTCCGGCGTTTTTGAAGTCTCCGCTTTTGTCGCGTAACGGCCTCCTGGAAATGCTCGCCGAACCGTTTCGGGTGCAGGAACGACCCGACGGCGAGGAGACGTTGGCTGCCTTTCTCGACCGGCGAATCGGGAGCGAGGCCCGACAAACCCTCGTCGACGCTCTTGTCGGAGGAATTTATGCCGGAGACACCACATCGTTGTCGGCGGAAGCGACGTTTCCTTCATTGGTGGAAGCCGAACACCAATACGGGAGCATCGTCGTTGGGATGGTCGCAAAAATGCTGCAAATGCAGCGTGCCAAACACCTCAGTCGCGACATGTGCTCCTTTCGTGATGGTATGCAGCAATTTCCGCGCTATTTGGCAGACTTTCTTGGTAAGGACAGCATATACACCCACACAAAATCGGTCACACTGCACAAATCCAGCCAGAATCGCTATGTTGTTTCAGCGATCATCGACGGGGTACACCGAGAAATCGATTGCAAAGGCGTTGTGATCGCCACTCCGGCACATCGGGCAGCGGCCCTGCTGGCGCCCCTTGGACCCACATCGGCCACAGATGCTTTGATGGCGATTCCTTACGCACCGGTACAACTCGTTGGTTTGGGTTATGCAAACCGCTACTTTGCCGAAAATCCTCCGTCTGGATTTGGATTTCTGGTTTCTCGACAGTCCAGTTTACCAATACTTGGATGCCTCTACTCCAGCTCTGTCTTTCCAAACCGCGCGCCGGAGAATCACACAATGCTCACGGTATTTCTTGGGGGTGCTCGCGACCCCAACACCACGGCTCTTTCCGACGACGAGTTGGTAGATCGCGCCACAGCCGCCGTTTGCGAAACACTGCATATAAACGGCCCCGGCGCAGCGAGGTTTATCAAACGCTGGGAACGAGGCATCCCTCAATTCACCCTTGGCCACCGTGCCCGCGTAAACGCCATTCGACAAACGCAGCAAATCCATCCTCGACTTCAAATCGTAGGTAATTATTTGGATGGCGTCTCGATGCACGACTGCATCGCCGGAGCAAAAGCCGCCGCCGACCGGCTGACAGCAGAGGCACCATGACCAAGACGTATATCGACATTTCCACGGAGCATTGGGTGGTACCCGAGGAGCAGGCGGGCGAACGTTTGGACCACGTTTTGACTTCCATGCAGTCCGTTCAGAGTCGTGCACGCGCCCGCAGGGCTTTGGAAACCGGTAAAGTGACACTCGACAATGTGATCATGGGTCCCAAACATGGCAACACATTGCTAAGTGCCGGGCAGCGTATCGTTATCGAATGGACACGTCCACAAACAACCGTCGCCCATTCCAAAGCATCTAGTCATATAACTAGCCAAGACCTTGATATACTGTATGAAGACGCTCACTTAATTGCCGTTAACAAACCCCCCGGCATGTTGAGTGATACGGCAACCCACGCGCAGAGAAAGGAACGAAACAGCGTGTTTTACCACGTCAGCCACTATCTGAGACCACAAGGGCGACGTCCAGCGATGGCGCATCGGATCGACAGGGATACATCCGGCGTGGTTCTGCTTGCGAAAACGACCGAAGCGCGCGACAAACTCAAAGACCTCTTCATCGCGCGGAAAGTGGAGCGCACTTATTGGGCCGCACTTCAAACAACGCCGGCGACAGAGGGATTGTGGACAGATTGGGTCCTATGGGATGAACAGAAGTTGGTGCTTCGGACGGCGCATCCCAATGAACGGGCCGGAAAAGAGGCAACGAGTTATATATCGGTTACAGAAACGTTCCCAGGCGGGGAATGCACAATCAACGTTCGATTGGTCACCGGACGCAGAAACCAGATCCGGTATCAGTGCCAACAACGTAATGCTCCGTTGATCGGTGAGCGGCTCTATCTTCCACCGGACTGGCGCCGCAACGAAGAGCTGGGGCAACGGCAAGCACTACACGCAATTGAACTGCGGCTGCTGCATCCAATCACTGGGCAGGTCATCCTCGTTGAAGCACCTTTGCCGGACGACCTGGTCACGTTAACTAACCGGTTACGCAACGCCCGACCCAACTCTTGACCTGCGGACCGTAGTGCTACAACAATGGATTATTTTCAGGCGGAGTCCCATGGCGGAACGCATTGTCCTTGTGCTTGACCCCGATCATCGTACAGCAGAACTGCTGCAAAGCGTTCTCGACGGTGACGTTTATACAGTGGTCCGCTTAAACGATGCAGCCACCGCCTTTTCATTGTGGCGCGCCGAGCCGCCTTTTGCGTTGTTTGTTGCATCTAACCATCCGGAATCAAACGACTTTATTCTTGATTTTCCCACTTCCGGCCGCCCCGTTCCCCTGTTTGTGTTGGGTCACGGGCCCATCGCCCCACTTTCTTCACAGCATCCGGTTTATCAACTTCCCAATCCGGCAACTGTCAGCAGTTTAGCCCCATTTTTAGCCATTTTTTCCAACAACGTGCACCATGAAATGTCAGAAGTAGATCTGGAACCCGATGAGTTTGAATTTGACGACGAAGGTTCTCATCATGCCGACTTGACCCAAGTCCACACCCCGCCGATCGCTCCGCCCCCTCCTCCGGGTGGTTTCCGCAAAGCAGGCCCGCAGCAGCCTGCCAATGCGGTGCCAACTGGTATCGATGAAGCCGAAGCACTACGTGTTTCCGCAGCATCCGTGCAGGACGAACTTCGGGCCGCCCAGAAAGAACTGCAGCGGCTTCTTGAAGACAATGCACGAATTCTCGACCACTCGGAAACGATTCAGATTGAACGAGACGCCATTGTCAGCCGCCTCGTTTCCGAACTGGAGGACCAGGCTTCGATGCTCGCGCGGATGGAACAGCTCGTGCAGCGCGCCTACGAAGAACATCAAGGGGTACAGTCGGAACTCAAGGTGATCCGCGATCTGTATTCGGGCACCGAAAGCGAGCTTCTTTCCATCCGGGAACACCACAATTCCCAAATGGAGAGTTTTCGGGACGAATATCAGGCGATCCTGGAACAACAACTGGAGACGTTTGACCGCGAACGAGAGGAGACCGAGACTCAGATAGAGGACTTAACTCGTAAGTTAGAACACGCCTATTCCGTGGAAGCCGACTTACGTCAATTTTTGAGCCGGAACAGCGATGCGCAAAAAATGGCTTTAGAGTCTTTTGAAGCAGCTACCGCCACGGCAACCCGCTCGGAACGTAAAGTGACCGAATCCGATGCGGTTATCGCTGAACGAATCGCCGAATTGGAAGACGAACTGACCCGGCTTCGTGAAGATCTCGAAAACGAACGAGAATCCTCATCCATCGCCATCGCCGCGTTGGAGGCCGATCTGGCCGCCGCCAAATCGCGGCGTAGTCAAGCGGTGTCCGAAGCGCATGCGGCCGCGGAACAGGCATCGGCTGCCGCAGCCAAGTTGGCGCAAACGCAAGCGAATGAACAAAAACTTCAACACGAATTGCAGTCCCTGTCGCAATTGACGGCGTCATCGACCGCGACGGCCCGCGAAGGCGAAGAGCAGGTTGAACAATTGCGGACGACCATCGCTCAAATGTCCGCAGCCCTTGCAAAAAAAGACGAAACTCTTGCGGAAAAATCAAATCAGATTCATCTGTTACATTCTGAGTTGCAGACCGAAAGAACACTGAGAGCTACCGCGGAGCAGACCGCTTCTCAACTCCGGAGTGCCGTCGACCAGACGAATCGGGACGTAAATCCTGACGAATCAGCATTGGTGGTGGAGCTGCGAGCACAACGAAAAGCTGCACTGGAAACCGCGTCTAAATTACAGGAGCGGCTTCATCATATCGCCGCCGAAAAAGACGCAGCCCGCACCAAAGCAGCGGAAGCCGAGCGCCAATTGGCTCAACTCACCGCCGACGTTGCCGACAAGGTAGCCGAATATGACCTACTGAGACAACGCGCTCTGGAAGCCGAAGAAAACCTGGGACGCGCAAATTCTGTTGTCGATGGCCTGCGAAATGAAATCGAGACGTTGCGTAAAGACCTCAGCTTACGAGGAATCGAAGTTGCCGCAGTGTCGGAAGAGCTGGCATCGGCCCGCAAAGAACTGGACCACGCGATCCAAGAATGGGAAAACGCAGCTTCGGAATCCAGTCAATTGCAGGCAGCCTTGGCCCAAAGCCAAGAAACCATCACTCAGTTAACGGCGGAAACCGAAACGCTGCGCCAAGAGATGGCAGGGATTGCCGGCGACCGGAGCGCTGTTGGGGAACAACTTGCCGAAAGCCTGCGGGCACAAACGAATTATCAAAACAAAATCAATGAACTTCACGCCAAAATTGCCGAACTTGAAACCGCAGCATTGGAAAGCAGCCAAATCTGTGCTGAGTTGTTTCAGGACCTCAGCAATAGTTCTTCTCAGCTTGCCGCAGCACGACAAACGACTCAAGTGGCCGAAGAGAGGGCTCGATCGGTCCAAAGTGAGTTAGACTCGGTGCAAGAAAGACTACGGTTGGCCCTGGTCGAGCTTGCGGATACACAAAACACCCTGGCTACGCAAACCGCACAACTGTCCGCGCTGGACGCCGAACGCTCGAGTCTCCATAACGAGCGGGCATCCCTGTTGCAGCAACTTGCCGACGTGCAACAGTCTTTGGCCGAGGCACAAAATACCAACAAACGCTTAACTGAGGCGCTGACAGCCTGGGAAACCACCGGAGCCGATCTCCGACGAGCCCAAGAGGAGTCAGCGACACTTCTTGAACAGTCCGTCACCCGCCAACGGGAATCAGAAGAGGCCCTTCGAGTCGCCGAGCAGCAATTGGCATATGAGCGCGACCTGGTTTCCTCATTAAAACAGCGGGAGGAACATCTCAATCAAGTTACCCACCGATTAAACGATGAATTGCTTCAACTTACCGAAGACCTGGAACGAGCCGGCGAACTCACCGATGGGTTGCGAGCCGAAACCAAGGCTCTAAAGGACAACGAGGCGCAAACCAAGGCGCTGATTGAACAAATTCGTTCGGAGTTGGCACAACGTACCAAACAGCTCGACGACGCCCGACTTGTTGTCGAATCCATGGAAAACCAGGCCCAGCAACAAAAAGTCGACCATGAACGCGACATATTGCGCCTTGCCGAATTGGAGGAACTCCTACGGGGGGCGACCGCCGACTTGGTGGAATCCCAGACACGGACCCAAAACCTGCAAACGGAGTTGCAACAAACGTCGGAAATCGTCGATGAAGCGGCAGCGGTGATCGACAAGTTGACCACCGAGCGAGATGGTTTACTGCACTCACTTAACGAGTTACGTGCCGAGGCAGAACTCCGCAATTCGGAGCTGACTGAAACGAAACAAAAGATTTCCGAATTGGAAGCGGCATTAACTGAAGCACAGCAAACCTTGACAGACTTCGAAACGAAGTGGGCTGTGGACCAAACCGCCGCTGCGACGCGGCTCGAGCAAGCCAATGCGGAATCCCTGCTGCGGATAGCCGAGTTAAACGAACAGCTCCAAATCGTCAACGAAGCGCTGGCCAAACAACGAACACTTGCGGAGTCCGCACGTACTGAGGCGGAAATATTACAAAAAACACTCGAAGATCGCGCAGATAACGCATCACAACAGCAAGATATCGCCGATCTGCTTCGAGTAAGTTTAGAAGCCGCACAGACCGAAGTCCGGAACATTACCTCGGCTCTGGAAGACAACCGCCAACGAGTCGGGTACCTGGAATCCACGGTCGAGCAACTACACCAACAATTGGAAACGCAGGAGAGTCAACTCCAAACACTTTCGTCGCAGCACCTTGCCGAACAGCGAGCCCGTCAAGCGGCAGAAACGCAGCTTGAGGGTATGCTTAAAGAAACTGTGCATCTTCAATTTGCGCTCCAAACGGCGGAAGCGGACCGCCAACATCTGATAAAGACGCAACAAGCCGAAAAAACGGCTCTTTTGGAGACAGTCGACCGGCTTACAACCGAGTTGGACCAACTTAGTGCGGATCGCGAAACCGCCCGCACTCAACTACAGGAGGCGTTCGTTGTTCAACATCAATTTGAAGAGGAGTCAAACCGCCTTCGTGTTCGGCTTTCGGAACTCGAAAAACGTCTTACCGACATTCAAAGCTCAACCGAATCGGGTCATACAGACCTCGTAGCCGTACGTGTGGCCCTTGATGAGGCTCTCGTTGAGCGGGATTCGCTTACGGAGGCCCTTACCGGTGCCCAGAATACCATCCAAGCCAAACACGATCAGGTGGCGGCACTGGAAAATGCGGTTTCCAGATTGACTGGACAATTACGTCAAAAAACAACCGAGTTGGACAACGCGCAGCTTCAAATCGAACAACTGGGTGTCGCATTAACCGAGTCTGAGTTGGCTCAAGACACGTCGGGCGCGGAACTGGCAGCAGCGGTAGACGAACGCGACAAAGTTTTGGCGGCACTGCATGATATTCGAATCCGCCTGGAACAAAGCCAGCAGTCCACCGCAACAGTTGCGGCTGATCTCGATGTAACCCGTGAACAAAACCAACAATTTGTAAACGAAATCACCGATCTTCGGCGCGTAATTCAAGAAATAACCGCCAAACAGAACGCTCCACAACCACAGCAGCCGGCGGAAAAAGACGAACAATTAACGACATTGGAGCAGGAATTGACGCGTTTGCGTAAACAGATGGTGGCGCTAACCGCCGAGTTGGCTGAAGTACGCGAACGAGCCGGGGATTTGGAGGAAGCGCGCACCTATGACGCCCAGGACATGGACAATCTGAAAAAAGCGTTGGATATGGCCCGCGCCGACGCCGAAGCCGCCCGAAGCCAAGCAGAAGCCGCCCGTGGCCATCGGGAACCGGCTGCCGGCGGCACAACTCCGGAAAAGTCGGACGAAACAGCTCGCCAGATAGAAAAGCTCAAAGCCGATTTTAACACCACCAACTCGCGGATACGTCGCTGCCTCATGGAACTTGAGCAGGGACAACAACGATTGACATCAGGCCGCCAACAATTGGCGTCTCGAAGAGTCGCGTTGAGGAATCTTGCAGAAACCTGGCGCCAACTCGAACAGATGATGCGCGAAATGGCAGAAGATGATGCGGTACGCCCGCATATCGCGCGGCTCGCAACGGTGTTGAGAGAAATGAAGATATCATTACGCGAAACAAGATCGATTTTGGAAAACTCCGAATATTTGTCGACGGCACAGGATGAACTGGTCAAAAAGCTGTACACAACACTCACTTCTCAACAGGCCGTTCAATCCTAGGAGAAAAGCCCAACCGGCCTCCGTTTGCCCGTAAATTACTGGACACACCCATGCAGATCCCTTCCATCATTGTTGGTTCCAGCACAGACACCGGATCCTGGCACGACGAAAATGAAGATGCCATCGGTGAAGTGCGGCTGCGAATGGGCCACGTTTTGATCGTGGCGGATGGAATGGGGGGAAAACAAGGTGGATCTACCGCGAGCAAAGTCGCAGTCAATGCCATCGGGGCACGACTATCGACCAGCACCGAGGCCTCCATGACCCACATGGAACTCAAGGACGCCTTGGAACACGCCCACGTGCAGGTACAACGCCTGGGATCGTTTGTAGCAGCCGAGCGCCGTATGGGAGCCGCCTGCGCGGTTGCGATCATTGCCGACGGTGCCGCATCGATTGGCCATACCGGTGATGCACGTATCTATCGGGTGTTACGCAGCGGCAGCATCGCTCGTCTGACACGGGATATGACGGTGTTGCAGGACCGGCTTGATGACGCAGAACTGGAACCTCACGAATCCTATGGACATCCGGACGGCCGGGTTTTGCGAGGGTATTTAGGCCAGCAAGGGCGGCTCAAAAGCACGGTTCCAAGAAACCCGATTCCCCTGCAACCAGGGGATCATCTCGTTTTATGCACCGATGGGATCACGTCGGTCATCACCGATGAAGAAATCGCGAAAACCATTGTCCAACGCACCCCGCAGGAAGCCGCCGATGCGTTAATCACATTGGCACGACAACGGGGCAGCCGTGACGACGCGACGATCATCATCGCATTGGTTGTGGATCCATCGATCTCCCCAAGCCGCGCCGAACCCGAACCCGCCGCGGCGCCGGCCCCCGCGGCGCCGGCATTGTCGTCCACAGCAATTGAAACGCGGCCGCAGCCATCGGTGCCCAACAGCGCACTACCCGCACCGATTGAACCATTTTCCGCACCGCCCCCTCGTTCGGTGGCGACAACGATTGGTTTTTGGTTAATCGTGATTGCTGCTTTGGGATGTATAACATTGGCCGCACTGATCCTGCTGCGTGAACCCACGGCAGTGCGTACCGTGCCGCTTAGCAAAACCGAGACCACAAATGGCAACGAGACCGACGACAAACCCGTTACCGAAGCCGAAGAACCCGACCCCAATATCGACGCCGAAGCCGATGATCTGGTAGATGATGACGAAGATGCTGCCGTCACCACCGAGGAACTTGTTGATGCCGCCACAGGTCCGGCAACACCCAAACCACAACCGTCATTGGCCGCGCTGTTAAATAAACCCACCACCACTGCATTCCAGTTGCGGCAAATCCTGACCGGCGAGCTTCGAAAACAACTTCTGGAAGCCGGGCGCCCCTCCCAACTTCCCCCCATTGATTCCCTTCCGTTGACCATGCCGGACATTTTTCGAATGCCGGCACCCGATATTGAAGCCGACCCGGCCCTCCGGGCGTCCGCCGATAAGTTAAGAGCGCGAATCCTGATGGAACTGGTCACAATTTTGGTCAACGAAGCCGACATCACCAGTCTTCGTGATCTGGAAGCACAGTTAACTTACCGTGCTGACGAACCCCATGTTGCCCGGATGCTGCTGCAATTCGTATTGCTCAAACCGGACAAAGTCCTTTCCGACTGGGCGTATCAACACCTGCGTGTACGCTGAATCGCTCCCCGACAGCTCAAAAACAACTCGGATCAGGCCATAAACAAACCCTCCCCGGAACTTTCTGTCATCCCCGCGTTCCAACCTACGTGTTCGTAAGAGTCCCGGATCTGCCGGCATTTGGGCGGTCTCGTTGCACCCCCGATGGGAAATGCGAACTACCATCAAAAATCGATCCCGGCATAAAACTTCTCCCGTAGCCATGCGTGGAACCGATTGTTTTGATACGAAACCTTAGGAGAATCCGATGAACCGCCATTTTCAATTTCTGCTCATTGTTGCAGCTTTCATAGGCATCGCTTGTACGCAGACCCCATCCGGACGGTCTCAACAAACCGATACCCAGTCCATCACACCCCAAACGCCGACCCAAACACACCAGGTCCCATTGTCGCAACAACCCGACAGTCCCCCTGACCACCAGGGTACTTCAGTAAACAAATCCACCAGCCCGCCACCCATGCCGATCCACAAAGGGGACGACGCCGCCAAAATATTGGGCACCCCCATGTCTGAAATGGACCTCGGGCAGCCGATTCAACCCGACAACAAAACGGCATGGATAGCCAAAGGCGTCATGACGGAACCCGGAGACCTGCCGCGACTCAAAGTGGCGCACGACGGTAAACAACTGGAGCTTCCGTTAAAACACACGCACGTGTCTGCGGAGGTGACCGGATTTGTGACCCAGGTCACTGTCACGCAAACCTACCAAAATCCATTTCAATACCCCATCGAGGCGGTTTACGTGTTCCCACTTCCGGAAAACAGCGCCGTCGACGACATGAAAATCCGCGTCGGCGATCGGCTGATCGAAGCCGAAATCAAACGCCGCGACGATGCTCGACGGACGTATGAAGAAGCCAAAGCCCAGGGACATACCGCCGCATTGCTTGAACAAGAACGTCCCAATGTGTTCACCCAATCGGTCGCCAACATCGCTCCGGGTCACGATATCGACGTGGTGATTCGTTATGTTCAGGATCTGTCGTATGACGCCGGCCAATACGAATTTGTGTTCCCCATGGTGGTCGGGCCGCGGTTTATCCCCGGAGCCGAAGGCGACAAACAAGGAACCGGTTGGTCAAAAGATACCGATGCGGTGCCGGACGCTTCGCGGATCACCCCGCCGATTGTTGGCGGCGGCAAACGTACGGGTCACGACATATCTGTCGAGGTTATCATCGACCGCAGTTTGCCGATCGAAGACATTGAGGTATTCACCCACGAAGTCGACCTGGTGCAAAATGACGGCGATACCGTAGTGACACTCAAAGACTACGACTCCATACCCAACCGAGACTTTGTGATGCGTTACCGGGTGGCTGGAGACCGCCCCCAGGGTGCTATTTTGACCCATCGGGGCAAAGCAGGAGGATATTATTCGTTGGTCATTCAACCCCCAAGTGCGGACCTGGACACGTTGGTAGGTCATCGGGAAATGATCTTCGTGGTGGATATCTCCGGGTCCATGTACGGAACCCCTCTGGGTTTATGTAAGGAAGCGATGCGGGAAGCGATTCGTAAGTTACGACCGACGGATATTTTTAACGTATTTACTTTTGCCGGAACCACCGCAAAAGTGTTTGAACAATCCCGTCCAGCCAATGCCGCCAATATCCGGGACGCCATGGATTTTATTCAATCGGCACGCGCCGGAGGCGGTACCCAGCTTAACGATGCCGTCACCACCGCGTTGTCACCCCAGGTAACACCGGGTCGAAACCGATACGTTTTCTTTTTAACCGACGGCTACGTGGGCAACGAAGCGCAAATTCTCGATAATGTACGGTCTTTTACCGAATCTCACCACCGCGATGGGCTTCGGTCACGCGCCTTTGCCATGGGAGTGGGCTCCAGTGTCAACCGATACTTGCTCGACGGCATCGCCAAAGCCGGCGAGGGTCTCACGGTATACTCCACCAACCGCGAAGACCCTACGGTTGCTGTGAACAAATATTACCACTATGTCGATCAACCGGTTATGACCGACATTACCATCGACTGGGGTTCACTTAAGACCGCCGACGCCTATCCGCACCAGTTGCCCGACCTATTCGTCAGCCGGCCGCTGACCGTTCATGGCCGGTTTACCGCCGCCGGGACCGACACGGTCATCGTCCGCGGCAAAATGAACGGCCAGCCGTATGAAGTGTCGATTCCGGTCACGTTTCCCGAAGTACGTGAAGACAATGCCGCGCTTGCGACCCTGTGGGCACGTGCACGTATTGAAGAATTGGAACAACAGTTGTGGAATGGGTCAGATACCAACGTTGAAGAACAAATCGCCTCATTGGGCATCGATTTCCGAATCGTGACCGCATTTACCAGCTTTGTGGCGGTAGATCGTTCGGTTAAAGTATCCGATGGTAATCCCACCACCGTGGTACAACCCGTCGAAGTTCCCGAAGGTGTTGTGGCAGAAGCGGCGGCTCCGATGGCAGCCGTCGGGTCATCAACAACCCGGGGCAACTTATCCGCAATGGCGACCGGAGATATGGGCGGAGGTTCCATCGGCGGACTGGGTCTCAAAGGCATGGGCTCCGGCGGGGGCGGATACGGTCATGGCCGAGCGACGGCAACGGCAAGCCCCGCATCACCACCACCGCCGGTAAAGATGCCCATGCCAGGGATGCCTCAACCACGCGAAGAAGCGGCGACGGCGGGCATGGGCAAAATCCAGGCCCAATCGGAACGGCGTGTTGGACCCTCGGCCGACCCGGCTCAGCAGCAACCCATTTCGGCCCCTGACGCTCGCGACAAAAAAGCCGCCAACAAATCTACCGATAGCCCTGCCGGCCCACCCAAGGATGGGGGCGAAGCCGAAAAAGAAGCCAGTGATGATGTCTCCAAACAGTCCTGGAAAGTATCGATTGCTTCGGTTGGTTTGATTTCCGGGACGTACACCGAAGCGGAAATCCGCGCCGCGGTTCAGAAACTGTTGTGGTCGATGACCACGTGTATGGCCAATACAACCGGACCGGACAGTTCCATGGTGACCTTCAGTATGACCCTGGACGCATCGGGCCGAATCACCCACATTGCACCCAAAAAGGTACCGAATGGTGCGAACCCATTGGCCTCGTGTTTGTCGAAAAACCTCCACCAACTCCAAACCAAAGCCACCGGCAAGCTGGCCACCGTAGAAATCACTTTCCGAATCGTACGCTGATTATCTGATCCTCCCATTTTCTCCCCGAATTACCACGAACCCGGATTTCCCACGAGGGTTCGCCGCGAAACCCCGAAACCCTGTCGAATTTTGGACGCCCAGTCGGATACGTCGGGTTGGTGGGTATTCCACTCGATCCGAACGCCGATTCCGCCAGGAGCCGATCGCCGATTCCGACCGGAACCGATTCTGATTTGCGCTGGGATATTCGGTTACAGTTCCTGCCTGAACTGTGCCCTACCCCGGCGACATCCTCTTTTTTCGGACAAAACACCATTTCGGCACGAAAGTTGCGAAGCGATGCGATGCGATGCGATGCGGAGGAGAGCTGGATTCGAGTCGGGAAACGGTGGGCATCGGGCGCGGCGACAGGGGCGGGCGGAATCATCAAGGCGATCGCGTAACTCAACTCCTTACCTAAACGCCCTCCCCGCGTTCACCCAGATTCAGTCCCTCGCGCAGGATCTCTTCGAGTTTGCCGGCCAGCGCTGCACGCTCGGCCTCCAGTTGCAGGTTGCGAAACAAGCGCACGTGACGGATGGCCACCCGTTCCCTTCGCTCACCCCCGGCATCTAGGATGTCGAAATCCCGCGATTCGAGCCCCGGCGTGAACGGGTAGAGCAGCACGCTTCGCGCGCAGCCGTATCGCCGCGTGTACGCGCAGAGCTGGTAGAGGTCCGACTCCGCGACCCCTCCGCGGCCTCGTCGGGACGGCGACAGCAGCTTCCACTTCGTATCCATCACCAAACGCCTCCCCTCCGGCCCCTCCACCAGGATGTCCGGTTCCAGACGGAGAACCCCGAGCCCGTCGCTCTCCTCCATCAAGTATCGTTTGTGGTGCCCCGCGTGCGGGAAGATGTCGACGCCGGCGAAGCGCGGAGCGACGTGGCGGCAAAGAAAGGCGGCGATGAAACGCTCGAAGACCTTGTTCATGTCGAACAAAAGGGAGAACATCTGCGTGCCGCCCGCCTGGACCGTCGGCGTCCAACCGGCCAACAATAGCCGACAGAAACGCAGCACGTCGGCGAAACGTTCGTTCTGGCGGTTGATGGTGATGCGGCCGAAGTCCGCGTCCTGGACGCCGACATCCGTCACACCGTCGAGCAGAAGCAAACAGTGCCTGAGCACGTCCTGGGTGGCCGGCGTGCGCGTGACCTCCAGCAACGCCCGACACGATGCACGGAAAATGCGGTTCATGATCGTGTCGTCGGTGAATTCGTCGAACCCGCAGTAGAAACGCTCTCGATGAGCCGCGTTGCGCAGAACCTGACGGGGCACGAGGAGTTTGCCCTTGAAACTCCGCAGGTTGGCCTCGTGCCGCTGGTAACCCCGTTCCGGCCCGCGCAGCAACTCCTGCCGCAGGCGGTCGGCGAAAAGCGCGGCAAGGGTCTCGGACAGCGGGGCCTGCCGGGTCGCGAGCCGGGCGACGTCGCGGCTCCGCACCGGTACGTCGCCGCTCACCGAGAGCATGTAAAGGAGATTGCGACGCGCCTGGTACTGGGCGTCCTCGCTGTCCGCCGTCGCATCGGCCCCGGCGAGCGCGTCGATTTTCGGGAGGATTTCGACCTGAACACCGGGAACCTGGACGACCCCGACCCACTGGGTGGTCCGCGCGTACCCCTCGAACCAGTCGAACACGCGGTCTTCCCGGTTCGTGTGGTCGAAAGCCCGCAGGCGATCGTACAGGTGGCCGACCAGGGATGCGCAATCCTGGCTGCCGGCAGCCCCGGCGCTCCCGCGCTCGATGCGCGTATGCTCGTTCACCACCAGGCGCTTCAACGGACCGCCTCCGACGAGGTGGGCGCGTCCTCGACCGGCGTTTGGAACGCGGCGAGACGTTGGGCGAACTTGTCGTTGTCGATGGTCAGCACTCCGAGGAACGTGCGGCAAAGGTCCTCCCGCGAGAGCTTCCCTTGCTGGAATTCGCCACGCACGTGATAGTCGACGCGGTCCTCGTAATCGTCGTGGTCGAAGCCGAGCGTCTTCACCTCGGGGAAGGTTTGGGCAGTGACGATCGGGTGGGCGTAGGACTTGCCGGCGGCCCCGATTTTGAGCAGGTGCGACTCCCGCCGCTTCGGCTCGCCGGACTCGTTGTATGGGCAGCCAAGCACGATGCAGATTTTGTCCCAGACGCCGTAGAAGTACTCCTGCAACATAGGGATGATGCGGTCGAGGAAGACGACCCGGAGCGAGTCGACGTCGGTAACACCCAGAAAGTACGAGTGACCGAGCTGGTGGTCCCGGTCGTAGAGGAACCGGATGCGGTCGTTGAGCGTCTCGAAGATGTCAGCCACCAGCTCGATGAAGGCCTGGTCGGGCACCTGCTCGCGCAGCGCCGACCGGATGACGCCCGCGTCCGGCATCAGTTCCTCGAAGGTAAAGCGCCGCCGAAGCGCCACGTCCATGAGCGCGATCGACCGGTCGGCGGTGTTCATCGTGCCCAGGACGTGGAGGTTCGGGGGCACGGCGAAACGGTGCTGCGGAGTGTAGGAGAGCGGCAGCTTGAGTTCGCTCCTGGCAGTGAGCCGCTTGTCCGGTTCGAGGAGGGTGATCAGTTCGCCGAGGATCTTGCTTATGTTGCCGCGGTTGATCTCGTCGATGATCAGCACGAACTGGGGTGTTTTTGCCGAAAACAAAAACGTCGTCGTCGGTCGGGCGGCGAGCGCGGCGAGCTTGTCGGCCTGGGCGGGAGGTGTTTTCGCCGAAAACGAAAACGTCGTCGTCGGTTCCGGTTTGTCGAGCGCCGGCTGGACCCGAGCCGTCCGATCCGCTAACCCGGCTTTGCGCGCCCCCACAGACCGACTCAATTCCCAGAGCTGCTTGTAGACGATCCAGAGGGCGGTGTAGGAATTGCCTCCACTGCCGCCCTTTTCGCGCGCGAACAGTGCCGTCGTTTTTTCGTAGGTCAGCTTGTCGGGCTCTGGTCCGAGATCGGCCCGGAACGTCCAATACAGGGCGGCGTTGTCCTTCGAGGCGACCTGGCGCCCGTCGCCGACAGACAGGACGTTGTTCTCTGGGTCGACCTCACAGGGGCTCGACCAGATGCTGCCCTGGGCGCTGACCGAGAGTTGGTAGGTCTTCCCACTTTGACTCTTGACGACTCTCGTCCCCTCGGCGGCAAGCTGGCGCACCAGGAGTTCCCACAGTTCGTCGAACTCCGGGGGCGCGTTGTCGACACGAAGGCCCTCGGCCGCCGCGCGCAGGGCGATGCGTTTGAAGACGCCGTCGTGGATCTCGTAGCGCACCTGGGCGTCGGCGGCCTGGTTCAGGAGCGGCCGGATGCCCTCGACAAACTCCTCGTAACCATAGGCTTGGTGGAAGGTCACGAACTCGATCTGCCCGCGCGCTTGATGCTCGCGGAACAGCGCCATCAAGCCTTTCTTGTCCAGCCCTTCGAGGTTCTCGGCGCCGCGGATGAGTTCGAGCGCGCGCCGGACGGTGCTGTAGGTTTTCCCCGTTCCGGGAGGACCGTAGAGGATGATGTTGCGCGGCTCGCATGGAGGTGGCGGCGGCTCGGCCTCACTCGGCTTGGCCGCGGTGGTTGGCTCGTGCGTTAGCAGTGCCTCGAAGTCGGCCTTCGACAACTCGATAACGGTGCGTCTCCAGCCGTATCGCTCGACGGCCTTTGGCACGGTGTCGTCCCACCGCACCTTGATCTGGTGAGGGAAGTCTTCACCGTCGACAACATGGGTCCCGGGCGCGAAAAAGTACCCACCCACGACCGTGCCGACGCCGACGACGGTGCGGGTGCCTTGGTTGGCGACGATGCGGTCGCCGGGGCGGATATTCCGGAACGTCCAGACCTGCGACATCCCGCTGCTGTACCCGTGGTCCTTGGCGCATCGGGCCGCGCGTTTGTCGAACTCGGCCCTGTCGACGTTGCTCAGGTCACCCAGTTCGGGCCATCCGATGGACGCGATGCCGCGCTCCATCCACGCGGACCAGGCCCCCGCGTTCTGGCCCGGGGCGATCTTCCAGTACCGCGGGCCGCTCGGCGCGGCGCTTGTGCCCGGCTCGGGAGTCGGGAGATGGCTCCAGAGTTCCTGTCGCTCCGAGGCATCGAGGGCGCGGACCTCGGAGGTCGGGTTCACCGGAAGCCCCGAAGGAAAGTTCACCGGCACCTGGTCCCAGGCGAACTGACCGGGCTCGACGCTGGTCAGGGTTCCCAGCGCTCGTACGTCGCCCTCGACCAACAGGGCGATCGAGTCGCCTTCGGACATGTCCGCTGTGGCGAGGAGGTCGTCGAGCGGGGAGGCGACGTCCTCCGGTTCGACCTGTGTCTTCGTGCAGAGGGCTTCGATGGACGCGGGGTCCCGGATCGTCCCGGCGAGTTGCACGGCCCAAGCCTGCGGGGCTCGTTTTCGGTTCGCGTTGTAGGCCTCCCAGAGCTTCCGGCCGATTTCGAGGACCTCGCCCAAGTCGCGGTGGCGTTCGAGGAGCGTCTCGTACATCACGTGGTACGGGGTGGTGCTCAGTCGCGCCCGCGGGTCGATGGCCCGATAGTGGAAGAACAGCATCTCCTTCTTGAAGATCGGGAGGACGACAGGTGTGGCGCGGTCCTGGTAGAGGAAGGCGACCTTCCACTTGAGCACGGGCGCAAGATCCACCTCGTCGATGCGGGCGATGTTGCCCTCCCGAACCGCGTCGAGCACCTGGACGAGTCGAGTCCGGATCGTGGCGAACGCATCCTGTTCGGTCGCGCCGAACTTGCTGAGCCAAGCGTACTTCTCGCCCCACACGCGCCCGCCGCTAGGCTCCCTGGCGGCGGTTTGGTCGCGGCAGTAGATACCGAACTTGAACGCCGACCCGCCCCAGATGCTGCCCAACTTGTCGAGGCGCGACTCGATCCAGTAAATGAAGGCGTCGTCCCTGCTCGGGTTCGTGTACTCGTCGAGAGTCATCTGGCGGACGCGCTCGGGCGGCCAGGCGGCAAGGAATTCGGACCACTGTTCATTAAGGTTCACCATCACGCACCGCCTTCGATTGCAGCCCAAGCGCGCATCGTTCCACCACCCGGAGCCCAAGAACGATCGCATCGACGCGAGTCGGGTGGCAAAGTGGACCCCGCAGTCGCGACAAAATCAAACCGAGTCTAAGTGAGTCGGGGGTTTTGTGCAACAACGCGGCGGGACCCGGGTGCGTTGCGAGCGCGGGGGTTGCTTGCGTTGTGCGGGAGAGTTTGTGAGTCAGCCCGGTCCAGATTCGGGAGTAGCCGTGGAAACACAATCCGGAGTGGGGGAGGAGAGCAATGCCGAAACGCAGGTTGAACCGGGCACGGGCACGGCAATGGCGGTCCTTGATTGCCGGTTCCGGAAACTCCGGCCGGGCGGGGTGCGTATTCCACTCGATCCGATCACCGATTCCGCCGGGATCCGATCACCAACTCCGAAGGGATGCGAGCGGAACCCGGCGAAGGCCAACAGGTAGGCAAATCAAGGCAGGTCGCCAAACCTCTAGTAAAACCTAGAAGTGGGGCAAGATGACACTAAAGTGACCACTTGAGTGTTCGCAGTGGGGCAACAACACCCGCCGCGAACACAAAAGTGTTCGAGGAAGGGTGATCACACCCGCCGGGAAGCACTTGAATGCTCGCCGGAGAGTGTTGAGACCTGCCGGGAAGCACTCAAGTGTTCGGGGGAGGGTGTGGACGCGTGTCGGAGAGCACTCAGGTGCTTCGGGGAGGGTGTGGACACCCGCCGATGAGCACTCAGGTGCTCGGGGGAGGGTGTGGGCGCCTGCTCCCGACCCCGGCGAGGTCATCTTTGGGGCGAGACCAAACACGTCCCGAACCCGGAAATGTCATCTTTTTTTCCGACAAGACATCATTGCGGCACGCAATTGGCTTGGCGCTGTGGACGAGAGTGGGCTTCGACTCGCGAAATGGCGGGCTTAGAACCGGGCCGCAGGCGCCGAGGAAATGGCCGGGCTGTGGAATCCGCGATCGGATCGGAGTGGAATCCGCGATCGGATCGGAGTGGAATCCGCGATCGGATCGGAGTGGAATCTGCGATCGGATTCGGGCGTAATGCTCACAAACTCGTTGATAACGACCCGTTGGACACGAACTACCCCTCGTAAATGAGTCCATTGATGAGCGTTCGCAAATGAATCGGTGCACCAGGCGCGATAGTAGATCGTTTCTCGACCTTTCTTCTTTTCATACGTTTCCATTCGGCTCAGATCCCACGGATAAGCTCGTGTGCGTTGATACAGGTGTCGTTTTGTCCGTCCGCTGCACCCGCTGGGTTTACACCCCGTCCCAGTTTTTCACCGTGACCGATTTGCCGTCCAATGCGAGCACGCCAAACGGCAGTGTACCAATGGGGTGCAAGGATTTGCGGCGAATTAGTCTGCGGACTTGCACCTGAAGCCACAGGTGTTGTGGTTCCGGTTCCAAATGAACCAGCAGGTCACGCAGGGTCGTATCCGGAACCCTGCGGAAAATTTTCAAAACCCGCCGAGCCCCATTGGCCAAGTGAGTCGTGAGGTATTCTACTTCGCGAAGACTCGTTGCCCCACAGCACAACCCAGTGACAAGCGACACCAAAAGGGTGCGCAGGGGCCATCGTCTCCCTAGCCCGGATTTCTCACCAGACTTCGCAGCGAGAGCGCCAAAATGCCTGTGGATTCTGGGCGCGCGGACCGTAGACGCGCGGAGGCGTGCTTTTAGCCCGCTGAGCACGGCGGAGGGAGCACACCCAGAAAACACGTGCAGTTTGGCGGTCGTAGCCGGAGGATGGTGAGAAATCCGGGCTAGCTGCCGCCGCGGGTCTTGAACCGAGCCCAAGCTCGTGTCCGCCATTCCTACGGATAAAGCGCCCATGAGGCGCCGAGTGATTTGACCTACCCTTTTCCTCTCCGAACCTTGCGTCCCGGAGTCCTTTCAGACATGCTCTGAAAGCCCGGTGCCGCGACGCTTCGTTTGTCAATCGGCCGGGCGTCGTGGTTTGGGAAAACATGGACGACGTCTCAACAACCGTTGCCCTTTTTGGCGTGTAAGCCGACTGCGGCCCAAACGCCAGAAAAAGACAAAAAACGCGGCATCGGGTACCCTCCCCAAAAAATGCTTTTCCAGCTCTGAGTTTGTGAAAAAAGTTGGGGACGGACTTGGATGCGAGGATTTTGGTCCCGATGCCCGGAAAAAAACCAAGTCATATCGGGCATATGGCGCAGGGTTTTTCGGAACCAAGCCGACCCAAAGCCACCGCCCAGAGGCCGCGCAACTATTTTTCCACAGCCTCAGAGGGTCAGCGGAAATAAGGAAGTGACTCTGGGCGAGCTAATTTAGCGCTGAATTGGCCGGGACCGGACTGAGGAATATCGGGAATATTCCGCAAGGACGGGACTGGACAAGGCAGCCTAAATTAGC
>JABWCM010000326.1 GCA_013360285.1 Myxococcales bacterium
CGTCTCAATTTGGTTCCGGTCCAATCGGCGGCGGCGGTGGTGGCGGCCGAAGCGGCGGCGGCGGCGGCGGGGGTGCCGGAGGTTCGATTTTGCTGACGGCATCCACGGTTCAGACCTATGGAGCGTTAAAAGCGGCAGGAGGACTAGGCGGCAGCGGGGGCTCCCAAGGCGGCGGGGGATTTGGTGGCGGAGGCAAAAACGGCGGAGCAACGGGAGGCCAAGGGGGCGGCAATGGCGCAGGCGGCAAAGGCGGCAACGGTGGGATGGGTTATATCCGAATCGAAGCCACAACGATCACATTAAAAGGAACCACATCGGGCAAAGTGACCCAAGGACCGCCGTAAGTTTATTCAAAGAGTTTGTGAAGAAATAGCTACGTGCCCCAATTCCGGCCGCTTTTGGCCCTATTGTCTCCGAAAAAGATTTCGCAATACGCTCGATATTACTCAACTTTTTCAAAGCCAATGGGGCGCAAAATCGGCTCACTTCGGTCACGTCCATATTTTTTCACAAACTCAGACGATCCGGCGAAAATCCGGCTGGGTCGCGCCCCCTATTTCACATCACGTTGATTCCATGATGGATTTCAACTGAGCAAGCTCCTTGTCTACAAGAGCAACTTGTTCCTCGAAAAACTGCCTGGTGAACCCCGGCGGTTGAAAGAAAGTGATCATAAACTCGCAGCCGCTGCCGTTTGGAACCACACGCGCCGGAACGGTCCAGCTTGCGTCGGGCGCCACGAAGTCATGGTCGAGGATGCCGAACTCCGCGTTTGCGCGGATGCGCAGCTTCGCAGTGCCACCCGGGGTTTCCATGTCCCACCACTGATCATCAGCGGGTTTGACCGAAGCCACGTTGACGATTGCCCACTGCGGCCAGTTGGCCGCGTCGGCGAGAAAAACGAAGACACGATCTCGGGGTGCTTCGATGGCGATGCTCTTGGTTATTGAGTATCCGATCATGATCAAATTCCTTGTAGATTTATTTAGTGTGACTCAATTCGCTTTTTTACGAACTCGCGGGCGAAAACGTCGAGACGCTGATCTCTTCCGGCATAGCGGGTCCTTTTACCTGGAAGCATGACAGCACCCTGTTGACGACAGACAAGGTCTACCATGCTCGTTTATATTAGCGCAACTCTCGGGTCGGAAACCGAGAGAGTTTGTGAAGAAATAGCTGAACGAACTTGGACGGATGCTTTTTGTCCCCACTGCCCAGAAAAAAACCTGCGCCACTACCCGGATATGACTCGGTTTTTTTCCGGGCATCGTGGCCAAAATCCTCGCGTCCAAGTCCGTCCCCATATTTTTTCACAAGCTCCCAGAGTTTCTATTGTTGTTCACATTCGTTTGCCCGTTGTGTGGCCGATGTCGGGTCTTCGCCCAGCCACACCACCCTTTGGTTTGGTGTTAGACAACTCCGAGTCCTTTCTCGGACTTTGTCCACCAAGTCTTTCCATGTCGTGGGAATCACCACCACGTGCCCATCTTTGACCATCGCCATGTGTTTTCCGTCGTCGGAAAACGCCGGTGCTGCCTCGTCTTTTATCGTCAGATCGAATACCGCCACGGTCAGGGTGTCCGTTGTTCGGTAAATCGACAGCCGTTTTCCTCCTGCTCCCCCTTCTTTTTCGCCGTCGCCCATCGATTTTGTCAGGCTCCAACACCAACTTCCGTCCCGGCTGAACCCGACTTTTTCAATCCTATCACCCGTTTGCCGAATCGCGGCACGGATATTCCACGTCCCGACTTCCCAAACCCGCAACACCCCATTGTCCGACGCCGTCAACAACAGATCACCGGCCGTGGAAAACGCCGCCGCTACAATCGGTGTTTCCAATCCCAATTCCACTACTCCGTCGCCAGTTGTCATCACCACTTCCGCCCCTCCCCCTTCCAATGCGATTAGCGCCCAAATCCCTCCTGGATCCACGGTAACCGATCTCATCGGGTTTTCCGGAGTTAAATCTCTTACCGACGTGGTGTCCGAGCCCGACATGACCGTCAACTTCAAATTCCCCGCCGGAAGTCGTTGCAGCACCAACACCGACCTCCCATCCGGCAATAGCCACGCTCCCCGAATCGTACCGTCCCGTCCATTACCCACGACCACATCACGCAACAATGTCCCCTCATCAGACCACACCCTCACCCCATTATGCCCCACGGCAATAAAGGACCGACCATCCGGACCCACTACGGGCGCGCCCCAAGTTGCATCCCAACCCGCCACTCTCCCCTGCGGAGTACCATCCCGTCGATACACCACCGCTTCGTCCCCGTACATCAACATCCAGGATGTACGTGGGTCGGCCAGCACGCCACGAACGCCCCCCTTCAATGGTGCCAGTGTGCCTACAGACGCTCCTCCTTCCGTTCGCCACAACTCCACGCCGGACGTCGCCGCAAACACCCGTTGCCCATCCTCCGAAAACCCGAGCAGAGTCGGGTCACTTTGGGGTTGCATCACCAACGCGTCGATTTCGTGGGCAACCGACCAGATTCCGATTCCCCCATCGCTCACAACGGTGGCCACCTGGCTTCCGTCGTGGCTCAATGCCGCCAACGCCCCACGATGTGCACCGGCACGGAACTCGGCAATTTTTTTCCCCACTTCCAAATCCCAGATCCGCAACCACTCGGTCTGCGCCATCAAAACCCGCCCATTTGCACCAAACCGCACATCCCCACGCACGGATTCCAGCCGCCACACCACTTCTCCCGTTTCCCCCCGCGCCACAACCCCCACGCCCCCATTTAGCTGCGCCAAAATCCATCGACCATCGGGAGAAAACAGCGCCGTCTTCACCCACTCTACCTCCGTGTCGTTACGAACCCGCCGCACCGGTGCCCCCACGGGGATCAACCCAAATACCTCATCGGTTTTCCACAAACTCACTTCACTGTCGGCAATCATCAACACCGATCGTCCGTCATGGGCCACATCCACAGCGCGAACGGACACCGGCCCTTGATTTTCAAATCCACCATGAATTTTTCCGTTTTCCGTCCACACAATACGCAGCGAACGTCTGGGCCACACCACCAACAAAAATCGCCCCGAAAACGCCAAAGCCACATCCGGCGTCAAATCTCGCTGAATCGGCTCCGTGTATCGAACCTGTTGTAACGACAAGTCCCACACCCGAACTTCGCTTCCCACCGTGACCAACACCCCCTGCCCTGCATGAACACGCACCTGAGAAACGGTCGTCAAGTCATTAAACCGACCCACCCGGTTTCCCGTTTGTGACTCCCACACTCCTACTTCCCCACTCCCCCCATAGGTCACCACCAACGACCCGTCTTCGGAAAACATCGCCTGGCACGCACGCCCCTGACTTTGCAGCACCGGTCCCGCTTGACCGGTCGCAGTATTCCACAACTGCACCGTATCTTCACAACGGGCAACCGCTGCCCACTGCCCGTCGGGCGAAAAAGCAACCGTCGAATCGGCACCCCGTTGCCCGAAATAATTGACAATACGCCCCTGCTCCACATCCGACAATGACAGTTGCCCCGAGTCGTGTAATGCGAACAAAGATTTTGAATCGTTGGTAAACGCCATCGCCGCAACCGGGGACTCCGCTCGCAACGCCACCTTCGGTACCGGTTTTTGCAACAATTCAAATGCTTCGGCCCAACCCGCCCGGGGCTGTCGATTCGGATCGATCCGGATTGTTTCCCCCAACAACAAACTGGCGGTCAATGGGTCTTTGTCGGCCACTGTTGCCACCGACGCCAACGATGCCGCAAATGCCGCCGCTCTCGCTTGTTCCGTCGCCAGTTGTTCGGCACGAACGGCCGCTCCCTTCGCGGTTTCCGCCGCCTGTTGCGCCGCTTGAGCAGCCGTGGCGTTCACCTGAGCCGACTGCCTGGCAATGGCCTCTCGCCGGCGATTTTCCTCTGCCCCGCTCCACAACAACGCCATTGCCACCGACACGACTGCCAACGCCCCCACCGCCCCACCAATGAGCATCCGTTTTCGCCGAATCTGCGCCCGACGCGCCTGCTCTTGGCTTTGTTTTAATGCGTCTGAAGCCAACAAAAACCGCCGCGCCAACGGAGTCAACGTAATTCGGGGGTGATTACATAGCGGCAACAAATCGTCCAGTTTCCGCCCCGGCCGCACCAACAATCCCGAATCCTCCTGATATTGTTGCCATTCGGCCGCCAGTCGCTCCGCCTCCTGCCTCGCCAATAGTGCTTCGCGGTCTGCACGAATCCACTCCTCAAGCCGAGGCCAATGTCGCAGCACCGCCTCGTGCGCCACCTCCACCCGGTCGGCGTCCAAGTGCCCTTCCCCGTCAGCCCTCGATTCACGACTCGTCACAACCAAACGCGCATCGGTGAGCCGCAACAACATCCCCCTCAATGTTCCCATGTCCAAACCCCGCGGACACAACTCTTCAATCCCCACGCGCGCTCGTGTCCCCCTCCGGCGGTCCGCCTCATCCGGACCCAAGTCGGTATCCAACCGCACGAGCCGCAGAAAAATCGCCCGCAACCATTCTTGTTCTTTGTGGTTCGCTGCCTGAAAAATGCGTTCCGCTGTTTGGGTAATCGCCAGAAAAACGCCCCCGGTTGCCTCAAACGCAGAAAGCCGCAAAAGTCGCCCCCGCCGTCTCCGATACAACTCCAATAAAGCATGTTGCACAAGCGGCATTGCCCCCGGTTGGTCGGCGATTTGCTCCATAATCCGCGCACACACCCCCGGCTCGAACCGCAGCCCTACAGCCGCAGCCTGCCGCTCAATCGCACCACGTAGTTCCAATGCCCCCATGGGGGCCGCCAATACCCAATGGTGCTGCAAAATCGTTTTGACCCAAGCAAGTTGTGTACAATCCCCCACGTAGTCGGCCCGCAAGGTCATGATAAACGAAATCCGGTCATTATGTTTCCGCACCTGCTCCACAAACCGATATCGTTGTTCGGGGTCGTCACACATTGTGAACAATTCTTCAAATTGGTCTATCACAATCAACGACGATGGTTCCGAATGTTCCAGAATTCTAGTGAGTGTTTCCAGCGGAGTCGCCCCAGGAGTCATTCGCCGGGCGGCGATTTCGGGAAATCGTTTCCGTAATAGAGGCACGACGCCCCCCAACACGACAGACGATTTCCCACTTCCGCTCGGCCCCACGACGAACGCCACCCGGTGGGACAACACCATATCGGTTACCTGCTCAACAAGCGGCTCCCGTCCAAAAAAAAACGCCGACTCCTGCTCGGAAAATGCCTGCAATCCAAGAAAAGGACAGCGGTTGTCGTAGGGCTCCGGCTGTTGACCTCGGCAAAGCAGCGTAAACGAAGTTCCCGCCACTTCGTGTGTCAGTCGGTCGATGTCGGTGAGCACCTGGAGCAGCCGTTTTTTGTCGGCTAAAGGCAACAATTCCTGCTCAATATGAGCCCAGGCGGCCATCTGTTGTTCCAACGTATTCCACTCGGGTTCGTCTGCCGGCGCCCGAGCCAATACCAAAGACCGCACTCGTGCAAGTCCATAAGCACGTTCCGACGCCGTTAGCGGTCGATCCGGATCCGCCGAAAACAGGGGGCGGGACCCCAGCCGGCTATACACCACCGGCACCAACGCATCGGCGTGTTCCGCCAACGTTGCCGCCGCCTCGGAAACCGCGCGGTCCACTTCCCCATGAGCGCGTAACCCACGGTAAAAATACCGCCCCAGTTCCAAGCCGGTTTGTACCGAAATACGGTCGGCCATCGCTACAATTGCAGGAATCGCCAAGTTCTGGGCCAATCGCTGGGCCAGGTTGCCAAAGGTCGCCGCCTCATCGGGGGAAGCACTCTCGCAGGTGCACAAAAACATACATTGGGGCAACCCACGTTCGCCGGCGACCAACGCCAACCGTTCGATGAACCTCGTTCCCGTTACCGCATCGACTTTATTTTGGTCATTGCCAAGATACAGCACCGACTCCCCATCCCGGGGGCGCACCTTTCCGTGGCCAATGACATGCAGCAACGACGGCGCCTGTACCGTGATCACCGAGCACAACGAATCCAGCGTAGGTGGTCCGGCGGAGGACGGATCGTGACTCAGCACCGTAAACGGGATGCCGCTTTCTTTCATGGCATCGGTGACCGACGACACCGCGGCGGCGGTATCAAACGGTTCCAGCCCATATTCCCCCAGATCTGTGGGACAGGCCACCATCACCACCGCCGAAAGGTCCCCCGGACCAAGGGGGCGAAACGGCATCGCCGCGCGGGATGGTTGAAAAATCGAGAACAAACATCGCTGGTCGAGCCCCATGGGAACCCAATCCCCATCACGAGGGGCACAAAGCCGTTCCCAACGCAAAGCCTGCAACTCGGGTTCTTCGATCACCAGCCGCACACGCTGCCGATCGGCGGCACCCAACGCCATCGACCACGCCTCATGAATTTCCCCCACGAATACCCCCGCTCCCAGCAGTTCCCCATAAACCCGCGCATCCGTTGCGGCCAGCAACGCCGCCGGGTCCAACTCGTAAGGAGCTTCGAAACAAAGTGGGATCTCACCAGGACTCCGTTCCAATGCAGCCACAATACGCGCCCCATCTCTGGTTCGACGACCAACGGTGATTTCAAGAAACGGGATCACAAACGGGCTCCTCGCAACAAGTTGAAAATACCGGCAGCGGCATGATCAGCCGACCCACCTGCCACCGGTTTCAGTCACCGCGACTGTGCCACAAACCCACACTTTCTGCCAAATTGACCCAGAGAGGGTCAGCGGAAATAGATAAGTGAACCCTGTTCGGCTAATTTAGGCTGCCTTGGCCAGTCCCGTCCTTGCGGAATATTCCCGATATTCCTCAGTC
>JABWCM010000046.1 GCA_013360285.1 Myxococcales bacterium
GAGGAATATCGGGAATATTCCGCAAGGACGGGACTGGACAAGGCAGCCTAAATTAGCCGAACAGGATTCACTCATCTATTTCCGCTGACCCTCTCTGTCCTAATGTGTTCGCCCACGTCACGGTGCGTGACTTTTTCCCTGGTCGGTTGGCACGAATCTCAGTCCTTATTCGTGGCACAAATAAGCATGTTTTCCGCCAATCTACCACCAGTATCGTGTCCAGGAAGTTTCAAAGTGGGTCTTTGGCGGGTGTGGAGACGCCATCCGGGCTAGGTATGTGGTGTTTTTAGATGAAATTTTTGTCCTGGCTGCTTTTGGCCGCCTCGCCCGTAAAAATCCCTGCGCCATATTCCCGATATGACTCAGGTTTTTTCGGACGATTCGGGCCAAATTCGGCTGGATTATGAAACCCCTATTTAACACCACACAATGAGTACGCCGGTTCTGCCTCGGTCGGGTCATTCTCGACTACCTCTGGTCAAACCTCTGTTACGCCCAGAGTCGACAAATCGACTCGCGACGGCCCAAGTCCGCATTTCTCTCGAGTCTTCGGCTGTGGCAACCAAGCTCGTCAGTCATTGGCTTCGACGGTCAAACTCCGCGCGCGTTGGGGTCGGTTTTGCTGCGCCGTGTTCCACGGGTTGCAAGCCCACCTTTGCGCGGCTGCGATCCGTCCGTTCAGAATTCGCGTGTATGTTGACAGTCTTGCTGCGAATATTGGCGAGACATTCCGCCAGCTCATTCGGCACTAAGTTAGCTCGACCATGCTCAATTACATAATTCGGTTGACTGCCGCAATGGTTATTCGGACGAGAAGGTGTAAATCCAACTGGAGTTAGTGTCGTAGATGCGGTCGCCGACTTGTTTGAATTCCACTACATGAACTGAATCTGACACGGTAATAGTGTCACCTTCAGAAATCCATGTGCCGGGTCGATCGACAATCGCCTGCCCAATAGTTACACCGCTTGCAGTGAGTTCTTGTGAAGAAAACGTTGACGTTCCGTCTCCGAATAATACCAGCGTGTCGGTCCGCGTGGATGTGAGCACAGGGTCCGACTGTCCGCCTTTTGTTTGGAATCGCTCAACACGATATTCCCAAGTTCCCTCCAGGCCTCCTTCGGCAACGCTTTTCCGTAGATATACTTGTGTTCTTGAAAAGGCGTCTAGATTTACTACAAAAGGCGAAATTTCTTGGGTAATCTCCGTATTGATCGTAAGAAAATCCGCGCTGGCCGACCACGTTCCAGTCGATGTCTGGTCCGGTGTAATCTTACCGTTCGTGTACGCACGAAACGCGTACGCGCCTGTGGGGTCGAAGTCGTATTCTTCATGCCCCGATGCGTACTGGCGCACCCAAACTCCCGGAATCAGCTCGAACATGGGCAAGGTATTTGTGTCCGGAGATTGCTGCTCGCCAGTTACAGATTTATCTAAGCACGAAGCTCCGGTTATGGCATGTAATAACGCTAGTAGTAATAATACTATAGGCATCGAACGCCGCCGCTGACCGCGGCACGCCCCTGTGCGGGCGGGAAGCACAGGGGATTTGTGACATCTTATTGCTGTGGGTGGTCGCACGTAGGCAACAGTACCTGACTTATTCTGGATTAGGGGCAGTTTCATTTAGGATTTGCTCAGCACGCTTTTGGACTCTCTCATCCTTATCTTTAAGCGCGATTTCAATAACTTTCTTGATCTTCGGATCGTCCTTCAAGTGGCGAAGATAATTGAGCGCGGCTAAGCGAACGTAAAAAGTTTCCTCTTTTTCCATTACGTTCTGAAACACTTCAAGTGCTTTCTTTTCGTCACCGATTTCGTACAGGCCGAGAGCCGCGTCGAGTCGTGTGTAAACGTTTTCTGCACCGAGGCCCTTTTGGAGAAATCCCTTGGCGGCAGGATCGTATTGGTTCTTGCCGTCTTTTCTTCCAATCAAAAACGCGCGGCGTAATGCAACCCCTTGCCCCGACAATTCGTCTAATATCGGCGAAGCAAATTCTTTTTCGCCCCATTTGTAGAGTAGAATGGCGGCTTCGATTTTCACTGGCTGAACGTCACTGTTTGCCAGTTCTTTTAAGGTTGGCAAAATCCGGTCTATCTTATCACCGCTGATTACCCGGATCGCAGTCGCACGGATACCAGGCTCTTGGTCGCTCTTCATAATGTCGACAAGTTTGGAAATGGACTCGTCGTTATTTTGTCGACCAAGTGTATAAATATCTTGGAGTTGTTTTTGGCGTTCCGTTTGGGCGGCCGCGGCTTTGCTTGCTTCTTCTTGCGCGGCGTCGCCCGCAGGTGTTGGCTGTTCCGCCTTGGGGGATTCTTCGGTCGGTTCGATTGGTTTCGGCGCCTCCGTGTCTGGCGCTTTTTCATCGACTTTTACCGCCTCAGTACCTGCCTCAGGCGCTTTGGGTTCCTCGATCTTGGGTGCTTCCACAGCGCCTTCGACCTTTCCTGTGGTTTCCGTGGGTGCCTTCGTTTCGGGTGCGGGTTCATCCTTTTTACAGCCGCCCACGTTCGCAACAATCGCGCTGATGGTCAACGCCAAGGCCAATTTCCGTAACATCATGACGTCCTTCCTCAACAAACAGAAACTTTTCTAATGATAAATGCACTACACACCGATTATCATGGATGATGTCCCCACAATACGTCGCTTCTTAAATGTCAGCGAATGACGACACTGCCATGAGTGTGAAAGTGTGCTACCTCTTAAGTGGCTAGGGAGGGACTTGAACCCTCGACCTAGCGGTTATGAGCCGCTCGCTCTGACCAGCTGAGCTACCTAGCCTCGTCACCTTACGAGCCCTACTTGCCGCTACGACAATAATAGTGCGACGGCCCCACCGGCGGGTAAAGCGGCCCTACTTATAGGAGAGCCGCTTCTTGTTGTCAAGCGGGCATCAAGAGAGGCCGAGGTATGGTATCGCGTTACGACCAGGTTATAAGTCACAAACAAACCGGCGATGGAAGTGCTTCTCTGCGAGTCCTTCCATACGAAATCTCTTGAGATCTTCTTTTTAGTGGTAAGCGGAGTCAAGAGGCACGATGTAAGACTTCGGCCGTCACGGGTACACGCTGGCTTCCATAAACCTACCATTTATTTGGTTTCTTTTGTGAACTGTCGATGGTCATCCGTTTTAGAAGTCACTAAGTGAGTATAGATCTGCGTAAACCTACTGAGACGACTTCGTTAATACAAATTGCACAGGACCAGAAGCGGTTAACCTGGTTTTGACGCCAACTTCCAGGCCGGGCGGCCTGGTGTTCCTCGATCTCCCGATGGGCTACGCTGTTTCGCCGGAATCCAGGATTCGGGAACGGCTGGATCCGCCTCGGGATGCCTTAGTTCGACACTGACACCAGCGCGCTTCTTGGGCCAAGGCGACCTTATGCCGTAACGAACTCGAAAAACGGGTTTTCCACATGGATCCCGTAACTGAATAAGGCCACCCGCCTTGGCCAACTCGACTTTGCCAAGTACAGCAATGACATTGTCAATATCGCCGTTTTCGTCCGGATCACCGCTTGCGGCGATGACGACAAAACCGCCCGCGGGAATTTCTATCGGCAAATCACCGCTGAAGGTCGTTTGCCCGCGTGTTCCATCACTCAGAGTCCAGCCTCGCAAATCCACGGTGTGACTTGCGGGGTTGTACAATTCCAAGTACTCACCAAGGGCATCCTTTGTTGCTGCGGGATCGATCATCAATTCGGACAACACAACTTTGGCTCCGCATGATTTTGAAAGCGACGTTGGTTGCGACTTGTTGTGCGGTTGGTATGCATAGCCAACATCAAGTTGTATATCGGTGGCAGTCGACGCATCAGTTCCATTAGACAACGACTGCGCGTGTGTCGCATTGTCGATGGAGTCGGCTGCGAGATGCTCGACATAGGTGCGTGCGGACGACGCCGTGCACCCACCAACTAGCGATAAATACAGCAGAAATTTGAAAAAATTAGATGAAAGAGTTGTTAATTTATTGTCTTCATTTGTTTGGTTTGCCGGTCTTGTAAGCCGACTACTTGTTCTTATTAAATGGCGCATCTCAAGCTCTTTGGGTGTAAAATGTTGTCGTCAGTGACTATCTCGTCGCGGGGACTTCCCATGCGCGTGTAGAGTAGCACTGTGCAACCATCGTGCCATGGCTAAAGCATAACAATATCATGTCGTTATCTGTCGCTATCGGTAGCCTTGGTGCCAAACTGAGATAGATTTGGCCCTCGGCGAAACCCGAGGCACCAAATGGAAGTCGTTAACCCGAACCAATTTGGTGGTGGCGACTCGGTGCATGGTCGTTCTGGTAATGCGTTCGGTAATCCTGAGACTCGGTTACAGCCGAAGTAGATTGCAAAAACACGCATTGTTCTCCCAACTTTGTACGACCAGTAGGGCGTCGTGGTCGTTTGTCGCCAGGCTTAGCACTTTTTAGTCGCGAGAGTTGCATCAACAACGCCGAGTACTTTGTACGTAGACTTTGATTCGCAAAATTTTCATCTTTTTGAACGTCACTGACAATAATTGTTCATGTCCGGTCTGTTAGTTTGGTTTGTTACCAATCGACAGGGTTGTTACCAAGCTTGATGCTGCACCATTTTTTTGATAACTTATTTGAGTTTATCTCTTTGAGCACGATTCTTGTATGGAATAATCAGCGGTGAGTTTTCAATTGAACCCACCTGGCAACCAGATTGGCAAATATGGTTCGGTAGTTTTGGCGATGTGGTTGAATCTTCTTAATACGGGTGTTTTCTGTAGGACCGCCTTAGCGAGGCTACTATGTGCAAGCAAAATCAAAACAGAGATCTCACGCTACACCATTCGAAGACGGCCTTGGAGTTACTGGAATGTTGCGAAGAAAAGGCTACGCACACCATGGTAGGAGAACTCCCGCTGTCTTGGTTCCGAAAATTTCTGCGTAATGTGTTCAACACAGCCAGTTTCTTTCAGAATCAATTCGGTGTCAGATACGTAGCTGCGGGAAGGTCTCAAATTCTCATGGAGTCTCTGAGAAGGTCAACGGAATTCGATAAACGGTCCCGAATTTTACTGGGGACATTTGACCTCACTGGGCGACCAATGGGCACGTTGGTACCCAGCCTCCACATCGCCAGAGTTAGCCGATTTGTTATGAACGCGCGTAAGTACCTTACAAAAGTTTGCAGAGGACGGGTGTCCTCACCACACCGTGAAATTGCAACCGCGGGATCTCGATGCTCAGAAGTTGGGACACCTTGCAGTTACGACTCTCTGTTTGGGGTTCTACGCCCATGTACATCACAACTGGGTGAGTTATCCATGGGACCTCGAGCGGCTCGAGTGCCACTATCCGGCATCGGTTTTCTGACTGTTTTGGCTCTGACGTACTCCGGTATCATGGCAGCGTGCGGCGGCAACTCAGTTGGCGGTACGGGTTCCAGCGACGATGATCTCGGTGCAGCATCTGACGTCGACACTCCGGCAGATGCTATTGGCGGCGCCGACCCGGCAGAATTTGTTAAAACAGTGTCTGTTACGATTACGTCACCTTTGCCGCAAAGCGCCTTTCTTATCGGCAGCGAAGTAAAGTTTGTCGGTTCGGTGTTTCGAAAAAACAACCCGTTGACCAATGTGGACGTGAGTTGGGACTTGTTTGGTTACGGTACGTTTGGTGGCGGTACTACCGGCGAAAATGGCGAATCAAGTGCGACGTTGACAGATCTTGGTGCGGGTCTCCAAACGGTGCAGCTTGTCGCCCGGTTCAGCGACGAGGTAACCAGTGATGCAACCATCACAATTCGTGGCGTCGGTGTGCCGACCGCGCCATCGGTCAAGATTACTCCTCAGGCACCTACTGCAGTTTCCGGGCTGACGGCCGAGATCGTTGAGCCGTCGACTGCCGAAGGCGCAAGCGAGATCACATACGAATATCAGTGGTATCGAAACGGGGAGCCCATAACTACTGGGATCTATTCTGTTCTTTCACCTGGAAATGCGTTTCGTGATGACCGGGTAACTGTTGTGGTGACTCCCAACGCACACGGTATGCTGGGTCCGGCGGGGCAGGATTCGGTGGTTCTCGGCAATACTCCTCCCGTTATGAAAGGAGCTTTTATTCAACCCAAGTCGGGATCGACACTCACCAGCTTTGAGTGCGTCGGGGAAGCATGGGGTGACGTAGACGGGGATTTGCCGGTCGATACTTACCACTGGCAGCTAAATGGCGAGCAGCTCTTGGAGCATACCTCACCGACCCTTGCTCCAAAAACCGCGCAACGTGGAGACGTCATTCGTTGTGGAATAACACCAGGTGATGGAACGGACGCCGGCGAAACACATTGGAGTGGCGAGGTGATTGTTGGCAATGCCGCGCCGTGGGTTGATTCGGTGAACGTGGGCCCAGACGGCGGAGGAGTCGTTTCGATATTTGTTTGCGATGCACAGAAAACCGAGGATGCTGACAATGATCCGGTAAGTCTACAATATCAGTGGCTTCGAAATGGGTCTTTGGTCGATGTAGCAAAAGCGACAGTCGCCGGCGTTTTGTTTACGAAGGGCGACGAGTTGGCTTGTGGTGTTACTCCGAACGACGGAATCGAAAATGGTCAAACTATTTGGTCAGAAACCATTCAGATTGCAAATAGTGCTCCCACCGGCGCACAACCGATAGTTTATCCGATCGAAGCAAGCGCGTTGGATGTTTTGAAATGCAGCGTAAGCCCAGCGGTTGATCCAGATGGAGACACTGCGACTTATAACATTGCATGGTACATTGGCGACCAACTTGTTCTCGGTCAAACGTCGCCCGAGTTACCTGCGGGTATCCACAAACGTGGTGACGCGGTTGTTTGTGGCGCCACACCGACCGATGGACAGACTTTTGGCGAAGAATTGCGAAGTGATCCGGTCTATATTGGCAATGCGTCTCCTAAGATTAGTAACATAGCGATTGAACCGACCGGCCCGACTATTGAGAGCACTCTCATATGCGCGGCGCATGACGTTACCGACGCCGATAGCGACTTCGTTACAATCGGTTACAGTTGGTTGATCAATACAAAAGTGGTTCAGGGGGCCAACGAATCAGTGTTGAAAAAAGGATACAAAAAGGGCGACGAAGTTTCGTGTACTGCGACACCGCATGACGGTTTTAGCTTTGGAACACCGATATCTGCGCCCCCCGTGGAGATTTTGAACGCAAAACCAACCGGTGGAGCGACGACGATCAGCCCGACGGCGCCTAACGTCACGAATGTCCTCAAATGTGATGTGGTCGGAGTGAGCGACCCGGACGGTGATCCGATGACATACGATATCGTGTGGTGGGTTAACGGAGTTCCGGTCACTGAATCATCATCGACTGAAACGTTGTCTGCGCCGGTATTTGCTTCGGGTGACGTCGTACGTTGCGCCGCAACGGCTAACGATGGTAAGTTGTCTGGTGAACCACTGCTGAGCCCCGAAATCGTTATCGCAAATGCGCCGCCGATGGGTGGAATTGCTACTATTCAACCCCCGATGCCGACTGCAGCGGCCACACTTGTTTGTGACGTCAGCGCCATCAATGATCCTGATGGCGACGATATCACTTGGACTTACGAGTGGATTAAGAACGGCGAAAAAATTTCAGGTGCTTTTTTTCAATCATTACCGCCAGGCAACGTGAGCAAGAACGATGTACTGGTTTGTCTTGCAGTCCCGTCCGACGGGAAAGCAGACGGTGCGGTTGTAGTAAGTCAGTCCGTCGTTATCCAAAACTCACCCCCGACAGGTGGGTCGACCTTGCTGAGTCCACCCACGGCGTCGGTGTTGACTACACTTACTTGCCTGGGCGCGGGAGCGACGGACGCGGACGACGAACAACTTACCTATTTGTTTGGCTGGAAAGTGAATGGTGTGCCGTTGGCGGGGACATCTGGGGCCAAGTTGAAGGCTCCCCAGTTTACGAAAGGAGACTCGGTTACGTGTTGGTCGTTGGCAACTGATGGTGTAGCCCAAGGGCCGGCCAGTGAAAGCAATGAGGTGATAATTGGAAATGCTGCGCCAGACTCTCCTGTGGTGAACTTGACCCCTACCAGTCCAACCACCGAGTCAAATTTACACTGCGGAGCAACGGCAGGAGGGGATCCCGATGGTGATCCAATTACATATTCCTATTCCTGGTTGCTTGACGGAGTGGTAGTGCCCAATGAAACCGGACAATATTTTGGCGGAGGAACCGCTAATAAAGGACAGACGGTCCAATGTGCGGTGACCTCATCTGATGGCTCGGCGATTTCAGGAATATCGTTAAGTAATCAAATCGTCATAGGAAATGCGTCGCCGGAAGGTGGCAAAGTTGCTGTAACTCCTCAGAATCCAAGCGTATTGTCCACGCTCAATTGCGTCGGAACCGACGCGATCGATCCCGACGGCGATGATGTTGTGTGGACATACATTTGGATGGTCAATGGCACCCAAACTGCCGCTGGTCAGTCCATGTCCGCTGCGCCACTTTCGAAGGGCGACACTGTCGTGTGTATCGGTACGCCGTCGGACGGCATTTCTCAGGGGTCTCCCGTGTCCGGTCAGCCATTGGTGATCCTAAACGCTGCGCCAAAGAGTGGAACCGCCTCAGTGCTGCCAACGGTGGCAACCGTGACATCGAAATTGAGTTGTGTTCTGGAGAATTTTTCTGATCCCGATTCGGACGTGTTGACTCCTACGATTACATGGTATGTGAATGGGAAAGATACCCCGGCACAAACGAATAACATTCTTTCCGCTCCGGCATTCGCAAAAAACGATGTAGTACATTGCACCGCGAAAGTATCTGATGGCTTTGCCGACAGCGCAACCATATCCAGCCCACAAATATCCGTAGGCAACGCTCCACCTGGGGCTGCTGCCGTAACACTGACACCGGTTACCGCGACCGTTACGACCACGCTGGTGTGTAATGCAAGCGGAGCGAGCGATCCTGACGGTGACTTGATTGATTACGAGTACGCTTGGAAGGTCGGCGGTGTGATTGTGGCCGGAAAGTCGGATCAGACACTGGGCGCCCCCTATTTCACTTCCGGATCCGTTGTGGTTTGCTCGGCTCGTTCAACTGATGGTGAACTCACCGGACCGTGGATTCCTAGTTCGGCTGTCGTAATAAAGAACGCACCGCCTACCGGGGGGCAAGTCGATCTCGGTCCGGCGGATGCAAAAGAAGATGACGTTTTGAAATGCAGCGTGTCCGATGCTGTCGACCCCGACGGAGATTCGATTAGTTACATTATTGAGTGGTGGGTCAATGGAAAAATTGTTCCCGTTACCGGCGAGACCCTTGATGGCAAATGGTTTGATGCTGGTGATACCGTGACGTGTGTCGCAATTCCGACCGATGGTTCTGCCAGTGGTGCGCCCATCGAAGCGGATACTCCAATCGCGGTTCAAAATACCAAACCAACCATACAGGCGGCTAAGTTAACTCCTCTTGAAGGTAACAAGCAGACCACCTTTACATGCACTCCTCAGGGTTGGAACGATCCCGACAAGGATCCTGAGTCTTATGTGTATTTGTGGCACGTCAACAATGTTGTACAGCCCGAGGCAACCACCGCTAACTTTGGCACGTCGAAGCTCATTCCAGGAGATATCATTCATTGCGATGTCACTCCGTTTGATGGCATGGCATTTGGGGTCTCGGTCAAAAGTAACTCTGTAGTGGTTATTAATAACCCACCATCAATATTGACTGCGTCTATTTTGCCGGATAATCCGACAACGTTATCTGAGTTAGATTGCTTGCCCAAGGGCTGGGCTGACGTTGATTTGGATCTCCCCGGTTACTTGTATCAGTGGCTTATTGACGGAAAAGAAGTTGTGGGTGCAACAACCAGTACTCTTCCGGCGGGGACAGCAACCAAAGGAAAGTCGGTAGTTTGTGTCGTGATTCCTGATGACGGATATGACACTGGATTACCTGTTCAATCGCAGCCCGTGGTCATCGCGAACGCTCCACCCAGCTTGGGTCTGGCGACGCTTTCGCCAGCGTACGGTAATCAGTCTACACTGTTCACGTGTACCGCAGTTGCGCCAAACGATCCAGATGGCGATCAAACTACACTCACTTACGCATGGTATGTTAACGGTAAGAAATACTTTGGCGCCGCTGAACCGACACTAAAAGGTGTTCAGTTTACTGGACTGAGCGTATTGACGTGTGAAGTTACGCCGAAGGATGGGATGTTGGCCGGAATGCCCGTTGCGTCTAATGTGGCTGAACTCTGGAACACTCCACCTAGTATTGAGAGCACATCGCTGACACCATTTGAACCCTCTACTACCGACGCTTTGACGTGCGAAGTGATTGGTTGGGCCGATGCGGAAGGTGATCCCGAAAAATCGGCATATGCATGGCTCAAAAACGGAGTTTTGATTCCCGGGTTGGTCTCGAATATGCTTCCCGAATCCGCAACTTTGAAAAACCAAGTGTGGCAGTGCCAAGCGACGCCCTTCGACGGTTTAGCCTATGGTACGTCAAAATTGTCGGCGCCAGTTACGATTAAAAATACGGCACCAATAGTCGCTAAGGTTACGGTCGGTCCAACAAACGCTACCGCGCTTAGTACATTAACGTGTTTAACGACCGGGTGGGTTGATCCTGATAACGATCCGCAGCAATACACCTACACGTGGCTCAAGAATGGGGAGATGATCGGTGGTCAGACCGCGTCAATTCTTCCCGCCGGAAACACAAAAATGGGGGACGTTGTACAGTGCACGGCAACACCCTACGACGGTAGCGCGTTTGGTACAGCAGTCCTAAGTTCAAATTCGCTGACGATACAAAATGCTCCACCTCAAATTACGGTCAAATCTCCAACGTCATTGCAGTATGGAACCGGTGACACTGTATTGTTCAGTGCAACAGTGAAAGACACGGAGGACCAGCCGAAAACAATCTTTGTCGAGTGGAAGAGTAGCTTGCTTGGAGACCCTCTTTACGCTGCCTATGCGACCACTGAGGGATTGAGCGAGTTTTCTGATGACCTCCTCGGAGTTGGGCAGCACGTTGTTCAGGTTACTGCCACGGACACTATGGGAGCAAAAACCATTGTTGAAGTGCCCCTGGTTATTGGCCTGATTTGTGGTTCAACGGGCAATTCCGTGCCGTCGGATCCGGTAAGTATGTGGACATCTGGAGATTTTGAAACCGGAACACTACATCCCTGGTCCTATGCAAACTACCGGTTCTTGACGACCAACGGCGGGATGTTGGACACGGACGTTTGTGATATTGACGAATATGCGATTGGTTCTTCTGGAGCCAAGGACAGTAAGTATGGCCTTACCCTTTCACCCATACAAAACGAATTCCTCTTGGTAAAGAGTTTCGGAACTCCCGTCAACAAAGCGTCAGTTGAAGGCTGGGTTTGGTTGGCTGGTGGGTTTGGTTTGAAATTTGGTTTTGTTAGTGCTGCGGTACCCAACAAACCGGGTGCTTTTTTGACGTCGGGATTCGCAAATACAATAACGACTACGACAACTTACGTTTATTCCGGGACGAGCACGTCAAGCAAAAACAACAACGGTACACCAGGCGCGTGGGTTAAGATAAGATTCAGTCGCGACGTGACTGGTGGAACTTTCTCGTACTATGTGAATGATATTCTTCAGTTTACTGTCGGGTCCATTGCACAAACCACCGTGACCGGGTTTGCTGTTGGCGTATACGATGCGACGTCAAGCGTAGTCGAGGCAAAGTTAGATGGATTTAGCTACATCGTGGAACCTAAATAGTCACGGTACGTGAAGCAGCAATGGTTATCCGGTGAGTCGGTTAAGCCGGATTACATGCAGGGAGGGGCAGCGGAAATAGATAAGCGAATCCCGACTGGCTAATTTAGGCCGCCTCGGCCAAGCCCCTTAGGGGCGGCATGTACTTGATATTACCTCAGTCAGGTTCCGTCCAATTCAGCGCTAAATTAGCTTTCTTAGGGGCAATCTCGGCTTGACGGTGACCCTCTGATAGGTATTGGGCTAAATCCGCCGGAGGGTACCATCCACCCAACGCTTTCTCCAGAAGGTGTGCTACGGCGATTGTGAGGTGGTCATTGCCCGTAAACGATACGATCTGTACACCAACGGGAAGCCCGTTTCGGTTCAGTCCAGTTGGTGCTTGAGTTACAGGAAATTCCATCACGTTGAAAATTGCCGTGTAGACCCAATCTATCGGCGTCAGCAGAGGCATAAGATGCCTAGGCGCCGCGCGTGTATATGGCGGAAACAACAACACTCCGTTTGTTCCGATGGCGTTTGTCAACTCCTCCCGCAACTCGTTTTGGGTTCGTCGTAACTCTAAGATGTTTCTGGGAAACTTGCCAATTGCTCGCTCTATCGCGGTCAGAGCAATGGCGGGAATCGTGTGAATCGACCGTCGCATTACCCAGTCCCATAGTAGTTTAACGAGAGGAGGTGAGACATGCCCAGTCAAAATTTCTCCGAACCTGACGTCCGCTGCCGCAGACATCAGGTTTGCCCACAGGTCCAATGACCGCTCCAACGCGGGAAATTCTCTCAAAACCACGTCGGCCCCATGTTGCTCAAGAATGGTCGCGGCTCTCTTCTGGGATTCCCGGATGTCTGAGGACACACGACGTAATCCGTTGCTGTCTGCCAACAGAACCCGTAGTCCCTTCCACCGCACAGAATCCGGACTGCTTAAGTTGCTTCGTGAGCATCCCGGATCTCGGCCATCTGGTCCCGAAAGTGTTTGCATGAGTGGCATCAAATCCTCGGCTCTGCGGCATAACGGTCCGGTTGTAAGATAGCGCCAAGCTTCGTTGCTCGGGGCTGGATATTGACCGGTTCCAGGGACCATTCCGCCGGAAGGTTTGTGGCCAAACACCCCACAAAAAAAAGCGGGCATACGAATCGACCCACCGATATCACTACCCAGTCCAAATGGTGACGCTCCGGAAGCGACTGCCGCGCCTTCACCCCCGGAGCTTCCGCCAACAATGCGGTTTGAGTCATAGGGGTTGTTTGTTCTTCCGTACACGTGGTTGTTTGTTTCCATCCACATGCAGAGTTCCGAAGTGTTGGTCACGCCAATCGGAATCGCCCCTGCACGTCGAAGCCGCGAGACGGTTACAGCATCCTCGGTTGCTATCAACCCGATCCGCTTGTGGTGACCGGCTGTATTGGGCATCCCCTTCAACGCAAAGGATTCTTTGATCGTACAGGGCACTCCTGCCAGCGGTGCATTATTGACTCGCTTTGCTCCGATTTGTTTGTCCCATCTGTCCGCTTCACATAGTGCCAGTTCAAATCTGCTATGCACGACGGCGCGTATCTGGCTGTTGACTTGGAGAAGACGATTGATGTGGGTTTGCACCACTTCCCGTGCTGAGACTTCTCGATTCCGAATCCGGCGCGCCAATTCTGTCGCGGACATCAACAACAACGAATCCATCATTCACACTAAAGATAACTGTGTAGGTGCGTTATCTAAGTTCGTTTCGTCAGGCGAGTCGGAAATACGCGGTGATGGCACGCCGGTGGGTGATCCGGTTGATGTAGTGGTACCAGACCCTTTTGCGACATCCAGAGCGGCTGTCACAACCGGTTCTTGCGTATCAACTATCGTAAAAACCGTTCCATCGCGGACGGTTATCGGAATATCACCAACGCGCACAGGCAACTTCGTACCCGATTCGGTAAAGAGCAACAAAACGTCATCATCGTCATGAGTTACCGTCGATGCAACAAGTACGTGAGCGCCCCGTTTGAGTTGTTTGATAATCCGTACCCCTTTTCCGGCGCGCATTTGACGGACGAAATCACACGTTTTTGTTCGCTTCGCCTTACCTTGTGTCGTAATCAAAGCAACACAGGTTGAAAGAAGACTTTCATCGACTTTTTCAACGTGCGGAAGGAGTGCCGACCCAACGACGTGATCCGCAGCATCCAGACCTATTCCGCGGACTCCCCGTGCGGCTCGTCCTTGAACGGACACGTCGCCGAGATAGAAGCGGATACCTTGCCCGCTTGCCGTGACGACGAGAATGTCTTTGTCACCTTGATCTCGATGAACCGATACGACGGTGTCTTTGGGTTGTAGTCCGGTTGCGATAATGCCGGAACTTCTAGTGACGTGAAACTCTGACAACTCTGTGCGTTTTGTGATTCCGAGTTCCGTAACAATCGTCACGTAATTTCCGACGTCAATATCAGAAAAGTCGCATTCAAGCACGGCCACTACACGGTCGTCTTTGTCAAAAGGCACAACGTTGACCAACGCTGTCCCGGTTGCTCCCCAACGGTCTTCCGGCAATGTGTGTACTCCCACAACAAAACATACGCCTTTGCGTGTAAAAATGAGGATCTTGTGGGTCGTATTGGTGCGGCAGAAAAATTGAACGAAGTCACCGTCTTTTGCTCCGGAGTCCGCAATGGACTCGCCACTTGCACGAAACGACGCCATATTCGAACGTTTGATGTAGCCTCCCCTGGAAATTCCTACAACAACTTCCTGCGGTCGGACTACTGCTTCCACCGATACGTCGTATTTTTTTACGGCCGCCCGAATCTCCGTTCGACGGTTGTCCTGATATCGGTCTCGGATTTCCAACAACTCAGAACGAATCAGGTTCATCAGTTGCTGATCATCTCCAAGTACCGACTTCAGAAACGAAATCCGGGCGGCAAGAGTTGCTCGTTCGTTTCTCAGCTCGAGAATTTGAAGACTGGTCAATCGATGAAGACGTAGGTCCAGAATAGCTTCTGCTTGGACTTCGCTGAGAGAAAATTGTTGTACAAGATTGGTTCGAGCATCAAGGCGGTTTTTACTTCCACGAATACACGCGATCACGTCGTCCAAAATGTCCACTGCGGCAATTAACCCTGACACAACATGATCACGAGTTCGCGCACTGTTTAACTCGTATTCGCTTCTCCGCCGCACTACGTCGCGTTGATGTTCGACGTATGCAATCAGCATGTCCCTGAGGCTCATTTCCCGCGGGGCGTTTTTGTGTATTGCGACCATATTGAAGGCGTATGTTACTTGAAGGTCCGATTTTCTTAACAGCAAGGCCAATACACCGTCCACATCGGCTGCTTTTGAAAGCTCAATCACAACGCGGAGGCCCTCGCGATCACTCTCGTCGCGAACGTCAACCAATCCATTCACAACCTTGTCGACCCTTAAGTTATCCAGGTCAGAGACAAGTTTGGACTTCACAACCCCGTAGGGCAGTTCGTGAACCACGACCTGTGTTTTGCCGTCTTTTTGTTTTTCGATTTCCCATCTCGACTGCACAATTACTTTTCCACGTCCGGTCTCGTACGCTTCGCGGAGGCCATCCCCACCCATAAGCACACCGCCGGTCGGAAAATCGGGGCCCTGAACAAACCGCATCAGTCCGTCAAGGCTCAGTTCAGGGTTGTCAATGAGCGCAATGGTTGCATCAATTATTTCGCCAAGATTGTGAGGAGGAATGTCGGTCGCAAACCCCGTCGAAACACCTGATGTGCCGTTGATAAGAAGGTTCGGATAACGCGAGGGTAACACTACTGGCTCGGAATCCTTCTCGTCGAAGTTGGGCCTCCAATCGACAGTGTCCTTGTCCAGGTCGCGAACGAGCTCTAAAGCGATTGGGCTAAGTCGTGCCTCGGTGTAACGCATCGCTGCCGGGGGATCATCATCGACACTTCCAAAGTTACCGTGACCGTCCACAAGTGGGTACCGCATTTTCCACGGCTGCGCTAGGCGTACCATCGCGTCGTAGATACTCTGGTCGCCGTGGGGATGGTAGTTACCCATGACATCACCTACTGTTTTGGCACTTTTTCGGTAGGGTTTGTCGTGTGTATTTCCCGATTCAAACATCGCATAGATAATTCGACGTTGCACCGGCTTTAATCCATCGCGAACATCCGGAATCGCCCGATCCAGAATGATAGTTTGCGCGTATCTGCCATAACTTTGCGCGAGTTCTCGCTCAAGTGCCATGTCTACCAAACGGTTGGCGTCACGACTCATCGATTCTCCTCACTCCACAAGTTCCTGTCTTTATTAGTATTTATGGATCGGACTCATTTTCTCCGTTTGGTCCATTTCTTTCGTTTCTTCTCCGGTATCACCAAATTTCACATTTTCTGTTAACCATCTCCTTCTTGTTTCTGCGCTGTCCCCCATTAGCACACGAAGTTGGCGTTCCGCTGACGCGGCATCGTCTACCGACACCTGCACCAACGTGCGTGTTTCCGGATTAAGGGTTGTTTCCCAAAGTTGATCCGCGTTCATTTCCCCCAGTCCTTTGTAGCGCTGTACCGCGGTCCCACTTCGAAACTCTTTGAGCACCTTTTGCATCTCCTCTTTCGACCACGCATACGCCACCTTGGCAGTGGGCTTTTTTCCAGCGATACCAGGCTTTTTTGTACCGGTGGGCACCGCGCCCTCAATTTTAAAAAGCGGTGGTTGTCCGATGAACACGCGACCGGAGTCCAAAAGAGGTCGCATGTACCGGTAAAAAAAAGTCAACAACAAACACCGAATATGGGCGCCGTCATCATCGGCATCAGCAAGGATGATGATTCGGCCGTAATTTGCATCCGCAAGTGAGAAATCCGGTCCAATCCCTGCCCCGATCGATTGAATAATGCTCAGAATTTCTCTGTTTTTGAGTATTTTGTCTAGTTGGGCTCGCTCTGTATTCAAGGGTTTTCCACGGAGGGGTAGAATAGCCTGGATTCGCCTATCTCGTCCCTGCTTTGCCGATCCACCAGCAGAATCACCCTCGACGATAAATAGCTCACACTCTGCCGGATTTCTGCTTGCACACCTGGTTAGTTTGCCTCCAAGTGAAGTCTTCGCACCAGGTGTCGTACCACTTCTGGTCAAGTCTCTAGCTTTTCTGGCAGCGTCTCGTGCTGCTTTTGCTCGTGACGCTTTTTCTATCAGTGTACGAGCTGCGTCTGGATTTTCCTCGAGGTATCGTGCGGTGTGTTTTGCAACCACGGCATCTACCGCCGTTCGTGCATCAGAATTTCCCAATTTCGTTTTTGTTTGGCCTTCAAATTCAGGATTCCGCATCCTCATGCTAACTATTGCCGTAATTCCTTCTCTTAGATCGTCACCACCAAGATTCTCTTTCTTTTTCCATAAATTCATTCGGCGTGCGTATTCGTTAAACACCCGCGTATGTGCGGTGCGAAATCCAGTCTCGTGTTGCCCACCTTCGCGTGTATTGATGCAGTTGACAAAGCTGAGAACGGTCTCGCTGTAACCGTCGGTGTACTGGAACGCCACCTCAACATGTATTCCCTCCGCCTCATCAACAAAGTGAACCACATCGTTTATGGGTGAGTTACTTTCGTTAAGATAAGCCACATACTGCTGCAAGCCGCCCGGATAATGCCATTCGTTCTCCGTAGTTTCGCTTCGTTTATCGATCAGCCTTAACGTCAAACCGGGGTTCAAGAATGCAAGTTCCTGTAGCCGCTCGGCGATGGTCCTGCTACTGAATTCCGTTGTTTCGAAAATTGTGGAATCGGGACAGAAACGGACCGTTGTTCCGGTTCGTCGTGTATTTCCACGTTCAGTCATTGGAACAGCGACACAGCCACCATTTTCAAACCGGCCGCAAAAAATTCGCCCACCTCGATGAATTTCATACTCAAAAAAAGAACTCAACGCATTCACAACCGACGACCCGACACCGTGAAGGCCTCCCGATACTTTATAGGAGTCGTTGTCAAACTTACCGCCGGCATGCAAGCGGGTAAAAATCAGTTCCGGCACGGGAATGTTGGCCTGAGGGTGAACTCCGGTTGGAATACCGCGCCCGTTATCCTTTACGGTAACGACTTGACCGTGCTCCAACATTACTTCTATACGTGTGCACGCGCCGGCAAGCGCCTCGTCTACCGAGTTGTCCACGATCTCATAGATGAGATGGTGGAGCCCACGAGCGCCGGTTGATCCGATATACATGCCCGGACGTTTCCGAACTGCTTCCAATCCTTCGAGAATCTTGATGTCTTTTTCCGAGTAACTGGACGAGTTAGTCACAGGGCGCTCCAAAACATTGGCGGAAATCGGGCTGTTTCCCCGAACGAGTCGTAGGTAAACGCCCGTTCAGATTGTCGGATGAGGTAACATGACTTCGGTGCGCTGTAAAGATCCCACCTTATCGCTGATGGAAATGCGGCGCCCTAGGTGTGTGGTGTTTTTTGATGAAATTTTTGTCCTGGCGGCCTTTGGCCGTCTTGCCCTCAAAAAACCTTGCGCCATATTCCCGATATGACTCAGGTTTTTTGGGGCGAGACGGCTCAAATCCGGCTTGCCAAAAATTCCCCTAAGAAACACCAGTCACCTAGCCCGGATTTCTCAAGAGCCTACGGGCGAGAGTGTCGGGGTCTCCGCGAGCTCGTAAGAAATTCGGGCTAGGCCTGGTCGCCGAGGATAAATATCTAAACACCCTTTCAGACGGGAAGCAGCAATAAAGAAACGATGCTGGTCAGGCTAACTTAGCATTTCGAGCCGGAACTAGAACGAGGCAGTACCGGACGTGTGGTTTCATAAGCTTTCAGTCAAGCTGATTTGAAACGACCCACCATCGATCGATATTGTTTGGCCTTCAACGTCGGTCCATGACAGGTCAAAGGTCCCTTCACACGGACTTAGAGACGTCAGCGTGACCTTGCTGGATGCGTCCACGAGTCCAGCGGATAACAGGACCGCTCCGTCGGTCTCGTAAGACCACGACGCGGTTCCAGGATCGACGTCCTTTCCAACTCCGACAAGCTGGAAGGGAAATTCAGACCCCCCTGGTGCGATTGAGGTTACTTTTGACACACCAATGCGGATAACAATGGATTCACTTGCCGACTCTGAGGCTCCCGTTGCGGTAATCAGTAGTTGGTCGAGTTTCTGAAAAGAACACTTTACACCCAAATTGGCGACAAACCCGTGGGGTGCTGAGTTGGGAAGTTGTATTGACGCGGCAAACTTCGCGACCGACTGTTCGACATCGTTCAATTCTTGTTGAACGTCCGATGCTATTATGTCACCCGAATTTGTACTGTTTCCGACGGAGTCGTTGTCATCTGAGCAAGAAAATATAGTTAACGCGAGCACTAGGTGGCAGGTGTTTTCTAGGGGAATTTTTGGCCAGCCGGATTTTCGCCGAATCGTCCGAAAAAATCCTGAGGAAGATCGGGAATATGCCGCAGGGATTTTTGCGGGCGAGGCGGCAAAATACTGCCAGGACAAAAATTTCATCAAAAAACACCAGCCACCTAGGCCGAAGAATCGATAATAAGTCATTCTTGTTTCCTCTCGATGCGAATTCATGGTGGGGCAGGAGCACAACCGACGATGCAAGCACTATACAAATCTTTGCAGCGTGGATGTGTACCGCATTCGTCACGATCCAACCCGCATTCGGCCATACACATGGACTGGTTTTGCCCGTTACCATCCGCGGTTGTTGGTAAAATCTCCAATACCGCTTTGTACGCGGCACGCAGTTGTTTGTCACCATCTCGCGCGTCGACAATTTCCGCGGGCAGCAGTCCGGCGATAGCCGACAATGTTACCAAGTCATCCAAACGTGCAACGGCCTCGTCCCGATTGCCGCGCTGCATCGCTCGTTGGCCTTCCTGGATCAGAGTTCGCGCGTAGGCCAGTTGTGTGGCGAAAGCCAATCCTTGAAGTTGTACGTCGCCCGCCAACGGTATGAGTTCTGTCAGCAACTTCTGCGCAGATCCGTGCTCGCCCGTATTGGACAACGCGATCACTATTCGAGCAAATCGAACTACCAAAGTCCGGTCCGATTTCCCGTCTTTGTTGCGAACCATTGGTAGTAACTTAACGGCCATGTTGACAACTTTCTGTCGGTCGGATTGCGGATCGGCGATCCAAGTTGCCAATGACTTGAGAGCACCGGGTGCCAGGTCGTCCACGCCCGGTAATTTACCAGCTAGTGGCAACAGGTTCACAACGCATTCGGTCTCACCATGTTGACTTACTTTGCGTTGGCATTCTTCGACAGCCTCACGAAGTGGCGTACCCTCGTAAAGATGACTCTCCGGTCCGACCTGAACGATTAATTGTGAACCTTGTCCTGTAGCAACGGGCTCTGTTGCGGAAGTGACCCACCCCGCGCCAAAATCAGACAAAAGGAGCACTCGGTCCCCAAAGCGCTCAGTTTTCCAGGTATCGAGAGATTTCCGGCGTCCCGGATCGTGCGGTGCAGCAATTGCATTGCGCACTCGGCCCGTTGAGCGGTCGACGGGAATCACTTGACCTGGTGCGGCTTCCGAAACAACCAGCAAACGGTCTGGTTCCACGTAGACCCAGGACGGTTTGTCGACCATGGCCCACGAAGGCCACGCCAACCCTCCTGTTTGCAGGTCAACCATGGCGACTTGAGTCGGGTGATCACCAAATCCAGCAACAACCGCAGCTTCTGCATCAACGCTTAGCAAATTTTGCATCGCCAACGGATACGTCCACTTTCTACTGCCGTCGGAAATTGCCCACAATGAAAGGTCATCCGCCACGACCAGCAGGGAGTTTTCCACGACAAAAACGTGTCGAATTGTGCCGCCGGGGGTTTTTCTCCATTCAATTCGATTTAGTTTGGGTTCGACTCGCGCAATGTCGGTGTCTCCAAGCTGAACGACCAACTGATCGCCGACGGTGAAAATTCGTTGCAGCGTCGCCTCTGGATCGGGCGACGTTAATGTCTTGGTTAGTGTAAAGTACAATACCTTTGCTTCATTTTGCGGGTCAGATCTGACGGTTGTTGTCAAAAACGTGGTAGAAATTGTTAATGAAAGGACAAAAATGGCTGTTACGTACGCAGATGATGCAAATTGACCCGAAATACCGCTGGGATTCTTGTTGGCACATCGCGTGATGTTTTGACGACGCACCCAGTCACCCCCTAGGAAACCGGTAATCGTTCTCCACTGTTTGACCATGACCGTTAAGTTAAGCATACTCTTTCATTCCTGTGTCCAACATGAGGCCGCCTACAATCCGGGTCATACTTGAAAAACCTACAAACAAGTTAGCTTTTGGTTCAAAGTAGTTGAAATTTTGGATTTTTTGGGTTTTTCCCGTCCAAAATTCTTTGTTTATATCGCGAATCTGAGTGTGAAATTCCAGTTCGGGACAACTCACTCCGGATTTCTCACAAGCTTGGCCTACACCGTCGATCCGCGAGCATCTTCGGGGACCATAGACTTTTTTTGTCCTCAACATGGCGCCGCCGTGCCTCCGCGTAAAAACGCGCTCACTATCCCCGAACCTGCTGTCGTGTCGGCGCTCTTTGCCGCAAGCTCGTGAGAAATCTGGGCTAGGTGATACGGTGGACATCCCTAAAAAACACATGTCACCTCGACGACGGCGTGACTATACGTTTGATCTTCCGGTATAAATGTCATCTTTCGTTTCGGATCCGACAGGAGGATGACAATGACCGACAACATGGAGACGTTTGTTCCGACGCAAACTTGCACCCATAGCGTGTGCTCATGTTTTTCAAGGGCGAATGGAAAATCGTGTACTCGCTCCCGCTTCCCACGTAACATTTCGTATTTCCGTGCTCACATCGTATCTATTCTTAGCGTCGTTGCTGTCTTGGCGCTTGCATCGCCGCTTGGCGCAAAGGAGGGGTTTTATCTTGGATTGGGAATTGGCGGCGCCGTCGTCAGCGGTGACTCTGGCATCGCGTTAAAGGGTCCTGGTATTCCGATAAAGGCTGGCGGCGTGGTTACGGCGTCCACTGACTACGGCGCTGGTTTAGCCGCACTGTTCCGCATAGGTTACAATTTTTTTGGAGCAGCAGCGATCGAAATGGCATTTGTTGGGCATGGCGCTAACTTAGGTGAGGACGACCTGGAGGGTGCGGGTCACCTCAATTTCAATGTAGTCATTCATCCAATTGGTATACTTAACTTAGCGAAAGTTACGAATGTCGACGAAATGTGGGACCCGTATGTGCTCATTGGTGGCGGTTTCTCATATGGGAGCTATGTGGCTGGGTTTGATGACGATGACAAAGGTTGGTTCAACGCTGATTTGCAAACGGGACTGGGGCTCAACATCCATTTAGCACCTATTGTGAGTGTTGGTGCGGATATGCGGTTAACGGTGCCTTTTGGCCATAAATGGATCTATGATTGGGAAGACGACAAGGAATTTGATACCAGAGACACGGCGACCAGTCTTATTTTCACCCCTATGTTTCTTGTCACGCTTCACATTCTGTAGCAAACGCAAACCCCTGCCTTAGATGGTCACTCATCTATTTCCGCTGACCCTCTCAAGGGTGATTTAGTCCTGCTGCGCGAGCCCATGGTCTACTACGCCGATTTTGCCTCGGTCGGCCATCCTCGACGTGCCTCTGGGCACGCCTCCGGTGGGCCTCGGTCGACAAAAAAAGGCTCGCTACGGCCATAGACTCGCTCGCCGAGAACAAATATTTAAACACCCTCTTAGAAACAGCAGTACTGGTGTTCAGATAACCGGTCGGCGGAAATAAATAAACGATCTACGATTAGCGATCCTTGACCGTCTCGATCAATCCGAAACTCGCGGCATACAACGGGTGGCAACTCGGTTTCGTATGTGACCAGTTCGGCGCAAAATCGGCGGTTGTGGTTTCCCGCATGACGGTTGCGCTTCAAGATCGGCCAATGCCGACTAGCATGCAACGTCTAGGGCCACGCGTTCTCCTCCCTTCAACGGAATTCTGAGTCCCGAAACGACAGTTGGGCGTGGTGGCACGGACATTCGTTTTGCCGATGACATATAATGGGCAAAAGGATTCCCATTGGGAATTTGATTTCTCATATACGGTCGCATAATATTTGAGAGTAAAAATAGGAAAAATGCTCTAAAAGTGACCTAATAGATGATAGAAATCTGAAAAAATGTAGACATATTTCCAATAGTCTTTGCTAAAATGCGAATTGCAATCAAATTACGGCCAAAATTTTCGTCTGTAGTTGACAGGATTTTCAGCACGTAGCATAGTGGGAAATGTAGTTCTCAATTTTTGGGGGCTGAACACGGGGTGCTATTCAGACCGGTTACCGACCAACAAACGACATGCAAAGTGTTGTCACATTTGGCACGTTAATTGCTTTGACAATTGACAGACACTGTCGCCACCGGCGGAAGCAAAAGCCGTCGGTCAAGAAACAACAAGTGGGTCCTGTTGGCACATGGTACTTAGTTAAGAGCACAAATACGTTCAGCAGTACGGCTTTTTCTGTTCCCGGTGCATACAGAAGCTGGTGCAACCAGTGGACAAACAGTCATGAACGCACACAAGGAGAGTCTGCCACCATCTCCCCAAATGCTGCCTGCTGTGGAAATGTTGTCGTCGTTGAACGCGAAATGCTTCCTAGGGAGTGTCGTAAGTCGCTGATCCCGTTTCTTGTATTTCGTGCGTGGTCCTGTCCCCGCGCTAGGCAACCTCTGTGTCTCGTCCTCATTGCTCCTCCATCCACCATCGGGGGTGGGGTTGGTCGCCAGGCCGACCCCGCCTCCATCCTCCTACCAACGGTTCATATGTGAGCACAAACCCCTTGCGGAGTGGTAGATGGCCCTTTTCGAAGAAGGACCCCTTGGTCGCAAACAATTAAACATACTCCCATCGCACGGAATCGAGGTCCCGTTTAATGGCTGTAGAGTTGTTATTGTTGACGATGATCCGCTTATTCGTGAGCCGTTTCGCCAGTATTTGGAAAATCTCGGTTACCGGGTGACTACTGTGGATTCTGTTGACGCGGCGCTGGTGGTTTTGTCCTCCGGCCTCCCCGATTTGGTCATATCCGACTTGTTAATGCCGGGTCGAAATGGGTTGGAATTAGTTGCAGAAATCCAAACGAGATACCCCGGACTTCCGGTGATCATGATGACGGGGCAGGGGAGTGTTGAGGGTGCAGTGACAGCTATCCGATCTGGTGCTGCGGACTACCTGATGAAGCCGTTCAGTTTTGAGGCTTTGCTGTTTGCAGTTGAAAGAATACTAAAGCAGCAAGAAACACGTCACCAATTGCACCAGCTACGGGGAGAGCTGGACAAAAACTATGGATTTGAGCAGATAATTACGCAAAATAAGGTAATGCAGGACAAATTTACGATGCTTAGACGCATTGCAGATTCTGATTCCACTGTATTAATCGAAGGAGACACCGGAAGTGGAAAGGAACTGGTGGCTCATGCGATTCATCGAAACTCACGCAGAAAAGACAGGCAATTCTATCGAGTCAACTGCGCGACCTTTGCGGAATCCCTACTTGAAAGCGAACTCTTTGGTCACGACAAGGGGGCATTTACGGGAGCGGTTGCAGCTCGAAAGGGAGTGTTCGAACAGGCGGATGGGGGTACACTACTGCTGGACGAATTGGAAAATTTGTCCGTTGCGATGCAGATGAAGTTGCTTCGGGTGTTGGAACTTGGTGAGTTCCAACGAGTTGGAGGACGGGAGACAATCAAGGTTGATTTTCGGTTGATTGGAACGTCAAATCGCCCACTATTGAAGATGGTCGAGTCTGGTGAGTTTCGACGTGACCTTTTTTATCGCATCGCGGTAATTACCGTTACGCTCCCGCCGTTACGTGACCGGAAAGAAGACATTCCCCTTTTGATCCATCACTTTACAAAAGAGTTTGCCGGGAAGCTCGGAGGACGTGCGATACCACGTATTGATCCCAGTGCGATGGACGCGCTTGTCCGTTACAGTTGGCCTGGAAACGTTCGCGAATTAAGGAACGTTGTCGAGAGAACCATGGTGGCGGCGACGTCGACCACCATCACGTTGAAGGATTTACCTGATGAAGTTTCGTCCGTTGTACCCAATTCGGTTGATTTTGCTAAGGGCTTTGGCGAACAGTCGGTAACGCTCGAACAGTTGAAACAACATGTCTATGACGAAGTCGAGCGCCGGTACATTGAAAACGCGCTACAACAAGCAAACGGGCACATGAGTAAGTGTGCCAGTAGGTTGGGGATATCCCGGCGAACCCTGTACTCAAAAATGCAGAGATTTGGCCTAAATCTTAGAGATTTTAAGAACTAACTTGCTGCGGTCCATACTGTTGGCGAGTTGCGGCAATTCGGCATTTTTAAGACCAGCCTGATGCTGCATTTCTCATAAGATAAGGCTACGAACTCCAATCCGCGACCATCTTTGGGCACGGTGGACTTTTTTGCTTTCAATCGGGTGCTCCGTCCATGATTGGGGGCAAGAGTCGCCATCACACCCGAATCTACTGGTGTCTTGGCACGTTCGTTCGCAGGCTGGGAAGGATCCGGGTTTGTTTGTAGAAATTGACGTCAGATCTCTTAAGTGACCAGCATTGGGGAGAAAGCCGGTTGCACAGTCGGGTTTTATTCCCACGGCAATGTCGCAGTTACAATTGGGTCGCGCATCTGCCACACCTATGCACCGGTGCAGCTCAAATTGATAAAATATCAGTAGTTGCGGACACTGGAGAAAATCCTACATGGAATTTTCTTATAGTTATGACTGATTTCTGCTTAAACAAAGCAATGATATTGAATGGTAGGCGATATTTCGCTGTTACGTTCTGCTCTTTGATTGCGTTTATAGGTGTAGTGTTTGTTTCGTGTGGCCGGTTGCCAACGACCCCAATCAATGTTGCCACAGCGCCGACGGCCGTGATCTTAAAACACGGCAAAACCTTTGTCGGTGTTGTGGATTCGGCCGCTACGGCGCCCGAAACGATTTGTGTCTCTACCGACCACTATGGCCCGTTTACGGTAGTGTTGGCGGTTGAAGATGAGCGAGTCATGGGAGAGTGGGCGATTGTTGATTTGTCCGGGCATGTGCAGGTGCGGGATACTTTTGGTGGTGGAAATGAAGAGCATGAGTTGCACGGGCAGGCGTCTTCAGTTGGCATAACGGCGTGTGTTCAGTTGGTCGCTACCCAGGGGCTATCCGTTTTCAGGTTACGTTGGTATACCCGATGATGCAATCGACGTAATTTAGTGTTGCGTTTTGTTAATAATAGGTCGCTAGCGTATGTGATTGCTACATTGGATACAAGTAAAAACCTCGTCCGGTCCGTCGTCCAAGTAGCCGGCTATCAACATAGGATCGCAGCAGAGGTGCTGGTCGGTATCGGGAATCCCCGCTGGTTTCAGCCAATGAATCCGCTACTTTTACTAAATAATCTAACCCGATGAGATCCGCGATGCGCAACGGTCCCAGGTTGTGCACTGTTGCAATTTTTAATACGCGGTCGATTTCTTCAATATCGGATTGCCCTTGTTCCAACATCAGACACGCTTCGTTTACGAGGGCTACAAACAGACGATCTACGACAAAACACGGGCGTGTTGGTGTGCCGATGACACTCAGATTAAACGAAGTGAGCAATCTTGTAGCTTTAACCAAGCTATCGCGTGATACCTGAGGTGCTGACACTACCTGAAGTACAGATAGGCGAAATTCCGGCAACATAATGTGAATCGGCACAACTCGGGACGGGTCGGGAGCCAAGACGGCAAGTTCCTCGGCCTGTCGAGCGTCGTTCACCACCGACGCGATTGGAGTGCCGCGCTCGACGATTCCTTCGAGTCGTTGTAAACTTTCCGCGTGTACCTTTCGTTCTACGTTGTCAAGTCCGATGGTTTCGATAACCAGATCCTGGCCTCGTAGTCGTTCAATCCCGCTTCCGATTTGAATACGTTGTAATAGTGCCCCTTGGGGTGCGGTTGAGACCCCTTCACCGTCGATCCGTTGATTAAGTGAGGCGGCAATTCGGTGTAATGCGTCCTGAGCCCGGGCCAACTTGTCGTCAATCAACGTAACCGTGACCCCTAGCTCGGCAAAGCGTGTGGCAAGGCTCTTGCCCGCGGGCCCTGCGCCAAGAATTCCAATTCCCCTGTGTTTGGCCCGTGCAGCAAGTTCTCGTTGTTTCAAAACTTCGGCGATTTCGTCCGGGAGTCGAATCGTAGAAGAGCCTACTTGATTACGCGACATGCTGAAGGACCACCGGTTAGAGATTAGGACGGATATCGGATGAGCAACTGATGTAGGATATCAGGGGACGCTTACCGGAACAACCCTAGGTGTGTGGTGTTAAATGATGATTTTTATGCTCTGGCCATCTTTGTCCGTCTCGTCCCGTAAAAATCCCTGCGCCATATTCCCGATATGACTCAGGTTTTTGGGGGGGCGATCCGGCTCAAATTCGGCTGGATCATGAAAACCCCTATTTAACACCAGCCACCTGGCGAAACCCTGTTTGTAATCTGTGTGGTCTAAAATGAGTAACATTGGGGCACGATCGCGACTTTGGCAGGCAAAATCGGTTGAAAAAGAGAGCATTGCGCACGCTGTGTTTCAGTAACTCACCGAGACTGGAACTTCGACCGTTCTTGATGAACCACCAAACTCGCGGGTTTTCACCGAAAGTACCTTCTCCCGCACACAAGTTATGAGTGTCTGGGTGACCATTCCTCCGTCCCGCAGCCGAACCGACCCAACCCTGCCGTTCGGTTCAATCGAAAACACGATCGTCGCACCACCGAATCCGGGTCGTCGCTCGGCCTCCTCAACAAAGCAGTGTTTGGCTTTTGCGGCTGCTGCCGACGCCGTTGTGCGTAGCTCCCCATCTTCGAGTGGAGGTGCGTCGTTACCCCCAATTTCCATATCTTCAAAAGAGAGTGTTGTCGCTCCCCCGACTTCGCTTTCTTGATCCGTTGATACAAGTTGATCTTCGATGCTGCCGACACCGCTTGCCGTGCGTCGTTTACCTCGTTTCGCGTTGGAATTCAGGTCCTTGGTATCTTCGCGTGGATCTATCGGCAATCGAAATACATCTTCCGACCTCGTTTTTACCCAGGGAGGGATTACGCCCAACCCCAGATCTTTAAAAAGACTCGTCGTCAACTTTGAGGGAGCGCCATTTTGATTCATGAAGAGGATATAGCCCCCCATTGCCGTGGCACCAACAATGGCAGCGATCATGGCGTTGGACATCACCCATCGTCTGCTTTGGGCGGATTTGACTTGTTTGTGGGTGCTTTCAGTGATTGCTTGGAGTTTTTGTTTTTCTCGTTCTTTGTGAGCGTCGAGCAGCGCCTCTTCAAATGCCGCAACATCTCCAACCCGATACCACTTTTGGCTCCATTCTTCGAATACTGGGGTTTCCGTGTCGATTCGAAGTGACATAACTTCGTCCCGCAGCTCATTCGCCGTAAATGGTCCGTAATCGCGTCCATCGCGTTCATATCGCCAACGTGTCTTACGCTCAAACACACGTTGGCTTAATTGGTCCAGTTCTTCGGCGTTATGAATGATTCGCGGTGAATGCGACAATGTCTTACCTACTTGTTCTCGACTCCCGGTCGAGGTGGACCTACCTAAGGGGTTGCGGGACCGGACTCTGATGTGGGTACATCCTGGTGGCTATCTGATTTCTCCATGTTATCAGGTAGATCGATGCGCCATTTTGATTCCTCCCGCACCAGGCGCACCGGAATTGTACCGTTTTCCACCGTTAGTTCGACGATGGCTTCATTTTCAGACGTTGAAATAGTTTTGGCGGATTGCACGTGACTCCCAAACACAGGGCTCGTAGCAACCAGTAGTTGGTGAGGTTTTATTCTGGAATGTTCCGGCAAAGCTTCGTTCAACGTGTCTGCTAGAGACGTCAAATGTTTTTGATCGTCGGCGCACAGAAGTCCAAATGATGCCTCTTGGTAGTCTTCAAATTGTTCTTGTGAGAATAAAAGCAAGCCGTCGTAGAACATTTGTGCGACTTCGGTTGGCGGAAAATCTCGGTCGCCGGTTCGACAACCGCACAATAAGGGACACAAGAAAAGAAAGGCCACCACAATCAAGTGTGGTCGATTGTTGTGATGGTAAACCGCGAGCATAAGTTGAAAAACCTTAAACACAGCAAAATTGTTGACATCTGCCGAGGCACTTTCGCCTTGCGAAAACCCGTCATGAGAATTATGGCACAGAATGATGAATTTTCCGACTCGTTTCCTGCTGTCCGTTTGGTGGTCGGAACGAACCGATAAATATGGAACAACATAAAGACTATGCACGAATCGTCGATAAAGAGTCATCCCAATGTAACCAGGTCGGCTGATTTGTTCGCTAAGTTAATGGCACCGAGACCAGTTTCTCGGTACAATGGCTGCGCACTGTGACAACCTCTGCGGGATTGGAGTGTGTCCGACCGTCCGCTGTGCGATGTTTACGGCCTCGACAATGTGAACACTCTGCGGCATGCAAGTGTTTGTTGGTTCTTGCCCACAGTTATTGCAGGGCCGTGTTGAGGAGACAAAAAGGGTCAACTATTTCTGAAGAGGGTCGCGTATCGCCGTTCGTAGCCGAATCCTGGTGAGAAATCCGGGGTAAGAAGCTATGGTGTTTTTGGGGAGATTTCGCGACCCAGCCGAATTTGACCCGGATTACCCGGGAAAAACCTGAGAGTTTGTGAAAAAATAGCTGCGCGGCCTCTGGGCGGTGGCTTTGGGGCGGCTTGGCTCCGAAAAACCCTGCGCCATATTCCCGATATGACTCGGGT